>JAILQN010000275.1 GCA_024699005.1 Clostridia bacterium
CTTCCTGTGAGGTGACTGTAAAATGAGCGAACAACAACACGAATCAGGCGCGCGCAAATTCGTTGATACCGTCTTTAAGGCGGAAGGCGATTCCGCCGCTTCCCTGGGCGAAGGCAGACTGAAAAAATACAGTGACATAGCCATCAGGATGTTCCACACCGGCGTTTTAACTCCCAAGGAGATGCTTTGGCCCGCCATTGGTCAGTTTGCATCCAAAATGCTTGCCGGCATCACCTATTACAGAACTCTGTATTACGTAAACGTTCTGAAAATTGACATGACTTACGTCACTGTCATTTTAGCTCTCATCTCGATCTACGACGTTCTGAACAATCCCCTGATGGGCATCGCATATGACCACACAAGGACCCGGTTCGGTAAGGCGAGACCTTATATCCTCTTTTCCGCCATCCCCTATTTCTTGACGGTGGTCGTCAAATTCAGCGGAGCAATTTTCCTTGGCGACACAGCGGGCAACGATCAGCGCAAGATCATATTCCTTTTCGTTACCCTGTTTTTGGAGGAGACTTTCTCAACGATTTACTCTATACCAAGGGATAATATGGTCACCCTGCAGACGCCGAATCCCGATGACAGGATCAAAGTAGGCCTGCTGCAGAACTACATAGGCGAATTCGGCTCGCAGATGATCTACATCATCTTCCTGCCTCTTATGGAGCTCAACAACAAAGGCTATATCAATCTGCCGCTCAAATACGTTTTCTTCATAATGACGTCTATCTGTGCGACAATCGGATGCATCGGCAACATCGGTATGGCGATCAACTGCAAGGAGAGAATAGTTCTGCAGCCCAAGCCGGCTCCGTTCTCAAAAACAATTTTCTATATCCTGAAAAACAAATACATGCTGCGCAACTTCGTAGCCGGCTTCGCTGTCGGTTGGTGGTCAAGCGGCGGATATTCATGGGACGTAGTCACCCAGCAGGAGATCTTCGGCGGCTCAATCCCCTCGGCTATCGCCTATTCGCTTTACAACGTGCTTGATATGCCGTCTGTTGCGCTTATTCCAAAATTCCAGAAATTCTTCAAAAACAACAACCGGAACGCATATATCGCTCTTCGTTTCTGGGATCTTATCACCGAAGGTCTTATGGGTATATTCGGAATACCGAACGTCGACAAAAAGTGGCTGATAGTATTTATATACTGGATCTTCTACGGACTGAACGGCCTGAATAACGGTCCGGCGAACGTATTCAGCGCGGAGCTGGGAAGAGAGATCAACGACTATACCGAGTATATGACCGGCGAACGTCCGGACGGCACGATCGGCATTCTGACAGGGCTTCTGGGCAAAGTCACTCAGCCTCTCAACGCTCTTCTTACCATAAAACTTTTCAAATGGTCCGGGTATGACGCAACGATCCCCATGACTCCGTGGTCGCAGGGCTCCAAGCTGGTATATCAGAAAGTGTTCTTCCTGTTCCAGTGCGTATATCTGTTCCCGAGTATCGTGCAGACCATCCCCTATTTCTTCTATGATTTGGTCGGAGAGAAGCGTGAGAAAATGTATGTTGAACTGAACGAGCGCCGTGCCCTGCTTGCAAAAGAACGCAATAAAGAACTCGAGATGCTTGAAAACTTCGCAGAAGAACTTCAGGCAGAAGATAAAACAATCAAAGAATAATCAAAAATCCGTATTATCCGGGCGACACCGCACGCCCGGGTATTGCTTAATCGATGGAGGATCTATGGAACCATATGTAAAAGAACAAATCAGATACGGACTTAAATACGTACCTGCAAATATCATCAAATCATATTTCATACCGAAAAAGAATGAAGAAACAATCCGCATGCGAGATAAAGGCTTCATATGCGGAGTTTGCCACCCGAGTGATAATTACGAACTTGTAAAGGAAGCCTGTATACGCTGGATAAGGAACGACGTTCCTTATCCGTTCGAAAAGGACGGAATGACAGTCTCTCAGGACTTTATAAACTATAAAGAAAGATGTACACGCTTTAAAGAAAACGGTCTTAAAGTAATGACCGTCACTCCGATACCGCGGGCTTTTCTTGAACACGGTCTTGATTCCAGACAGCCCGGTGACAGAGCTGAGATACAAAGAGTTATCGTATTCATTTTAGAGGAACTGCGCGACTGTATCGGCGGTATACAGATCTCAAACGAAATGGGACTGCCGCGTTTTACTCATCCTCTCTCCACAAGAGAATCCGCGACATTCCTCGGGATACAGCTTGAAGCTCTCGCCCCTGTCAAAGGCGATATCATCGTGGGCTATAACTGCGCGGGGCCCTCCGCCGATCTTATCCACTATATGGAGCCTTACAATCAGTACTGTGATTATATCGGAGTGGATGTGTACCTTGGCTGCTTCTTCAACGCTCCCGGCTTTTTCTGGATATTCAGGGCTCTGAACCGTTATTTCTGGTCTATGACCGGCAAGCCTGTTCTGATGGAGGAATTCGGTTATATCAGCACCGGCAAACCGAAAACGAAAAAGGAAAAGAAAGCCGTTCTTGCGAAATACGGAATGAAGAGCGAAAAAGACGCGCGGCTTCATCCGGCAGAGCTTGTGGAAAGACTTAATCCGACCTCGCGGGATTACGTCAAACAGCTGACGGACAGTAACGTCTCAAGATATTTTGACTTCGTATTTAAAAGCGATTTCAACAGCCATTTTTATACTGAGCTTCCGCCTCTGACCAAGATCCCAGGCTGCGAACATACGCCGGAAGGTCAGGCAAACTTCTACCGCAAGGTGTTGAAAATCTTCCATGACACTCCATATGTTATCGGAACGATCGTATACTGCTGGGCGGATTCGGATAAGTGCTACGTCTGCGGGCAGTCCGATTGCCCCGTGGAAACCAGCTGGGGTCTTGTGGACTGCAACGAAAAACCGAAGCCGAGCTATTACGCCGTAAAGGAATTCTTCAATACGATAAAGCGTTTTGAGCTGTAAAAAAGTCTAAAAGAATGAGCTGTAAAAACAGAATCTTTACAGCTCATTTTATTATATAAAGCGTTGTTTACTGCGCTGCGATAACTTCTTTATTGCAGATAAGATAAGTCATCCTTTCCATCTCCGAACAGAATCCGTGATGAAGATTGATGCCTCCGTGGTCTGTTGTCATGATTATAAGCCAATCCTCATTTTCAAAGTTTTCACGCGACAAAACCGCGTCAAGGATACGCGCTCCGGCGGCATCGGCATCATAAAACGCCTTGATATAACGCTCGTCATTGTACGTAAAACCGGTGCTGTGACCGCAGTGATCAGTGTATTCAAGAGTAAGGAAGATGAAATCTGTGCAATCTTCACGCGCAAGATCAGCCATGACGTTCGCCTCTGTTCCGTCATCGTCATCAGCCTGCAGGAAATTGACGTTGAGACCGTTTTTCTTTATGTACTTTTTCTCCGATGTATATGTGGATACCGGAGTGCCGAAATGACCGTTCCATGAAACATAAAAAGCGGAGCTGTCAATGATTCCTTCTTCAACCGCAGTGGTAAGAAGAGTCTTGCAGCAACTCAGTTTCGGAGTATAATTGAAGAATACGCCGTGATCGACCGACCATACGCCGGTCAGCATAGAACACCATCCCGGAGCAGTGGATGTCATCTGACGGTTTACCTGAGGATAATTGACCGCGCCGGCATATGAAATATATGCCTTTGAACCTGTGTTGAGAAAATCAGTTATCCCTGAGGGATGTTCATCGTCAATATAAGTGAACATGTCCAGTCTGCAGCCGTCATAACCGATAACTATTGCTTTTTTTTTCTTTTCCGTCGGTCTTTTCACCGGTTAAATGCGTGAGGATAGTGTTATAAACAGAAGTCTGGGGAATGGCTGTCTTACGCGTATTCTCAAAAAACTGCAGAGAATCTACTCTTGCTTCATACTCCTCAACGGTTGTGCCGTCGTTAATGCCGAACACTCCGCCGACGAAAATGGCAATCGCAGTCAAAACGATACATATGGCTTTTTGAATTGCAATAAACATTTTGTTCCTCCGTATAATTATGATGTTTTTTTATTATGCAATACAAAATAACAATAATCAATCGTTTTAGTCAAGGTATTTTATCATTTTGTTCAGCAAAAAAATGTTGATATATTTTTCAATCGGCGATATAATAATAAAAATATTGTGAGAAAATTTATAAGGAGACCGGTATAATGAATAATCCCGTTTTTGAATGTGTCTATTCCTGCGGCGGCAGAGAGTACACTCTTACAGGAAGCAAATCCGAGTTTATGGACGCCGATATCAGCATAACGGATTCGGAGGTCAAAATATCTCTTTTACCCAAAACGTTCGTCAAGCTTTTGTCCGCGAAGATCCGTTGGAGCCAGGACTATGTGGCATGCTCCAAATTCTTCGCAAACGGCTATCAATCCTGGTCGACCTCCCGCGAGTATACTAAAGTCGATTTCCAGCGCGGAGCGGCGACTCTGCCCGGTGTAAAAGCCGTCGGTCAGTTAGCTGGCATTTCCGGCGATATAAACATTGCAGGAAACGAAACGAAGGCAGGCCGCTTCCATTCCTTTACTTACGCCTATATCAAGAACTCAGATGATATACTTCTTATCGGCTCACTCTCCGAGCGGTCCGGTTTCACGATCATCAGGGCCGATATGAATTCAGGCACACTCACATGCGATAAGGACGTTGAGGGCGTCGCAACGGACAAACCTTATGAGCTATACAATCTCGTTATTCTTAACGGCGCTTACAACGAGGTTTTCGATAAGTATTTCTCGCTGTGGAACATTCCCGAGGAAAAGTGCGATCACCTTGCCGGCTATACCTCCTGGTATAACTATTTCCAGAATATCAATGAAAAGCAGATACTCCGCGATCTTAAAGCCATGGATTCCGTGAGCGAGGATATCAATATATTCCAGGTGGACGACGGTTACGAGACCTTCGTGGGCGACTGGCTGGATCTCAACCCAGTCAAATTCCCCCACGGCATGAAATTCATAGCCGATAATATCCACAAAAAAGGCTATATGGCGGGAATATGGCTTGCCCCCCTGAATGTACAGACCAAATCCCGCACTGCCAGAGAGCATCCTGATTGGCTCATAAAAGCGCCTAACGGCAAACCCGACGTAAGCTGCCTCGGCTGGGGCGGAGCGTATACACTTGACATGTATATCCCTGAGGTCAGAGAACATATAAAGCATTTCTTTGACGTGATACTGAATATATGGGGCTATGACATGGTCAAGCTGGACTTCCTCTACAGTCAGTGCCGCTGGCCCAGGTATAACAAATCCCGCGGTCAGCTAATGTGCGAAGCGATGGAGTTTTTACGCGAGTGCTGCGGAGACAAGCTTATTTTAGGCTGCGGTGTGCCTCTCGGCGCTGCGTTCGGTTATGTGGACGCCTGCCGTATCAGCTGCGACGTCAGCAAGAATTACTCCGGCGATTTCTACACTCCCCTCAAACTCAATGTAGAGGTCCCCTCCGCGCAGATGGCGATCAACAACTCTTTATTCAGACGGCACCTTAATCACAGAGTATTCCTTAACGATCCCGACGTTTTCTTCCTTCGTTACACGAATGTCCGCTTCAACATCAAACAGAAGCTCCTGCTCGGCGCTGTCAACAATATCTGCGGCGATGTATTGTTTGTATCCGACAATATGAAGGAATACAAACCAAACGATATTATCGCTGCCAGAAAGCTTTTTGCAAGATCGGACTATAAAGTCGAAGACGTAAACATAGTCGAGAACGGCAAAAAGTACCTTGTCAAACTACGCGATAAAGACGGGAATACCAGAATGCTCTGGTTCCGCCTTGCCACCGGTTACGGCAATCAGAATAAAGTAATGGATCTTACCGAAACAAGGTAAATGCGCAATATCGCTATTTTCCAGAGAGATCTCGGCATCGGCGGGATACAGAGATCTCTCATAAACCTTATTACAAATACCGATTTATCCTATTACAGGATAGACCTTTATCTGTTTGTACCAAAAGGATCGGTCGATATGGCCGAAAGGGAAAATCTGCGGATTTATTATTTAAAGCCGATGCCATATCTGAACAGGGTCATTCCGTTCAATTTCATCAAAAGAAACTATTACTATGATTTCCCGGATACGGAATATGACCTTGCGATAGATTACAACAGTTATTCTAACGAATGCGCTCTTTGCGCTCTTACTGTCAACGCGAAAAAACGTGTCATGTGGATCCACAACGATCTGCGTGTGGAACTCAGTCAGACGTTTAAGTATAAAGTTCTTTATCATGCTTTCAAGGCAAAATACAAACTGTACGATGAATTTGTCGCAGTATCCGGCGGCATTATCGAGCCCTTCAGAAGTATTACTCATCAGTATTTCAAACCGATCAGAATAATCCCGAATGCGATCAACACGGCAGAGTTGTTCAGAATGAGCGAGGCCCCGGTCGACTTCAGTCCGGATCCTCTGACCACAAACTTTATTTTCGTAGGCAGATATACACGTCAAAAAGGCATAGATCTGATGATAGATTATTTTGCCGACGCACTCACCAAAAGAACGGATATTCATCTGTATATGATCGGTGCTGGTCCCGAAGAATCCGCAATAGAACATAAGATAAATAATCTGAAACTCGACGCATATATAACCCGACTGCCGGAAACAGATAATCCGTTTCCGTTTATGACAAAATGCGATGCGCTGATCCTGACGTCACGTCACGAAGGGCAAGGTATTGTACTGCAGGAAGCAAAAGCGCTCGGACTTGATCTCATCTTTCCCACGAGACTTGAAAAATACAATCCGATTGCAAAAGGAACAGACGATATAGTCGGTGCTATTCTTAAAGAACGTCCACATGAAAAAAACCGCGACTCCCTTGATACTTACAATCTGCGGATCAAAAACGAGCTTTACGGTCTATTTGACAACGCATGAAATTTTCAATCATAATTCCGGCTTATAACGGTGAAAGAGACATTATTAAAGCCTGTGATTCGGTAACAGACCAGAGATTTAAGGATTTTGAGCTGATAATCGTTGATGACGGTTCGCAAGACAACACGCCGACAGTCATAAAACGCCTTTCAGAAAAAGACAAGCGGATAAAACCCATATTTCAAAAAAACGGCGGCCCCGCAAAAGCCCGTAATACAGGTATCGACGCCGCGACAGGCGAGTATATACTTTTCCTTGACTGCGACGATTGCTTAAAGGACGGCGCGCTCGATAAAATAGCATATGCCGCAGACGGCTGCAGGATGGTCATATACGGTTTCAGTCAGAATTTTTTATTCGATAACAGGGAGATGCCATATATTCCCAGACCGCCCTTCGATACAGACTCCTATTACTTCAGAAACCTTCTTAACCCCGTATGGAACAAGGCTTTTCTCCGTGAATTCCTTATAAAGAATCACATCCGCTTTGAAAACCTGCGTTACGGCGAAGACAGGGTATTCTGCGCTGAATGCATACGGACTTTGCAATGTGAAATGGATCAGACAGCTGCAGGTTTGCCATACGAGAAACAACAGATATGTATTATTCCGGAAACGCTTTATAACTATAATGTAGGGAAAAAAGACAGTCTTATCTCCTCATGGTATCCGCAGAAATTCTACGGCTGCAAGAGGGCGTTTGACGTATACGAGGATCTTTGCGGCGATCCGGGAGTTCCCGCTTATATGTTTATTAAAGGACTGCTTTCCTGTGTCACTGTTATGTTCGCCGGAAGCTGTAAGCTGACTTATGCGGAAAAGCTCAAAGAAATCGGCATCATGCTCAACGACGGCACCACAAGACGTGCACTTGAGTACGATCCTGCGGGTGGCTTGCATATAAGTCTTATTAAAGCTGTATTTTCTTCCGGGAATCCGAAAACCGCTTACTATTTAGGTTCGGCTGTATACAAAACACAAAACCGTTTTTTACCTGTCTTTTTAAAATTCAGAGGATAATAAATGGAGGAACAAAATATGAAAATTCTTGTAATCAACGCAGGCTCTTCGTCGCTCAAATACCAGCTCATGAACATGGATGACGAGAGCATCATCGCAAAGGGTATCTGTGAGCGTATCGGCAACGACAACAGCCACTTTGAACACAAAGTAGGCGACAAAAAGTACGAGCGCGACGTCCCCATGAAAAATCACACCGAGGCGTTTTATATCGTCAAGGACGCACTCACCTCCGGCGATGGCAAGGTCATCAACGATCTCTCCGAGATCGACGCTATCGGCCACCGTATCGTTCAGGGCGGCGCTCTGTTCAAAGAGAGTATCCTTGTGGACGAAAATGTCATCGAGGGCATCGAGAGCCTTATCCCACTCGCCCCCCTTCACAACGCAGCTCACGTCCAGGGCATAAGGGGTTGTCTTGAGGTATTCGGCGACAAAGTTCCGGAGGTCGTGGTTTTCGACACCGCATTCCACTCCACAATGCCCGATTACGCCTATATGTTCGGCGTACCCTACGAGTTTTACGAAAAATACGCTGTCAGGCGCTACGGTTTCCACGGCACTTCGCATCGCTATGTCAGCCACGAGTGCGCCAGGATCATGGGCAAGCCCATTGAGGAGCTCAAGCTTATAACCTGCCACCTGGGCAACGGTTCGTCCATTACCGCTATTGAAAACGGCAAGGTCGTCGATACCTCCATGGGCCTTACTCCTTTGGGCGGTTTTATCATGGGCACACGGTCCGGTTCCCTCGATCCCTCCGTCGTGACTTTCATTCAGCAGAAAGCCGGCTGGACCCCCAATGAGACCGCGCAGAAGCTCAACAAGGAATCCGGCATCTACGGTATCTCAGGCGGGCTTTATGACGACCGCGATATTCTGAAAGCGGCAGCTGAAGGCAACGAGAGGGCTGAGCTTGCCAAGCAGATGCTCTGGTATCAGATCAGAAAGTTCATCGGTTCCTATATAGCAGTTCTGCACGGAGTCGACGCTATTGTCTTCACAGGCGGCATCGGAGAGAATTCTCAGCCTCTGAGGGAAAACATCTGTGAAAATCTCGCGTATCTTGGGGTTACATTCGATCCCGAGGTAAACAAGAAGGCTATCAGGGGTGTCGGCGGCGAACTGTCCCGCCCTGATTCCAGAATCAAAGTCTATGTCATCCCCACCAATGAGGAGCTTATGATCGCAAGAGATACCAAAGGTATCGTAGAAGCTTTATAATAAATCAACTTATAAATTCGCATAAAGACCGCCGAAAGGCGGTCTTTATGCGTTATGACTCATTTGTGTGTGAATTTCTGAGCTTGGGCAACTGCAAGAGCGTCACATCTTTCATTCTCAGGATGACCGGCATGTCCGCGCACCCACCGGAATTCCACATCATGCATGTCAAGGAGAGGCAGTAACTTCTGCCAAAGATCCGCATTTGGTACGGGTGTACCGTTTCTGACCCATCCTTTTTTCATCCAGTTATTGACCCAGCCCTTTGTAACCGAATCGCAGACATACCGCGAATCGGTGGTAAGCATCACTTCACAGGGGCGTTTAAGTGCACACAGTGCGTTTATGACTGCCGACAGCTCCATGCGGTTGTTTGTTGTCATGCATTCGCCGCCGGACATTTCACGTTCAAGATCACCCCAGCGCAGAATCGCCCCCCATCCGCCCGGACCGGGGTTTCCGGAGCAGGCTCCGTCTGTATAAATATATACCTTATTCATTTCAGACTGAATCCTTTTTCTTAAATCTGCAGTAATGATATCATCATAATCCGTATTTTGCAACAGCATATCAAAAACATAAATACTTGACTAAATCCTCCGGATGCGGTATAATATATATCATTTATTATGGGTTTTTATATATTGATATAGATTAAGGAGTTTTTAATGGCAAGTAACTTAAGATTCACTGAGGGCGGCTCGGCATTGAGATACACAAGATATCACGTCAAAAATCAAGGTTCCACCGGCGCCCCGGCTCCCCTTTTCCCCACACCGATCAAAATATCGTTTCTCGGCGGATTAGATGAGATCGGCAAGAATATGACAGTATACGAATACGGCGGAGAAATGGTCATAATAGACTGCGGCATGGGGTTTCCTGATGCAACCATGCTCGGAGTTGATATAGTCATACCTGATTTCACATATGTGTTAAAGAACTCGCAGGCTGTCAGCGCCATATTCATAACTCACGCCCACGAAGATCACATTGGCGGTCTGACTTATCTGTTAAAACAGATCAGCGCTCCGGTCTACGCCACGAAGCTTACGATCGGTCTTATCGAAGGAAAACTTAATGAAGCCAGGATCCCGAACGTCGATCTGCGCGATATCGCTCCTGGCGAGGTAGTTCATACCGAACATTTCGATATTGAAGCGATCCATGTCAATCACTCCATCCCGGATGCTCTTGCATACGCGATCTCCTGCGATGACGGTACGATTGTTCATACCGGCGATTTCAAAATTGACCCGACGCCTATAGACGGCGTAATGACGGATCTTGCGCGTTTCGGAGATATCGGCAATCAGGGTGTTTTAGCGCTGTTATCAGACAGCACGAACGCCGAGCGCGCAGGTTTCACTCCCAGCGAGAGGACTGTCGGCGAAAGCTTCCGCAATCTTTTCTTAAAGGCCGAAAAACGCAGGATAATCGTCGCGACTTTCGCCTCCAACATCCACAGGGTACAGCAGATAATCAACGTTGCAGCCGAGCACAACCGCAAAGTCGCGCTCTCCGGCAGATCCCTTGAAAACGTGGTCGATGTAAGCTCCCGTCTGGGATATCTGACCATACCCGAAGGTACTCTTATCGATCTGGACCGTATACGCGAATACCCGGACGATCAGATCGTACTTATAACTACCGGAAGTCAGGGCGAGCCGATGTCTGCACTGGCACGTATGGCCAATTCCGACCACAGGCGGGTATCTATAGGACCTGACGATTACGTCATCATATCCGCAAAACCTATTCCCGGCAACGAAAAAACTATCGGCAACGTTATCAACGAGCTTATCAAACAAGGTGCTGAAGTCGTATATGAGCAGATGTTCGACGTTCACGTTTCCGGTCACGCCTGTCAGGAAGAACAAAAGATCATAATAGGCCTTACAAAACCCGAATTCTTCATTCCCGTTCACGGCGAGGTCAAGCAGTTATCCCGTCACGCTGCTTCGGCACGTGATATGGGGGTACCGAGGGAAAGGATAATCATGCCGGCGAACGGCGCGTGTATTTCTTTTCTTGCCCGCGATACCGCTGTTATAACCGATGTACCGGCAGGAAATGTGCTTATTGACGGCAGCGGCGTCGGTGATGTCGGCAACGCTGTCCTGAAAGAAAGACAGCGTCTCTCACAGGACGGTGTGGTTGTTGTTTCGATAACTGTTGATGCTCTTTCCGGATATCCGACAGGAGCGCCCCAAATAGAGACCCGCGGTTTTGTGTATATGCGCGAATCCGGAGCGTTGATCGACGGCGCTTACGAAGTGGTCGAGGACGTTATGGACGGTTTTTCGCGTCAGAAACGCCGCGACACAGGCTTATTGGCGGACAGACTCCGCGACGAGCTGATCCATTACATACGGGAAAAGACAAAAAGGACTCCGGTGATAATACCGATCGTTCACGAAATCTGATTCTGTTATATATGTATACCGGCAAAACCTCTTTTTTTGCATTATGAAATTCCGCGATTTTATTCGTACTTATCCGACAACTGCAGTCGTGATCATATTTACCCTCGCAGTGGCAGCTGTGTCCTTCAAGCTGGGGGCAAATGTTGCTGCAATCGTTGAATTATGTCTCGGAGCTGTAATGTCGTCAGTAATAATACTCGCGGAACGCCGTGATTTTGCAGCCCTGAAGAGGTCTGTAAATATGCTCTCGCAGTCTGTTATCGAAGGCGGAAGCACTACTCCGGCATCGATCCCCATGCCTCTTGTCGTATGCAGAAAAGACGGACAAATCATCTGGTTCAATACTCTTTTCGCCGAACAGGTTATAGGAAACACAGAACTTTCTGTCAGACAGGTAAGGCACTTCATACCCGATATACATCTGCAGTACGATAAGGAATTCACAGCTTCTTTCAACGGAAAACTATATACAGTTTTCGTTTCTCCTGCCGGGGATGACTTTATTCTCTGTTTTTCCGATATCACTGATTACAGAAAAACCGTTGAGAAACTGCGCGCATCCCAGCCGGCTGTAATTCTTATTACCATCGACGCAATAGAAAACTTTTCAGCTTCCGACAACCAGAACGAATTCTCAGCGCTTATCGGTGAAGTTGAGCGGATCATACGCGATTGGTTTGAACGTCACGGCTCCGTAGTCCGAAAAGTAGGCGAAGGACGTTTCTTTGCCGTGTCTGAGTTTTCCGGTTACGAAAAAATGCGCGATGACCAATTCTCAGTGCTGGAACAGATCCGTAATTACCGTTTCGGATCTTTTAATAAAACGCTTACTATCTCATGCGGGATAGGTCTAGGCGACAACTTGCGCTTCTGCGAAAAAACAGCCCGAAAAGCTCTGGATATGGCCCGCGGCAGGGGCGGAGATCAGGTCGTCATCAACGACGGAGAAAAATATGATTTCTTTGGCGGCGTAGTATCCGGAGTGGCCAGCGACAATCGTGTTCAGGCGAGGATCGTTGCGACGTCCGTCAAAGAATTTATTAACCACTCTGACAAAATATTCATAATGGGGCATAAAGCGTCAGACTTTGATGCCGTAGGCGCCGCCATAGGAATGGCGGAAGCAGCAGAAACTCTCGGGCACAAAGCGAGGGTCGTTATAGACGACGAGACCACGATGGCTATGCCGCTTGTATCCGCATATATAAATGAAGCCGGAGAAAAACTCAGGGGTATATTCATATCTTCCACACGTGCAGCTGATGAATTCGATGAAAATGACCTTCTTATCATCGTTGATACAATGCGCAAAAATCTTGTCGATTCACCGGAATTGCTTGAAAAAGCTCAAAAGTATGTGGTTATAGATCACCACAGAAAGTCCGTTGACGCTATCGAAGACGCTCTGCTGTTTTATCATGAACCCAATGCTTCCTCCGCTTGTGAAATGGTCACTGAACTTATCGAATACACACCTGGTGTAGGACGTGTCTCAAAGAGCGGAGCGGAATCACTGCTCGCAGGTATATATCTTGATACAAAGAGCTTTACCATCCGCGCCGGAGCAAGAACTTTTGAAGCCGCGGGATTCCTGAAAGAATGCGGCGCTGACACAGTGACTGTGCGGAAATTCTTTGATTCCACCCCGCGGGAGAAAGCGGATACGGCTGCAATTGTAGCCTCTGCGGTTATCAAAAACAGATGCGCATTTTCGATCAGCCGTCAGATGGACAAATATACCAGAATTACCGCCTCAAAAGCAGCGGATGAAATGCTCGGGCTGCAGGGTGTAGACGCATCATTCGTTATTTATTCTCAGGGAAACGGATCGGCGATATCCGCAAGAAGTTATGGCAAAATCAACGTTCAGGTTATCATGGAAAAATTAGGCGGCGGTGGTCATTTTACCATGGCTGCGGCACAGCTGCCGGATACAACTCCGCAGGAGGCTCTGAATATGATAATGCAGCTGATCGGAGCATAAAAACAGATGAGTATCAATTAGTTTTTTCAAATCAGGAGGATGGTTAAAATGGAAGTCATTTTACTTAAAGACGTCAAATCTCTCGGCAAACGGGGAGAGAGAGTCAAAGTCGCTGACGGTTACGCGAGAAATTATTTGTTTCCGCAGGGCATAGCCAAAGAAATGAATGCGCAGGCACAGACCGAATTCAAGAACCGCGAAGCTGCAAAACAGCACAAGATCGAAGTTGCAAAATCCACCGCGGAAAAAGCGGCCAAAGCTCTTAACGGAAAAAATATACGGGTCCATGCAAAAGCAGGTGCGAACGGCAAGCTTTTCGGATCGGTTACGGCAAAAGACGTTTCCGAGGCCATAAAAGCTCAGACCGGTATAGATATTGACAAAAAGAAGATCTCTGTAGACGATATCAAAACATACGGCACTTACGAATGCCAGATCAGACTTTATCAGGGCATATCAGCGTCCGTATATGCTGTGGTAGGCGAATAAAATGCCGGATAACGAATCAATCACACGTCCGAAGGAACGTGAGCTTCCATTCGACACCGAAGCAGAACAGGCAGTCCTCGGCGCAATACTTATCGAGCCATCCTGCTTCTCTCAGGTCACTCTGCTTCTTAAGCCCGAATACTTCTATCTGCCTCAGCATCGCGCTATCTTTAACGCGATGCTCAGACTTGACGCTTCACGAGGCGGAAATATCGACCCTCTTATCGTTCTCAATGAGCTGAAAGATGACAAACTCTTTGACGACGAAACCGGCAAAACCTATCTTTTCAGACTCGCCGAATCTGTACCGACTGCTGCTAATGTCGAGTCTTATGCAAAAATAGTCCGGGAAAATTTCTATATACGCTCACTGATGCAGGCTGCCGGCGAGATATCGGATTCGTGTTCAGGCAGCGGATTGCAGGCAGACGAGCTTCTGGATATGGCGGAGCAGAAAATTTATGATATCCGCCGCGGAAAAAGCGTCAACGGTCCGTCAAAACTGAGCGATATAGTTGCAAATGTATTCGATGAGCTTAATTCCTTATCAAAACTCGAAAAAGGTCAGTACGCAGGATTACCCACCGGATTCTCCGAGCTGGATCGAAAAATCACAGGACTCAACAGGTCCGACCTTATTCTGATCGGCGCGCGTCCCGCCATGGGAAAAACAAGTTTCGCTCTCAATCTTGCTCGTAACGTCGCGGTATACGGCCGAAAGAGAGTGCTGTTTTTCTCACTTGAGATGTCAAAGGAACAGCTTGCGCAAAGGGTTCTTGCGACGGAAGCGCGTATACAGAGCACAAAATTCAGGTCCGGTAATTTATCTACTCAGGAATGGCAGCAACTGGCAGAGGCGTCGGTCTATCTTGCCGAAACGGAAATGTTTTTTGACGATACCGCAAACATTACCGTCCCCGAAATGAAAGCCAGAGCCAGACAGCTTAAGAACGTCGATTGTATTTTCATAGATTACCTCCAGCTTATGTCCTCTTCCAAAAAGACAGACAACCGCGTACAGGAGGTTTCTGAGATAACAAGAAGTCTGAAAATGATGGCAAAGGACCTTAATATTCCCGTAGTAACATGCGCCCAGCTTGCCAGACGCACCGAAGAAAAAGGCAGGTCACACAAGCCGCAGCTATCCGATCTGCGTGAATCCGGTTCAATCGAACAGGACGCGGATATTGTCCTTATGCTTTATCGCGAGAATTATTACACGCAGATGCAGCAGAGCGAGACCGACGAAGAAGTTCAGGTTGACGAAGCTGAACTTCTGATCCAGAAGAACCGTCACGGTCCGACAGGAGTTGTCCCATTGGCATGGCACCCCGAGATCACAATGTTCACAACTCGGGAATACATCACGGAGGAAGCGCCGAATGGATAATTCCGCGGATGTCATCCTCTCTTTTGAAAAAAAGGTATCCGATGCTATCCGCCGATACGATATGCTTAAAAACGGTGACTGTGTCATTGCCGCAGTATCCGGCGGCGCAGACAGTATGGCAATGCTCACTGTATTCAATACGCTTTCAAGGATAACCCCATTTAATCTTAAGGTAGCGCACGTCAACCATGGTATAAGGGGCCCCGAGGCGGATCATGACGAGGATTTTGTCCGTGCTCACTGCGAAAATCTCGGCATTCCGTTCATCTTCGCTCATTATAACGTACCGGAGATTGCCTCGAAAACCGGCGAGAGCATTGAGGAATGCGGACGGCGGCTTCGATATGCGTTTTTCAGGGAAATAGACCCAACAGCAAAAATTGCCACTGCTCATAATCTGAACGACTGTGAAGAAACTTTTCTTCTCAATCTTGCAAGGGGCGCTTCTCTTCACGGGCTTACAGGGATCCCGCCTGTACGGGGAAATATCATCAGGCCGATTATTGAATGCACACGCACAGAAATAGAATCTTATCTTTCCGCAAAAAACGTTGCTTATGTAACCGACAGCACCAATCTGTCGGACGAGTACTCCCGCAACAGGATAAGACACAATGTGATCCCCGTATTGAAATCTCTGAATCCCGATTTTGACTCAGTTTTTTTAAACTGTACGCGCAGTATCACATCCGACGATTCCGAGCTGGAAAGGCAGACGCGCTCGGTACTTGAAAAAGCAAGTACGTCAAACGGTTTCACTGCCGACGATATACTCTCTCTTCCCGAAGCGATACGGAACCGCGCACTGATCTCAATTTTCAAATACTACGGATGCCGCGAGCCTGAAAACAGACATATAAGCATTTTTTATGAAACAGGCTCGGTCAACCTGCCGGGAGATATCACCATCGGAATATATCGCGGTCAGATCATAAAACTATCGGGTTCCGCTTTTTCAGGTAAAATCACACTTGTTCCGGCAGTTCGTGAAGAACTTCATGGTCTGACGGTCAGGGAACTTTCTCAGCGCGGCTACGCGGATAAGTCGGTTATAGATTCTGCCGTTATCCGCAGACGCATGCCGGGTGACAGATTCCTGCCGGCAGGCAGCAGCTTCTCAAGATCCCTGAAGAACATGTTTTCCGAAAACAACGTGCCCGCGTACAGCCGCAGCAACGCGTTGATTATAGAAAAAGACGGCAGGATTCTATTTGCAGAGGGTATCGGAACGTCCGTTTATGCTCTCCCGAACAAAAATACAATTGAAACAGTGAGGATAATTCCGGATGCAGATTGAAGGTTACGATTCAGTAATGAATGAGGATATAGACAAGATCCTCTTTACAAAATCAGAGCTGGCCGATGCGGTTCAACGACTCGGCAAAGAGATAAGCGCTGATTACGAAGGCAAACATCTTGTTATGGTGAGCGTACTGAAGGGTTCTGTCATGATAATGGCGGATCTTATGCGAGCAATAACTATACCTTGTGAAATCGACTTTATGAGCGTCAAAAGCTATTCCGGCGCAGCGACGAAATCCACCGGAAACGTACAGATCGTCAAGGATCTCGGTCGCGATATCCGCGACTGCGATATTCTGATAGTCGAGGACATATTAGACAGCGGATATACGCTTAACTACATCCGCAAGATGATAGTCGCAAAAGGCGCCGCAAGCGTAAAGATCTGCGCTCTTTTCGACAAACCGGACCGACGCGCGCCTGACGTTAACGTAAAAGCCGATTACGTGGGCGCTGTCGTACCGGACGCTTTTATTGTAGGATACGGACTTGACTTTGACGAGCATTATCGCAATCTGCCATACGTAGGAGTGCTCAAACCTGAAATATATAACAAATAATCTTTCTCAAAGAACAAAAGCTGAATTAAGCATTTCAGACGACACGCTTCTGAACTTTTCAGTTTACGCCAAAAAATAAAATCAATATGGACAATTTAGATCCCGGAAATTTTAACAGAAATAACAATAACGGCAATTCCCCCAAAAGGGAACCCAGGACAATCATTATACGCATACTCCCCTACCTGCTCATACCGGTCCTGCTTGCTTCCGCAGTATTTATGTTCAACTCGCAGAACAGACAGACCAAGAGCGAATACTATGAGATCGTAGCGCTTTTTGAAGACAATAAAGTCGAGGAATACAAGCTCAATCTCTCTAACGGCACTCTTTCATACAAGCTCAGAGACGAAAGTGCCTCTAAAGAATATCGCGTTCCCAATGTTGAACTGTTTTTAAATGACGTTCATGATCTCGCGAAAAAACATGAGGTCAAATACAATTACACTGCGGGATCCTCCCGTTCCTGGCTGCTCAGCATGCTGCCGTCTGTAATTATGACGCTTCTCCTCGTCGGGCTTATGTTCTTTATGTTCCGCCGTATGGGGCAGTCCATGATGAGCGAAACGAATCATACGCTGGCATTCGGCAAGATAAAAACCAAAGGCAGGGACGAAAAACACAAAACCACTTTCGACGATGTAGCCGGCTGTGTGGAAGAAAAGGAAGAACTCAGCGAAATAGTCGAATTCCTCAGGGATCCCAAACGCTTTCAGGAATTGGGCGCACGTATTCCCAAGGGCGTGTTGCTCGTAGGTCCTCCCGGAAACGGTAAAACCCTGCTTGCGAAAGCCGTTGCAGGCGAAGCTGACGTTCCGTTCTTTTCCATATCGGGTTCTGACTTTGTGGAAATGTACGTCGGCGTCGGCGCTTCGAGAGTAAGAGATCTGTTTAATCAGGCGAAGAAAAACTCCCCCTCTATTATATTCATAGACGAGATCGACGCGGTCGGCAGACACAGAGGCGCCGGTATGGGCGGCGGACACGATGAACGCGAACAGACCCTGAATCAGATGTTGGTCGAGATGGACGGTTTCGGTGTGAATGATGACGTTATCGTAATAGCCGCAACGAACCGCCCCGATATTCTGGATCCGGCTCTTTTACGTCCCGGCAGGTTTGACAGGCAGGTCACGGTCAACTACCCCGACGTCGCCGGAAGAGAAGCCATTCTCAGAGTACATGCCCGGCATAAGCCGCTGGCTCCCGACGTTGATCTCGGCGTTATAGCGCGTACAAGCGCCGGCTTTACAGGTGCGGATCTTGAAAACGTCCTTAACGAAGCCGCGCTTCTTGCGGCCAGACGCGGCAAACGCGCAATCACAATGAAGGAGATAGAGGAAGCCACCCTTAAAGTCGTGGTCGGGACAGAAAAACGCTCACACATCATGACCGACAGAGAGAAGAAAATCACTGCTTATCACGAAGCGGGTCATGCCGTTGCGACGTATTATCTTCCCAGTCAGGATCCGGTTCACGAAGTATCGATCATTCCGCGCGGTATGGCAGGCGGCTACACCATGAGTATCCCGTCAGAGGACAAAGCCTACGCATCCAAAAATGAGATGCTGGATGAGCTTGTTGTTCTGCTCGGCGGCAGAGTATCTGAAGCTCTTACATTCAACGATATCACAACAGGCGCTTCCAATGATCTGCAGCGTGCTTCCGAAATCGCCCGCAAGATGGTCACAAAGTATGGCATGAGCGTCGAACTCGGTCCTGTAACATTCGGTTCCGAAAATGAAGAAGTGTTCTTAGGAAGGGATTACGGCAACGTCAAGAATTATTCCGAGGAAGTTGCTTCCAAGATAGACAGGGTTGTCGGCGAGACCATATCCACTGCATATGAGAGATGCAAGGAGATACTCACCGTGCACGCTGACAAGCTGGAAGAACTTGCCCAGCACCTCCTGAAAAATGAGAAAATCAACGGCGAGGATTTCAGGAAGCTGATGGCTGATACATCGGAAGAATCTGCTGAATAATTAACCTGACCAGTTCCTACTGAAAACTCCGGTTCAGTTTATGGATAACAAAAAACCCGTTCGGGAATCAACGGTCACCGTATCCGCCGGTTTTATCATAACATTAATATACAGCGCGGCTTTCGGCTTTACGTTGTTTGAGATCTACAACAAGAAACTTGAAGTGCCTCCTCTTCACACCGGAGGCACACTTTCCGTATTCATATATATAGCCGAAATCATCTTTTTCATGAATATCATCGGCGCATACAGAATAGATACCAACCGGTTTTTTAATATATTTATATCAAATGTGATCTGCCTGATAATGGCAAACACGATGGGTTACCTTGAGTTAAGTCTAGTTAACCGAAGTTTTTTGTCAGTTGTACCGATACTTATTCTGACTTGTTTCGATGTAATTGCCGCCCTTATCTGGTCCCTTGCAGCGGGAGCGATTTACGATCGGGTCGTACCTGTCAGAGACGCGCTTCTGGTCTACGGGGACAAACTTGCAGAAGAGACGGTATATAAACTGCTTGAACGAAGCGATCGATACAGAATAACCGAAACTCATAAATATGAAGAGGATGAAAACGGCAGCAATATAGAGGAAGTTGAAAAGGTCATCAGCCGTTTTTCCACTATAATAATCAGCCGCGTTGACAGTTCTGTAAGAAACGATCTTTTAAAATTCTGTTACAGTCATGATATAGACGTCATACTCCCCCCGAGGATATCCGACATCATGATACGCGGAGCAAAAGATCTGAATCAGTTTGATTCCCCGTTCATCAGATGCCGAAACTCATCGCTCTCAAGCTGGCAGCTGTTTGTCAAAAGACTGTTTGATATCATAGGTTCGCTGTTCGCCATTATTTTGCTTGGGCCGTTAATGTTGATTACAGCTTTATGTATTAAACTCTACGACAACGGCAACGTAATGTTCAGACAAAAGCGTGTCACCAGAGACGGCAGAATATTTGATATCTACAAATTCCGTTCCATGGTACCCGACGCCGAAAAACAGGGCGAACCGCAGAAGGCAACGAACGATGATCCGAGGATCACTCCCATAGGCAAAATCATCCGAAGACTTCGCATAGATGAGCTCCCCCAGTTTTTCAATATTCTCAAGGGCGATATGTCTCTTGTCGGCCCCCGGCCCGAGAGGATCGAGAACTGCGAGGAATATGAGCGGAAAATACCGGAATTCCACTTTCGCAACAAAGTTAAGGCAGGCCTGACCGGCTACGCTCAGGTCATGGGTAAATACAACACGACCCCTTACGACAAACTCTTGCTCGATTTGACCTACATACAACATTTCTCGTTTTTTCTTGACTTCAAAATACTTATGATGACATTCAAAATAGTATATATGAAGGAGAGCACAGAAGGCTTTAAATCAGAAACCGAAACAAATGAAAGGAAGGATCGGAAATGAAAAAAACACTTGCGGTTATCGCGGTTATGCTGGCGACTGTTATGGCTGTCACATTCTTCGGCTGCGGCAAAAAAGACAATGAAAACTATTTCGAAGAATTCCCCACTTATGTGGAAGGCGGCGAGATCGAAACCATTGAAATCGATCAGAACCCCACTGCAAAAATCGAATTTTCGGACGGGCAGAGCATCTCCATCGAGCTTGACTACTACTCTGCGCCCAACGCCGTAGACAACTTTATCGCACTTGCAAAGAAAGGCATTTACGAAGGGACTGCGTTCAACACAGCAGTACGCAACGGCGCATTCCTGATGCTTGGCAACCCAGACAACAAACCCGTTTCTCTCGATTATTATCTGCAGGACGAGCCGTCAGGTTTGGCCACACTGCCGCGCGGCACGGTATGTGCTCTTCCTCAGGGCGTTGGAAACAACAACACAATGTCTAGCTACTTCTTGGTAGTCCTGAAAGACGTCAGTTTCAAACTTCTGGAGACCTACACTATAATCGGCAACGTAACGGAAGGTATAGAGGCCCTTGACGCCATGGCTTCCACAGAAAACACGACTGATGACGTATCTGCGGGAAAATATACAGTATCGGCGCCTGCCATCACAAAAATCACCGTTGACACTCACGGAGACAAATTCCCTGCACCCGTTATCATTCCCAAAGAAAGCTGAAGGAGACACTTTTAAATGAAACGCCTCACATCTACCGTTCTTTCCGTGCTTCTTATATTTGCCGTGCTCTCTTTTGCAGGCTGCGGCAAGGATAAAGAAACAAAAGAACCAACCGATAATGAAAAAACATCAAAAGAGGAAAATATGCAGAATACAGACAACACGTCAGGCGGCGCTTTGCCCACTGCCGTTATCACGCTTGAAAGCGGTGATAAGATAACTCTTGAGCTTTATCCGGACAAAGCTCCGAACACCGTCGCCAACTTTATTTCTCTTGCAAACAAAGGCTTTTATAACGGTACGATCTTCCACAGGGTCATAAAAGGCTTTATGATGCAGGGCGGCGATCCCGAAGGTACAGGTTACGGCGGTCCCGGATATGCCATCAAAGGCGAATTCACAAACAACGGATTCAAAAACGACCTGAAGTTTGAACGCGGAACCATAGGTATGGGCAGGTCCAATTTTCCCGATACAGCCGGCAGCCAGTTCTTTATCTGCCAGGCTGAGTACTCCTACGGCAACGGAAATTATGCTGCATTCGGCAAAGTTACCGACGGTATTGAAGTCGTAGATAAGGTCTGCAATTCCGAGACGGATTCAAGAGACCGCCCGCTTACTGATGTAATTATCAAATCAATCACCGTCGATACTCACGGCGCGGATTACGGCGAACCTGTCACGATAGCCGAATAATACCGGGATCTTTTCGTTAATCATGAACGTCTACGATTTCGACGATACGATCTATAACGGCGAGAGCGCGTTTGATTTTTTTCTGGATTATATAAAAATCAATCCGGCTATGATCAGACTTCTTCCCACCGTTATCCGTACTCTAGCCAGCTATAAAGCAGGCAAAATATCAAATGAAGAATTTTTATCCAGATTCGCGCCGGATGTCAAAAAGTATTACTGCGAATATCCCCACTGGGATGAATTCACCAAAAAATTCTGGGACGAACACATGGGCAAGATCCGTAGCTTTTATTTCCGCACCCGCAAACCGGACGATTGCATTGTGACCGCCTCGCCCGATCTGACCGTCAGGGAGATTTCAAAGAGGCTCGGAGTTCACAACTACGTCTGCTCTATAGTCAACGGCAGCGGCGAAATAGAGCGCCTTTGCATGCGCGAGAAAAAGGAACAGTATTTCCGGGAGTCATTCCCGGACGCTGTTATCGAAGATTTTTACACTGATTCAATAGAAAATGACGGTTTCTTCGCTAACAGTGCGCAACGTGTTTTTTTAGTTCGAGGAAACGACATCAGTCGTATCAGCTGAAATTTCACCAAAACAGTGCGGATACACAATCTGCACTGTTTTTTATTATGGGATTGACAAGAGCAACACTGACTTACTATAATATACAAAACTCCGGCAACACCCATGTTTTTATGTCTCTGACTTCATTTATAATAAAGGAGCATACAAATGGAAAAAACAAATAAAATACGATTTTTATCGCTGATTTCTTCCGTTCTGCTGTTTATTACCGCCTGTGTCTATCCAACAGTTTTTATAAAATGGATCATTCCGTTATACGCTGTTTGCATCATAGCATACGCCGCAGCTGCGTTCCTTCTGTCTTATTCTCTCTTCATGGCTAAAGACAAAGATAAACTTCTGATGCGTTCGATCATAGCTACCGCTGTTTTTGTCGCGGTTCTGATGATTATAACGCCGCTTGTCAACAACGTGATATTCGGAGCGGTTGCTCCATGGGGCAGCGTACTTGTCAACACTGCGCTTATATTTTGTTTCTGGCTTATAATGCTCCGGAAGATCCGCAAGCAGACCGGAGAAAACTTTTTTGTGAAGCCACTGTTATGTGTTTTGCTGGCTGTTATCGCTCTGCCTGTATGCATAATCACCACGGTGCCAAACATGAAAGCAACAGGCTTTATAATCCTGGATACCGTCAGAAACTATGAAAACAGGATGGATGCCATCGATATCTATGAGAACACAATGGAAACGGCTCTGCCCCAGACAGAGGTATATGATATTATCATAAACCACTTAAAGGCCCCTCTTCCGGAAGGGAAAACCGAGAAGAAAGTCCTGGTACTCGGATGGGACGGATGCCGTGCCGACGCCATGTGCCTGACCGAAGACCGACAGGCCGTCGATGCCCTGCTTGCAGACGGCGGCAAAGCCTATATAGCTTACTGCGGCGGAGCAAATCACCCCGCTCCGATCACGCAGGTCACAGCGACCATCGAGGGCTGGACTACCATGTTTACCGGACGCTGGAGCGACGGACACGGCATCACCGGCTTTGATGATATAAACACCTCTCAGCTGCATACGTTCTTTACTACAGCTATAGAAGACGGCCTTATCGATTCCAGCGCTTTCTGCTTCTCATGGTCAGGTCATCTGACTACATACGCTGAAGAAATGGAATATGACAAGCAGAACAATATAAACGTCGCATGGAACTTCAGCGAAGGCGAAGAAGGAGGCGAAGGAGACGACGGTACCTTTAAAAAAGCACTTGAAGAACTTCAGAAACCCGATTGTGCAGATCTGTTATTTACAATCTTCGAGTACTGCGATTATTACGGTCACACTTATGGCTTCTGGGAAGAAACTCCTGAATATATCGAAGCCTTCCGTCTGTCAAACGACACCGGCGTTAAACTGATTAACGCGGTCAAAGCTCGTCCCACATACGATACCGAAGACTGGCTCATCCTGATCTCATCAGATCACGGCGGATATGTTCGCGGTCACGGAGGAGATACGCTGATGGAACGAATGATGTTCATTGTATCAAACAAATAATCTTTTACAATAATAACAGACCGGGGACACACATGATCCCCGATCTTTTAAATGATTCTTTTAATTATTTCTTTACAAAAGATGTCTGGATCTTCGCAGAGAATCTTAAAATCTGTCTTGCATCCTCAGCCAGAACTTTATCGTCTTCATCAACATCTGCAGCCCATATCTGACTTTCGGTTAGCTGATCAAGATTTGCGGAAGCGCGCAGTGCGAGTCTGGCGTCATCTGCAAGAACGCTGCCATCTTCCGTTACGTCTCCTTTTATGCCCTTATCTGCTTTTGCATAGTATACGGTTACAGTTGAACCATACGGAAGACGGGTACCGGGCGCCGGATCTGTCTTTATTACTTTACCTGCTCCCACCGAAGAATCAGCAATGCCCTCCGTTTTGACCTTAAACCCCATTTTTTCAAGTTTGGCCCTTACATCATTAAGAGATTCGGTTTTCTTGACTTCAGGAACAACCACCGTTGTATCTTCAGGCTTCGATTCTTCGGCATAATATATAGTTACTGTAGAACCATACGGAAGGCGTGTGCCGGGCGCCGGATCTGTCTTTATAACTTTTCCGGCTCCGACTGAAGAATCAGCAACGCCCTCTGTTTTGACATTAAAACCAAGTTTTTTAAGTCTGTCCTTTACATCATTCAGAGATTCATTTTTAACTACTTCAGGAACAGCCACCGTAGTATCTTCTGTTATGGAATCAATATAATCATTTACAAGCTTCGTATATTCATCCACGGAAAACGCTTTATCATCCGGATATCCCGTGGCTGTCAGTATACAGCAGCACCAGCCGTTTTTGTTGAGATCAGTGTACATCGATACTGCGGCGCCTGCCAGATCATAATCGTGAGCGTTCTTATATGATTTTGAATCAACGTAAAGATTGATATAATGCCCTGCGGCGTTATATTTACCTTGATTGAAGTAATCCTTTTCCGGAACTACAGGATGGTTATACCACATGAAAGCCGGATCAGGAAGCCCCCATGCAAGGCATTCCGCAACGACTCTGTACCCTTTCTCATAATTGTTCGCGTGGCCGCGAACATAAGAAGAATAATTACAGTTTACAATGGCGTTTGCCATAAGACGATGTGTGACTTTTAATTCCGGCAGATTTCGGTTTTCAAGCTTTGCTTCTTTCGCACGATAAGTGTTTACATCGCGTATTACCTGAACAGCGTTGGCAAGATTATTCAGATTCGTCGCATCCAACTTATTACCGAGTTTGGTTTTTTTCATTTTATCGGCTTTTATGATATCAACAGCCTCTTTAGCGCCGACTGATTCAAAGAAATCGATAACGGTATGCTTATCAGTATCAGGTACAGACGTGCACGGATCTATAACGGCAAATGAGTATATCATACCCACAATCGAGAATAGAAGAGTGACGCAAAGTATGAATGAAAGAATTTTAATTGTTTTCATATATTTCTCTCTCCTATGAAAAAAGTCTATAATTATAATTATCGGTCATTATCATAAACTGCGGATACTCCGAGAATGTATCAACTGTCGGTTGTCCGTCGAAAGAGATAAGCCGGCACAGAAAATCTCCCGAATCCGAACCGTCTACAAAGTCTACGTGACTGCCGTTTCTTACAGCCCAGGTATACTCCGGAAACAACACATCCGAAAGGTCTATACATCTGTCAGGTGAAAGCCTGTCCGGATCATTGGCCGTATAATCATTTCCAAGATCAGAGCCTACGGCGGAAACAGCAGCGCCGCCGAGCATCCAGCGGGAATCAAGGACACCGTCGCCCTGAAGAATACCGCTCTCGTAAAGCGGAACATTAGCTATATTATAACCTGCAACAACACATACGACGACTCCGTTTTCCGGAAGAGACCTGATAAAACTTTTTGATCGGGACATGATTCCCATAAGTTTGTCGGTCTTTTCTATAAGCCCGGCATGTTCCTCTTTAAGCTCATCCGTGGGGTACATAAACTCAAGAGCTTCTGCATATTTCTCCGGTTGAACGTTCATCCAGAAAGCAGGCATATTTGCAAAACTGCGACGGAAATAATCGTAGAGTATACTAAGATTTTCCTCTTTCAGAAGTCCTGATGCAAATTTTTCAACAAGCCTTATTATCCCGGTATACTTAAGCGTTTTTGCCAGAAATGCAGATCCTGTCAGTTTGACAACATAATTATAAAGCATTTCCGAAGTGATTGCCGCTCTTCCGGTAAAAAGGTCTGTTGCGACGTCAGTACCGCAAAATGTGGAGGACAGGAAAAGAACCTTTGCAAGGCTTCCGCAACCGTATTCGTCAATGTAAGCATCGGTAACAACGCCGCCCATAGAGCAGTTGAGCATTATGACCTTGTCGGCATCGTGATCCGCTTTGGCGCGTTCTACAAGTTGATGCAGTTTATCTGCCGTATCACGGTGGTCAAGCCGCCAGTCATATTGAAAATAATAGCAGTTTTCAGCCCCGAATGTGTTTACACAGGAGAGCAGTATCCCGCGTTCGTGATAATTACGATCATAGCAGAGATCTATCAGCTCCGGATAGTTTGACACGGCAAGCGGATATTCCGGCACTGCAACGTCATACACCGAATTGCCGTCATTATCACAGTACATTTTCTCCATGATGGAGTCGCAGTAATCTACGGCATTATGCATTAAAGAAGGATATAAACCGCCGTATTCATATGTATCGCAGCACGATTTGAAAAGAGTTTTCAGAACGCCTCCGACGGTCACGCCCGCCATACAGTTTTCCTGTTCGTCGGTACCCAAATTAACCCAAAGTCCGTGAAACTCCATCCCCCGGACGATAACGATCGGATAAGGCGGAGTTACAGTTTCGCAATCGGCAGCCCCGGTTATAATCCCGGTGCCGACCATAGTGATAGCAAGCGATAGAAGTAAAGAAATCAGCCGCTTTTTGAACATAATTCAGATCACAGTCACATATTCCAGCGCTCTTGCCGGAATACTATCGATGTCAGTCGAGGCGGTAAAAACAAAACGCACGTCGGACATTTCGCTGAAAGCGCTGAGCCGCCCGAGAAAATCGGCAAAAGCTTCATATTCACGGGGGCATATACGGAAAGTCGCGTCAACAAGTATGTCGGTTACGTCATGATTTCCAGCCCAAAGTCCTACAAGCAAAGCAAACAGCTCATCATAACCGGAAACGCCGTATTTATCGGTTGAGACAAGTCTCGCCTTATAACTTATTTCATGTCTGAGAGCTTCGCCTTTTTCAACGCATACCACATAACCTTTTGACGTGGCAAGCGCCTGTTCAACACAGGCCAAAAGCTTTTTAGTCTTTCCGCTGCCTTTAGACCCGACAATTAAAGATATCATATTTGAATCCACTCCTTTTTATATACATCGTGAAGATCAGTGTAATTTCTTCACTCCTCAAGTCTTTTATCCAGCCCCGGTTTCAGACCTTCGTATCCGGGTTTAGCCAGAAGAACGTACATTATGGTCTTGTAGTCCTCAACGCCCGGCTGATCAAAGGGATTAACAAGCAGCATGTAACCGGACACAGCGCAGGCCTTTTCGAAAAAGTAGATCAGGAAACCGATGTTGTAAGCGTCCATACGCGGCAGTTCGATCACGATGTTGGGAACGTCGCCGTCCTCATGAGCGATAACCGTCGCCTGCTGCGCCCTGCGGTTGATGTGCGATACGGTCTTGCCGACAAGGAAATTGAGCCCGTCAACGTCCGTCTCGTCATATTCCACTGTAAGATCACGCTTCGGTTCACGGAAGAAAACAAGCGTCTCAAAGATTGACCGCTCGCCGTCCTGGATATACTGTCCCAAAGAATGCAGATCGGTGGAATAGATGCATGACGTCGGGAAAAGTCCCCTGTGCTGTTTTCCTTCTGATTCTCCGTACAGCTGTTTGAACCACTCGTTCATCATTGTGTAATCAGGTTCAAAACAGGTGGCGCATTCTATCTTTTTTCCGGAACGGTATAAAAGATTCCGCATACCGGCATATCTGCAAACGTCATTGGTAAGAACATCAGGATTGTCATATTCCCGCATGGCATCCGCAGCGCCGTTCATAAGCTCGTCTATATCGACGCCGGCCACGGCGATAGGCAGAAGACCGACTGCAGTCAGAACAGAGAACCTGCCTCCTATATTATCGGGTACAACGAATTCCTCATAATCTTTTTCGTCCGCCATTTCTTTCAGCTTGCCGCGGCAGCGATCCGTAGTAACAAAGATACGCTCTTTTGCTCCGTCTTCACCGTATTTCTCCGTCAGCAGATTCCGCAGGAAACGGAAAGCTATAGCAGGCTCAGTCGTGGTACCGGATTTTGAAATAATATTGACAGAAAAATCGGTGTCCTTGATAAGCTCAAGTGTTTCGCCCAGACTGTTGGAAGAAAAGCTGTTGCCCGCGAACACGACCTTGGTTTTGGTATCGGGTAAAATGTTATGATGCCTGGAAATACACGACTCTATAACCGCTCTGGCTCCGAGATAAGAACCGCCTATACCGACAACAACAAATATCCTGGAATTCTCCCTTATCCTCGCAGCAGCAGCTTTTATGCGGGCGAATTCTTCCCTGTCATAATCCGCAGGCAAAGTCATCCAGCCGTGAAAAGCGTTGCCGCGGGCTTTGTCTTTATTGGAATACAGCAGTTCGTATGCTGATTTCAACTCCCCTTCAACAGAAGGCAGCATGTCTTCTGTTACCTTCGTACCTGTGTGTTTAAGATTAAGTTTTATGCCCATTTGCAGTTCCTTGACCTTTAATTTAGTTTTGTTTTTTTGTTCTAATATTATAATACATAATCCTATATTTTTCAACCGTTATTTTTCAATAAGCAAACGCTTGACGAAAAACAAGATATAGTGTATAATAAAATGAAAAGCCACTAATTATCAAGGAGAACATGTAATGGCAAAACGCAGGGCTTATGACGAGCAAAGCATATCCGCGCTCAAGGGAGCGGACCGGGTCCGGAAAAGGCCGTCAGTTATTTTCGGTTCCGACGGTGTGGAAGGCTGTGAACATTCGGTGTTCGAGATTATCTCCAACTCCATTGACGAAGCGCGCGAAGGCTACGGCAAAAAAATAACCGTCACAAGGTTCCGCGACGGTTCTGTCGAGGTAGCAGACTCCGGACGCGGCATTCCGGTAGACTGGAATGAAAGGGAGAAGAAATTCAACTGGGAGCTTCTGTTCTGCGAACTGTATGCCGGCGGAAAGTACGATACGAACTCCGGCGGCAGTTATGAGTTTTCACTTGGCCTTAACGGCCTCGGGCTTTGCGCGACTCAGTGCGCTTCTGAATATATGGAAGCGGAGGTCCATCGTGCGGGCTTTTGCTATAAACTCAGATTCCGAAAAGGCAATCCCGCCGGAAAAATGATAAAAGATGAGTATACAAAAAGAGACACCGGTACCCGCATCAGATGGAAGCCTGATCTTGACGTTTTCACCGAGATAGATATTCCCCTTGAGTGGTTTAAAGATACTCTGAAGAGACAGGCCGTAGTCAACGACGGTGTGACCTTCATTCTTAAAAATCAGCTTACCGAAACAAGATTCGAAACGTTTGAGTTCAGATATGAGCACGGCATCACTGATTATCTTTCCGAATTCCTGGGTGAGGACAGCTTTTCTTCCGTTCAGTTCTGGCAGGCTGAGCGAGAAGGAAGAGACAGAGCGGACATGCCGGATTACAAAGTTAGGATCAATGTCGCCCTGGCTTTTTCAAAACAGAAACAGATCAAGGAATATTACCACAACTCCAGCCCGCTGGAATACGGAGGAGCGCCGGAGAAAGCAGTCAGAAGCGCATTCGTTTCACAGATAGACGCTTATCTGAAGTCAAACAACAAATATACGAAAGCAGACCCGAAAGTCACCTTTCAGGATATAGAAGACTGTCTGTGCATAGTTATATCCTCCTTCTCGACTCAGACTTCTTACGAGAACCAGACAAAAAAGGCCATCAACAACAAATTCATACAGGATGCAATGACCGAATTCCTGCGTCACAATTTAGAGGTTTATTTCCTTGAAAATCGCGTGGATGCAGAGAAGATCGCGGACCAGATACTGATAAATATGCGTTCCCGCGTCAGAGCGGAAGCCACAAGACTGAACCTTAAAAAGACTCTGACCGCATCCATGGGAATGGCGGACCGGGTCGAGAAATTCGTGGACTGCCGCTCAAAGGACGTAAATGAACGCGAATTGTTCATTGTGGAGGGCGATTCCGCTCTCGGCGCATGCAAACAGGCAAGGGATTCGTCATTCCAGGCGATCATCCCCGTGCGTGGAAAGATACTCAATTGCCTGAAAGCTGACTACTCCAAGGTTTTCAAAAGCGATATCATCACAGACCTTATCAAAGTACTCGGCTGCGGTGTAGAGGTCAATACCGGAAAATCAAAGAACCTGTCGTCATTCTCACTGGACAATCTGCGCTGGAGCAAGATAATCATATGCACAGACGCAGACGTTGACGGTTTTCAGATAAGAACTCTTATTCTCACAATGATCTACCGGCTTATGCCGACTCTTATCACAGCCGGAAAAGTATTTATAGCAGAGTCTCCGCTTTACGAAATAACCTGCGGCGACAAAACATGGTTCGCATATAATGAGACGGAAAAGGACGAAGCCCTTTCGGAAATAGGCGAAAAAAAATACACTATCCAGCGGTCAAAAGGACTCGGTGAGAACGAGCCTGATATGATGTGGTTTACTACCATGAACCCAAAAACCAGAAGACTTATAAAGATTGAACCGTCAGTCGACTCCTCAAGGACCGCGGATATATTCGACATGCTTCTTGGCGACAACCTTCAGGGCAGAAAAGACCATATAGCTGAATACGGCAAGGACTATATTGACCTGGCCGACGTATCATGAGGAAAACATAATGGCAAGAAAACCCAAAAATCCTGACAATAATCGTCCGTCGGACGACACGTACGCCTTGAAAGCTCATATTTCCGGAGCAGGGTCCGTAGAAAATCAGGACATAACAGACACTCTTGAAGTCAATTATATGCCCTACGCGATGAGCGTTATACTCTCGCGCGCAATCCCCGAGATCGACGGCTTCAAGCCCTCCCACAGAAAGCTGCTTTACACGATGTACCTGATGGGGCTGCTTCGCGGAGGAAGGATAAAATCCGCCAATATCGTAGGCAGGACCATGCAGCTTAATCCCCACGGCGATCAGGCCATATATGAGACTATGGTCAGGCTCACCCGAGGGAACGAGGCCCTTTTGCATCCTTTTATCGATTCCAAGGGCAACTTCGGAAAAGCGTACTCCAGGAACATGGCGTACGCCGCGTCAAGGTATACTGAAGCCAAGCTTGATCCTATCTGCGCTGAGCTTTTCTCCGATATCGACAAGGAAACCGTAGACTTCGTCCCGAATTACGATAACACCATGACGGAGCCGAGGCTGTTCCCTGTTACTTTCCCGACTGTACTTGTAAACAACAACACGGGTATAGCTGTAGGTATGGCGAGCAATATCTGCTCGTTCAACCTTAACGAAGTCTGCGACACGACGATCGCCCTTATCAGAGACAATGATCACGACGTCTCCGAGACTCTTATCGCGCCGGACTTCCCGGGCGGTGGTGAGCTTCTGTTTGACAAGATCCGCCTGGACGAGATCTACAATACCGGCCGCGGCGGGATCAGGATCCGCGCGAAATATACGTTTGACCACAAGAACCGCTGCATAGATATAACAGAGATCCCGCCGACCACCACATCGGAGGCGATAATCGACAAGATAATAGAGCTCTGCAAAGACAATAAGATCCGCGAGATCAGCGACGTACGTGACGAGACAGACAAAACAGGACTCAAGATCACCATCGACCTCAAGAAAGGTACGGACGCCGACGCCCTGATGAAGAAGCTCTTTGCAAAAACCCCTCTGGAGGATACTGTCGCCTGCAACTTCAACGTACTTATAGGCGGCACCCCTATTGTGCTCGGAGTCCGGGATCTTCTGATCGAATGGATAGCCTTCCGAACAGAGTGCGTCAAACGCAGGACTGTCTTTGAACTGAACAAAGCAAAGGCAAGACTGTACCTGCTTCTCGGTCTGAAAGAAATACTGCTCGATATCGATAAAGCGATCAAAATAATCCGCAATACGGAAAACGAGGCGGACGTGGTGCCAAACCTCATGATCGGCTTCGGTATCGACAAGACCCAGGCAGAATACGTAGCCGAGATCAAACTGCGTCACCTGAACCGGGAGTACATCCTCAAAAGGCTGGAAGATATAGACGATCTTGAAAAGACGATAGCCGATATGGAGGATATCCTTGCGAAACCGGCAAGAGTCAAAAAGATCATCATAAAAGAGCTTGAAGAAGTCAAGAAAAAATACGGAAAAGAACGAAAAACCAAGGTCGTTTACAACTATGATCTTGAGGATTCCGAACCTATGGCAGACATCCCCGACTATCCCTGCAGACTGTTCTTCACCCGCGCAGGTTATTTCAAAAAGATAACCCCGCAGTCCCTGAGGATGAACGGAGATCAGAAACTGAAAGAAGGAGATGAGATCATACTCGAGACTGACTCCTCCAATACTGCGGATCTCATAATCTTTACGGATAAGTGCAATGCATATAAAACAAGGGCGTCCGACTATGCAGACTCCAAAGCCAGCGTCCTCGGAGATTTCCTGCCATCGCTTCTGGAATTCGAGAAGGACGAAAATCCGATCTATATGGCGGTGACTTCCGATTATTCCGGGTATATGCTGTTCTTCTTCGCAAACGGCAAAGCCGCGAAAGTGGATATGAGCGCTTACGCAACCAAGACGAACCGAAAGAGGCTGATAAAAGCGATCAGCGACAAGTCAAAGACCGTCGCCTGCAGATATATAACCGAGGACCGGGAGTTCCTTCTCAGATCCAACGCCGGCAGACTTCTTCTCGTCAACTCCGCGTCGATCTCCTCCAAGACGACCAAAAACACGCAGGGCGTCGCAGTTATGAGTCTTAAGAAGAACGGGTATCTCGCGTCGGTGGAAGATTACGCCGAAGGTACGTTCAAACGCCCCGCGCGTTACAGGACTAAAAATCTCCCCGCCGCGGGAGCGACCCTTGCGGTGGAGGACAGAGGCGAACAGCTGACTTTCTGAAACAACAAAAACCATATAAGCCTCCCCTGCATAGAGGAGGCTTGTTATGTCTTTTCATTTATTTGATTACAAATCCCCCGACTTTCCGTTAAAAACCGGTTTATTTGTTTTTATCGGCTGTCCTGTCCAGCTTTACGTTTCTGATATAAAGCAGTATATCTATTGTGATCTCGAAGATATTAAGCACGTAAAAAACGAGCGCCATATAAAAAAGCCAGCCGAAATCTCCGCCCTGACCTATCTGAATGATCTTACGGGTAATTCCGAAAACGTAACCTATCCAGATAAACACCTCAAAAAACAGACTTTTTCCTTTTGCGGTTCTTGACACGTAGGATTTCCGTATTGATACAGGCCAGGACAAACCGAAACAGATTATCATCAGAGCCTCGAGCAGATCGACCATATACTACTCCCCGAACATAGCAAAAATATCATCTTCCGATAATCCCGTATACGGCGACTGGTCGGCGAATGTCAATATCAGATATGCGCCGTCTACTCTGCCGGAGGAATACTGAGCGGAATAACCGTTCTGTTCATAATAATCAAACATCTGTTCGGCGGTCGACTGATCGCCGAATTTCAATGCGTATTCGGCTTTTGCGACGACGCCGTTTTCCATAGTGAAGACGTACTTGTTCACGCTGTCGTCAACGGTGATCTGTCCGGACGCGGCGGTCAGGTCCTCAACCTTCATGCTTACATGTGTATCAGGTTCGTCAGGGTTGGATCTGTAAAAAGTAAAACCTTCAGTGTCGTGAGCTATACCGGTCACATCTTTATTGTAATCCAGTGTCGTTTTTGGCTTTTCTCCGCATGCCGCAAGACAAACCATAAGCGCAAATAGAATGAAAAGAGATATAAACTTTTTCATAATTCCCTCCCTGTCTCTTAACTCCTGACCACCGGCCCCTGACCACGGAACCCTGTCTCACCTGTAAATAATATCGCCGCGCGGCTTGTATCGCGACTCGCAGTAAATACATCTGTATACGCCTGTCTCCGGATCCGACAATTTAAAAACATCCGGAAGTTCCTGCTCTATGGAAGTAATGCAGCGTGGATTTGTGCATCTGATAATGCCCTCAATTTTCTCCGGAAGCCTGAGGGTCTTGCGCTCGACGACCTTTCCGTCCCTGATTATATTTACGGTTATGCCGGGATCGAGATAACCCAGAACGTCAAGGTTGATATCTATGGGACGGCAGATCTTGAGAATGTCTTTTCTGCCCATTTTCACGCTCTGAGCGTTCAGTATCATGGCGACCTCGCAGTCAAGCTTATCCAGTTTCAGCGCGCGGTATATCTCCATCGCCCTGCCGGCTGTGATATGGTCCAGCACCACGCCGTCTTTTATGGGATTGACTATCATAAAAATCTCCTTGTTTACAGTCCTAAAAGGTCGAGTATCAGCGCCATTCTCATATACTTGCCGTTAAGCGCCTGTTCAAAATAACATGCCCTCGGGTCAGAGTCCACTTCAACTGAGATCTCGTTGACTCTTGGGAGCGGATGCATTATCACAAGATCTTCTTTCGCGGATTCAAGCATCTTTTTCCGTAGAATATATGTATCTTTCAACCGTTCGTAATCGTCTTCACCGATGAACCTCTCCCGCTGGACTCTTGTCATATATAGGATATCGAGTTCTGGCATCGCCTTTTCAAGGGAACGCGTCTCTGAATAGCAGACGTTGTTCCTGTCCAGAACGTCCTTTTTTATGTAGCTCGGCAACGTCAGTTCCTCCGGAGAAATCAGGACGAACCTGACGCCTTTGTAACCTGATGTAGCTTCTATAAGTGAGTGCACCGTTCTGCCGAATTTCAGATCCCCGCAGAGTCCGATAGTCAGATTTTCAAAGTTGCCTTTATGACGGTAGATCGTCAGAAGATCCGCAAGAGTCTGCGTCGGATGATTATGTCCGCCGTCTCCGGCGTTAATGACCGGAACAAGAGCCTTATTTGCCGCGACGAGCGGCGCGCCCTCCTTCGGATGACGCATGACAATGATATCCGCATAGCCGCTGACAATACGTGCAGTATCGGAAACACTCTCGCCCTTAGCGGCGGAGGAAGAATCTGCAGAAGAGAAGCCCAGGACATTGCCGCCGAGCTCATACATAGCCGCTTCAAAGCTCAGACGGGTACGAGTGGACGACTCATAGAACAAGGTGGCAAGCTTTTTACCCCGGCATCTTTCGGAAAATGCAGCAGGATCATCAATTATAGCAAGCGCTGTATTTATAAGCGACATCAGATCGCTTTCGGATAATTGTCTTATATCGATCAAATGTTTCATGTTATTTATTTATCCAGCTTTCATCCGATGGGTTATCCCTGAATTTCAATAATCTCTTAATATCTTCTGACTTTATATAACCGTTACTCGCGGCAACCTCACAAACTGAGTCAAGATCAGTAAGGCTGTTATTACGCACGTCGGCTTTTTCCAGTTTATCAAGTCCGCGTTTCATACCGTAAGTAAAGATACTGACGATGCCGAGAACTTCGGCTCCGGCTTCCCGCAAAGCATCCACAACTTCTATAACGCTGCCTCCGGTGGAGATAAGATCCTCGATTACTACTACCCTCTCGCCATTTGTAAGTTTTCCCTCTATGCGGTTCTGCCTGCCGTGATCCTTATTGCCCGAACGCACATACCCCATAGGAAGACCAAGAAGATGCGCAGCTATGGCGGCATGAGCGATCCCCGCTGTGGATGTTCCGAACAGAGCCTGAGCTTCGGGATATTCATTTTTAACGGTGTCTGCTATAGCGCGTTCAACTATATCCCTGGCGGCGGTATCGGTCAGGATAAGTCTGTTGTCGCAGTAAACGGGACTTTTTATCCCGCTGGCCCAGGTAAAAGGATCATCTGGCCTCAGAAAAACCGCACCTATCCTTAAAAGCTGAGAAGCAATGATCTGTTTCATCTTATTTCCTTTCATATATTTTTAGTCTCTACATCCAATATACTTAAAAACATTTACCGGAGCTTAATATCAAGCCCCGGTTCGGTTATTTAATTGTAAATTTTGTTTATATAGCGCTTTGCAACTTATATTTGCTTATCACGCTTTTGCGCTCCAGCGCCTGTTGTTGAAAACCCTGAATCTTAACCTTCAAGCTCGCTTGCTTTTTCCTCAAGGGATGCAAGTACATCATCTAAGAAACCGAACTTGCCGAGTGCAATCATAACCTTGATGATCTTGACCAGGATTTTGATTATCGTTACCATCGGAATCGCCTTCCTTCTTTATTCTGACTGTATTATATATCATCCGAATAAAAATGTCAATAGTTTTTATGCAAATTTTTTAAAAATTTAAGAAATTTTGATTTATGCCATTCCTGCAGTAATTATAGCCATACAGTAGACTTCGTCGGCGTTGCACCCACGTGACAGGTCGTTGATGGGAGCGTTGAGTCCCTGAAGAATGGGACCGTAGGCTGCGTATCCGCCAAGTCTCTGAGCGATCTTGTAACCGATATTGCCGGCCTCGATAAGCGGGAAAATAAAGGTATTTGCCTTGCCGGCGACCTTGCTGTCGGGACATTTGACTTTAGCCACTTCAGGCGATACCGCAGCGTCAAACTGGAATTCTCCGTCTATTGTCAGTTCCGGAGCGATATTCCTTGCTTCGATAACCGCATCATGGGAGAGCTGTACCGTCGCCCCTTTGCCGCTGCCGTAAGTGGAGAAAGACAGAACTGCGACTTTCGGATCAATACCGAAGAACTCCGCAGTTCTTGCCGTTTCAACTGCGACTTCGCCAAGCTGACGTGCAGCGGTCAGAACAACGTTTCCGTCTTTATCTAATTTATCTTTATAACCGATGTTTATTGCGCAGTCACCCATAGCGATGGTTTCTTCAATTCCGTTATTCTCACGTGACAGAATAAAGCAGGAAGAAACAAGATTGGAACCGGGACGGGTCTTGATTATCTGAAGCGCCGGTCTTACTGTATCGGCGGTCGAATAGGTCGCTCCGCCAAGAAGGGCGCTTGCTTTGTCCATTTTGACAAGCATTGTTCCGAAATAATTTGACTTTTTAAGAGCCTCGCGGCACTCATCCTCGCTCATCTTACCGCGGCGCAGCTCAACCATACAAGAGACCATCTCAACAATACCCTCGTAATTGAGAGGATCGATAATTTCCGCTTTGTCTATACAGTAATCGCCCTTTTCTGCAGCCGCTTTGACTTCTTCCGGATTGCCGCAAAGGATTACCCCCATAAGCTCTTCTTTTAAAAGACGTTCAGCTGCGGATAAGATCCTGTCATCCGTACCCTCGGTTAATACGATCGTCTTTCTGTCAGCCCTGAGATTGGCGATAAGTTTATCAAACATTCCCATTTTCACATTTTCCTTTCAGTTGTATCCTTTTATCATTTTTATATCCACAAGCGTTTTGGATGCAGACCACTCGGTATTTTCGCGTTCTACCACGCTGCGGAAACCGAATTTTTTGTAAAGGTGAATAGCCGGTTTCAGTATATCAATCGTCCAGAGAAATATATTATCATAACCGTTAGATTCACAGAAATCGAGTGCAGTCTTTAAAAGTCGGGTGCCGATGCCCTTATACTGAAGATCCGGCGTTACGCAAAACCAGCGAAGCTGACCCTCGTTTTTTCCTCTGCCGAAAATCGAAACAGAACCGACTATCCGCCCGTCACACTCCGCTACCCAAAGCATGGAGAGATACTTCAGCCCCCCAGCGTACTCGGAAAAGCTATTTAAAACATCCCTCTCGAAGTCGGTTGTAAAGTCAAATTCCGCTTTAAAGGTCTCTACATTCAAGACAGCCGCACCGGCACTGTCGCCCATATGCGCTTCTCTGATTATGATTTTGTCAGTCATATCTCTATATCCTCATTTATTTTTCTGATTCCTGGACCAAGCCTTCATACGAAGTTCCTTTGACAGAATCCTTTTACGAATACGAAGATTATTCGGAGTAACTTCCAGCAGTTCGTCGTCTGACAAAAATTCCATACACTGCTCAAGGGACAGAACAGAATGCGGCACAAGCCTCAATGCTTCGTCGGAACCGGAAGCACGTGTGTTGGTCATCTGCTTTTTCTTGCATACGTTGCAGACCACGTCCTCGCCCCTCAGCGCTTCGCCAACGACCATTCCCTCATATACCGGCACGCCCGGACCGATAAACAACCTGCCGCGTTCCTGTGTATTGAAAAGGCCGTAGGCTGTGGATTCGCCCGTTTCGTGTACGACTACGGAACCGCGCTCGCGCATTTTGATCTCGCCTTTATACGTTTCATAACCCGAATAAAGATTGTTCATTATTCCGTATCCGTTGGTATCTGTCAGAAACTCGGAACGGTAGCCGATCAACCCTCTCGCGGGTATTTTGAATTCAAGATGTGTTGTGCCGCCCTCACGAAGTGTCATATTTTCAAGTTCGCCCTTGCGGGAGCCGACCTTCTCCATAACCGCACCGACGTAATCCCCAGGGACCTCGACGATCAGGAGCTCTATAGGCTCGAGAACGGCTCCGTTTCTGTCTTTTTTATAAATGACCTCAGGACGCGATACCTGAAACTCATAGCCCTCTCGGCGCATGGTTTCTATAAGTATGGACAGATGCAGTTCTCCCCTGCCGCTGACTTTGAAAGTGTCTGTGGAATCGGTCTCTTCCACACGCATAGAGACGTTTGTTTCCACTTCGCGGAATAGCCTCGCCCGGATATTTCTGGATGTAACGTATTTGCCGTCCTGACCTGCAAACGGGCTGTCGTTCACCATAAAATTCATGGACAGCGTAGGCTCGTCTATCTTTACGAAAGGAAGCGGATCAATATGTTCCGGATCGCAGACAGTCTCGCCTATGTTAAGATCTGAAAGACCGGAAACAGCGACTATCTCGCCGGCAGACGCGCTTTCGATCTCTGTACGTTTCAATCCCTCAAATGAATAAAGCTTGCTGATTTTGACCTTTTCCTCAGTTCCGTCCGTTTTACAGAGAATAAGCGGAGCGCCTTGTTTTATAATGCCGCGTTCGATCCTGCCTATACCTATCCTGCCGACGTAATCGTCGTAGTCGAGACTGGAGAAAAGAAGCTGAGCGTCTCCATCAGGATCGCCTCCGGGCGGATCGATATTGTCGATAATAGCCTGCATCAAAGGCGCCATGTCTCCGGAACGCACGTCCGGGTCAAGAGAGGCGTAACCGTCCTTGGCGGAAGCGTAAACCACAGGGAATTCTATCTGATCATCGTCTGCTCCCAGCTCGATAAACAGATCAAGGACCTCATCCACCACCTCGGCGGGTCTTGCGCCGGGGCGGTCTATCTTGTTGATAACGACAAGGGGCTTTTTGCGAAGAGCCAGTGCCTTTGAAAGAACAAACCTTGTCTGCGGCATACAGCCCTCGAAGGCGTCCACAAGGAGCAGAACGCCGTCTACCATCATCATTATACGCTCAACCTCACCCCCGAAATCGGCGTGACCGGGAGTGTCGATTATGTTTATCTTGACGCCGTTATAGTGTACGGAGGTATTTTTAGAAAGTATGGTGATACCGCGCTCCTTCTCAAGAGCGTTGGAGTCCATTACGCGCTCATCAACCTGCTCATTGGCACGGAACGTTCCGCTCTGACGCAGCATTGTGTCAACAAGCGTCGTCTTGCCATGGTCAACGTGAGCGATAATGGCTATATTTCGCAGCTCATTTTGTCTTGTTTGTTCCAAAATTCCACCTTCAAATCTTCAATTCATAATATTTTACTACATGAAAAGCCTTTAAACAATGGTAAATAAATGTTAATTTGGTCCGTTATTTTAGGTTTACATTTTTCCGCTTAAAGTGTAAAATAACAAAATGTAAATATATTAATATCAAGCTGACGGAGGTGTTTCTGTTATGCCGATGATTTTCAATCGCAAGCTGCCTATTCCTCAGCTTGTCAAGGAAGAATACCCTGTTTCCGAACATATCAGAGAGACAAAAATTAGGCTTGATAAAGAGATCGCCGATATTTTCACCGGTGCAGATAACAGACTGCTTCTGATTATCGGTCCATGCTCCGCGGACCGTGAAGACGCAGTACTTGATTACATCGGCAGGCTTGCCCGTATACAGGAAACAGTACGTGACAAGATTTTTATTATCCCCCGGATATACACAAACAAGCCCCGCACCACCGGCGACGGTTACAAAGGAATGCTCCATCAGCCGGATCCGGATAAAGCGCCCGATCCATATGAAGGCATAATTGCGACACGCCGTCTTCATACAAAGGCAATAGAACAGACAGGTTTAGTCTGTGCTGACGAGATGCTTTATCCTGAAGACTACAGATACCTTTCCGATCTGCTGTCTTACGTTTCGATCGGCGCAAGAAGCGTGGAAAATCAACAGCACAGGCTCGTTGCAAGCGGAATTGAAGTCCCGGTCGGAATGAAGAATCCCCTGAGCGGAGATATAGGCGTTATGCTTAATTCTATTAATGCGGCTCAGCACGGTCACAGCTTTATATACCGCGGATGGGATGTAAACACAACCGGCAATCCTCTCGCGCACGCTATCTTACGCGGTTACATCAACAGGCAGGGACGCTCCGTACCCAATTACCATTATGAGGATCTGAGCATGCTTTTCGATGAATACGAAAAACGCGGTCTGCAGAATCCGGCTGTAATAGTGGACACAAATCACTCAAACTCCGATAAGAATTATCTTGAACAAATTAGTATTGCAAAAAAAATACTCCGGTCAATGAAAAACTGCATTGATATCAAAAGGCTTGTCAAAGGTCTGATGATAGAGAGCTATATTGAGGACGGAGCCCAGAAGATCGGCGAAGGCATATACGGCAAATCCATAACCGATCCGTGTCTGGGGTGGGACAAAACAAGAAAACTCATCTTGGATCTTGCAGATATGATTTAATATCTTGTCGTCATAAATATGGGGCTATTTAATTTAGCCCTGAAAAAAAGAGACCGGACAGCCTAAAAAGGGTTGCCAGTCGGCGCTTTCATAGTATAATTTGATTAACTAAATACGACACTGAAAGCGAGAACACTATACTATGCAGTTTTTGTCCTATTTCCAATTTTTGTAATTCAATCTGACTATCCACAAAAATCGAGGGCTATTGCAGATCCTGTTTCTGTATTTGCAACAGCCCCTTCTGTCGGTGAAATATTCGCAAGTGTCGGGAGCGGAGTGCGGAGTATCCGTGACCTGCGCTGGGCTCATCGCCGCCGAAAACGCCAGAAGAGATGACAGCTGTAGTCCGCATAAGACTTCAGCTGTCTGTAATGTATCCGGGAATCGACGATCAGTTCTAGGACGCGTGCGGGTCGTAACCGTATGACCAGGGGCTGATATCATAATTCAAAAAATCGTGGCTCAACTGTTTGTGGAAGTCAAATAAGTCAAGGTTGATGTTTCCGATGTGATTTTCAAAATCAACCGAGCCTTTCAGAAAATACTCATATTCTGTCTCGCTCTTGCCTAGATCCCAGGTGGCGTCCGCATAATAATACTGACCGTCCACACGCACATAATTCCAGGCATGTGTGGAGTTCCATTTGATCCGGGCGTCCAGCCCAGCGGAGTTAGCAAGATAATAAAAAAGATCGGCAATCCCCGCGCAGACTGCGGTCCCTTTTATCGCGGCTGCGTAGGCGCTGTATTGCAGAGGATAGGAATCATCGTCCAGATGTGAGTAATCATACGTAACATTATCGCATATATAACGATAAATCGCCAGAGCTTTGTCATGATCCGACGCTCCGTCTATATGCAGAGACCGAAGAATCTCTGCTGCCTTTTCTGCCAGCTCCAACTCCTGCTCATTTGTGGTGCGATAGACCGGTTTTACTTTCAGTAAAAGATTTTTCGACTCGTCTTTGTTGTCGTTAACGTAGCAGTCGATTTCATAATTTGTAAGCAATAGTACAAGATGATCGCCCTGCTCAGGCTTGCCGGAGTGAGTGAACGCTTCCTTCAGGATCTTGTTAAAAACAAAAGTGGCGCCTAAAATAACATTATAATCCGTTGTTTTGCAGGTCAAGGAGAATTTCTCCTTATGCATTTCCAGTTGAGAACGCACGTTTTCGCCTGCTGAGGTGTAGTCCTCAAAAACCGTTTCTTTTTTCGTTCGTGATGAATACAGGATCACGGCAAAAACGATGATAAATATCACAATAATCAGAACGGACTTTTTGTTTTTCATGTTGATTTACAACTCCCAGTATTTGCAAATTATTTGTCCGCAGTATTTTTACGGATTTATATCAGTTGCAAAAATATCTGTGTTGCCGAGCGCGCGCGTCGTATTTGTATAACGGCAGCCTTCGATACTGAAAGAATACACCTCATCGCCGCTGAAATAGCCGACGAGTCCTACGAACCGGTTGAGATAGGCGGGAATGACATAATTTTTATAGGTATATCTGCTCTCCACCAGATCGTCAAAACGGACAGAACCGCTGCAATTGTATATACGTTTGTACTCGTCGGCACCGTTGATATTGCGGCTACCTGCGTGGCGCCCGTGTTGCTGAGATACTGTCTGGTCTTGATCCTGCCGAATATACCGCCGGACATTCTGGTATATTCATCCACAAAAATCAAGGACTATTGCAGATCCTGTTTCCGGATTTGCAACAACCCCATTCTTTTGCAAAAGAAGTTATCAGACTTCTCTGTCCGATTGTCTGTAGCGTCTGCCGGAACCGGAGGACGCACGTGAAACTGTGAGTGACTGACTCTTTGTGCGAAGGATAACAAACATGGCAAGAAGAAGCAAGGCGGCTATACAGCTTGCTATGATAAGCATTCCGAGCCGCTGATTCTGCGATATACCCGTAACACCTTCCGATACCGAAGCACCTGCGGCAGCGTTGTTATCCGATGCGACAAGTACAGGCGATGCCTGAGCTGCCGGTGCAGCCGGTGCCAACGGAGTATCCCCAGCAACGTTTGCTGCATTTTCGATCGGAATTATAACGTTCGGAGACTGATTTGACAGTCCGCTGCTCGGCTCTGCTGACGAGGAATTATTATCTCCGCCGGCAATGCCGGAAATACCCGAAGAGATCCCGTCAATCGTCCTGCGGACTATATCACTGGCGCCTGATGAGGAGGAAGATGATGAAGAGGACGAGGACGATGATGATGAATCAGAAGAAGAACTGTTTCCGGGGATAAAAGTATTGATAGCAGAACGGATACCTTCCCATACTCCGCCGTCTTCGGAACTGCCGGAAGAAGAAGAGCCGGACGATGAACCTGAAGAGGAAGAGCCGGAGGAACCGGACTGAGCGGGTGCAGAAAGAATACCGGAGTAGGATGAGTCAGATGAACCAGAATAATTCTGTGCGGAAGCGGAATAAGGATTTATCTGCCTTATATCGGCAAGATCTCTGATGTTACCGCCCACGCCGTAAGCACCTTCGGGGATAAGGTCCGTCAGAGCGACCTGTCCCGCTTTTGAAAGATGCGCGCCGTCAACAGTAAGCTGATTCTGTATCTTTGTGGAATCATTCGGATCTATAAGACTGTCAAGATTTATAAGATAATTAAAATAACTCGAATAGGAATACCTCAGAAGATTGTTGACTTCCAGTATCGTGTTATGGGCATCCTGATTCCACTCCATATCCTTGACGCCGGCGAAGTTCCTCTCATAGCCTTTATATGGGGATATTTCAAATACGGAAACGACCTTGCCCTGCGCCTTTGCGGCGTTCGCAAGCTGATACATCGCCGTCACAAGATCGCTTGCTTTGATCTTGTCGAGTTTCATCGTCTTTGAGTACGGATGAATGATATCATTCACGCCCTCTTTAATGATGATATAATCGGAACCGGGCACATCAAGGGCATCCCTTTTGAATCTGGAAAGGAGCGACTTACCGTACACAGTGGCAAGCAGGCCGCTGCCGTCACGCATTATTTTATTTCCGACGATACCGGACATAACGACGCCGACGTTGTTGATCCCGGCGTTCATAAGTTTCTCCTCAAGGCAAAGGTATACGTCGTTGGTGATAGTGGAATCGCCTATAAGCACCACACTGTAACCGCCGTTGGATAAAACGTCCATCCTGGTGAGGAAAGGTGTAACGTAATATGAAATGGTATTGGAAGTAAATTTAAGAAGAGTGGCAACAAGCCCCATCTGCTCGTGTCTGGTCCTGTCTCCGAGACTGTTGGTAAGATACGTGTCGCAACCGTACATACCCTGCGTAGTCATTCGGGTCGTTTTATTATAGAATGTGCTTATGGCAATCTCTTCAAGGTTTCCTACCGGGAAGTCGATCTCATCTGTCAGGACTTCCTGTCCGGCGGGTATAGTAACAAACGTATCACCGGTGTTCCAGGTTATCGACTTCACGGTCGAAGGATCAATATTGCCGTTGCCTATTGACTTTGCGACAGTAGCGGAGTTAATGGTGAGCGGGTCGGAACCAAACAGATTCGAGAATTTGAATCGGACCTTGCTGCCGCCTGCCGTTGTCTTTAAAACAGTACGAACTGTCGAATTTGCAGGAATCACATCGGTAAGATGAACCCCTGCCGAAAGGGACACTCCGCTCTCGATTGCAGGAGTACCCCAGGAACCGATCCAGCGTTCATTAGCCGCCGTACCGGAGCTGAAAATAGCAACAACGGTCAGAATCAACGCAAGACAAAGCGCCGCTGCACCAAAACGCTTAATGATTTTCATATAAACATCCTCATCATAATATTCCAATTTAGAAAATAATTATACCAATATAATTATAAGCAGTCAATACAATTTTTGTTAACTATATATGAACAGTCTGCGATGTCAATTGATATGAACCATATCGTTCAAAAAAAGAAAAGGGCTTGGTATGGGTTGCGAATAGTGGGCATCCGAGCCGGAGCCCGTAGGGCGGAGGAGAGGATGCCCACTATTCGAGGCGACTCCCGCCTTA
>JAILQN010000283.1 GCA_024699005.1 Clostridia bacterium
TCGAATACAAGGGGAGAGTTGAACCGGCGCGGAGGTGAATGACGCCGCAGTGCGGCGTCAGCGCTGCGCCGTGACCGAGCAAGGAGAATATGTAAAACAACGACAGCACCTTGACAAAATCCGAAATCAGACTATAATAAAAGTGTCCGGTTTCGGATTTATTCTTGTTTATGGGAGCAGTTGCAATGCGTGATAAAGCAAAGGACCGTCTGGTGCAGATCGCCGGTCAGGAAAAACAATTTGCTGCGCTCTACCGTAATATTGGCGTCAGGTTTGGTATTCCCGACTGTACGATGTGGGCGCTTTATTATCTTGTTTTGTCCGAAAATCCGCTCTCACAGCAGGATCTGATCGATTTGATGATGTTTCCGAAGCAGACGATCAATTCCGCAATTATGAACCTTGTAAATAACGGATCGGTCGAGTTGCAGATCGTTCCCGGTACGCGCAACCGCAAAACGATCCTTCTGACAGATGCGGGAAGAAAACTTGCTGATGATACGGTAAAACGTATGTATAAAGCGGAGCTTCGCGCCGTCATAAAAATGGGAGAAAAGAAAACAGAGCAATTCAGTGAATTGTATTCAGAGTTCTTTGCCGCCTTGCAAAGCGAATTCACAAAGGAGGGGCTTGTCGATGAAAACTGACAGCATCGAGATCATCGGCGCGTCCGAGAACAATCTGAAGCATATCAACGTGACCATACCGAAGGGCAAGCTTGTCGTGTTTGCGGGAGTTTCCGGCTCCGGAAAGAGCTCACTCGCTTTTGATACTGTAGCTGTGGAATCGGAGCGTGAATGGCAGCAGAGCTATCCGTTGTTTATCAGAAACAGGATGCCCCATTACGACCGCCCGAAGGTGGATGAGATACGCAACCTCACACCAGCCATCGTTGTGGATCAGCGTCCTGTCGGCTCCTCGTCGCGTTCCACGGTAGGCACGGCGGTTGACGTCGCGCCGCTCATGCGCCTGCTCTTCTCCCGCGTGGGCGTCCCATCGGCCGGCGGCTCTATGGCGTATTCCTTCAATCATCCCGCGGGGGCTTGTCCTGACTGCACCGGCATAGGCGAGCAGGTAGAGCTAATAAAAGAAAGCCTGTTTGATAAGGAGAAGAGCATTGCCGAGGGCGGCATACTCTTCAGCCAGTTCTCCTCGGGATGGCAGACAGTCTATTATCAGAACAACCCCCTTATCGATCCGTACAAAAAGCTGAAAGATTTCACACCCGAGGAATGGAAGGTGTTGGAATACGGCCCGGACGAGCCGCTGATGGTGGAGTTCAAGTGCAACAACGCCGGGCGCATGGATTATCTGCCGTACGAGGGCGTATATCCACGTTTCGAGCGCGTCTATATGAAGCGGGACATCACCAAGCTGAAAAAGAGCCTGCAGGACGAGATCATGACGCACGTCCGCCATGGCTTCTGCAAGACCTGCGGCGGCTCAGGCCTCAACCCCAAGGCACTCTCTTCAAGGATAAACGGAAAGAACATTGTCGACTGCATGGATATGACCGCAGCGGATCTTTTATCCTTCCTGAAGACCATCGGCGATCCGCGCGGCAGCTCGCTCGCGAGGCAGATCGCCGAGTATTTGCAGCGTATGATAAACGTCGGAATAGGCTATCTCTCCCTCTCCCGAAAGACGGAAACCCTCTCCGGCGGCGAAGCGCAGCGCTTGAAGATCGTGCGCGATCTGGGCGGATACCTCAACAATATCACTTTCATATTCGACGAGCCGACCGCAGGGCTGCACCCGTCGGACGCGGAGAAGATCGGACGGATGCTCTGCGAACTAAGGGAAAAGCACAACAATGTGCTTGTGGTGGAGCATTCCCGGCAGATGATAGGGCTTGCCGATCACATCATAGAACTCGGGCCGGGAGCCGGCGCAAACGGCGGCGAGGTCATTTTTGAGGGAAGCCTTACGGAGCTGAAAGCAGCCGAAACTCCGACCGCGAGAGCCATGAATAAGAGCATCAAGTTGAATCGCTCTCCTCTCCCGTGGACGGAGGGCTATGAGATCAAAGACGCTCACTGCAATAACCTCAAGCACATAAACGTCACGATACCGAAGGGTGTCCTCACCGCCGTCACGGGCGTCGCCGGCAGCGGAAAGAGCTCGCTTATGCGCTATGCTTTCCCCGAGTCATATCCCGATGCGATCGTCATCGACCAGAAGCCCATCGGCACATCGATCCGCTCCACGCCTGCCACCTATACGGGGATAATGGACGAGATACGAAAGGTGTTCGCAAAGGAAAACGGCGTCGGCGCGGGCTGGTTTTCGTTCAACTCCGACGGCGGCTGCCCCATCTGCAAGGGTACCGGGCAGATCAGCTATGAAATGGCATTTGCCGAGCCGGTGACCGTCACCTGCGAGGAATGCGGCGGCCACAGATACAATCCAACTGCGCTGTCCTACCGTTACCGGGGCTTGAACATAGAGCAGGTCATGGATCTGACCATCGCGGAGGCGTACTCGTTCTTCGACAACGCAAAGATCCGCAAACGCCTCAGGAGCATGATCGACGTAGGTCTCGACTATCTCACCCTCGGCCAGCCGACGAGTACGCTCTCGGGCGGCGAGGTGCAGAGGGTGAAGCTAGCGAGCGAACTGCATAAAAAGGGACAGGTCTACGTCCTCGACGAGCCGAGCATCGGTCTTCACAGCAATGACGCAGAGATGCTGCTTGAGCTCCTTCGAAAGCTCGTTTCCGACGGCAATACAGTCGTGATGATAGAGCACCGCCCGGAGCTGATTGCCGCTGCGGACTGGGTGATAGACATGGGCCCCGAAGGCGGCTCAGGCGGCGGCGAGATACTGTTTACCGGAACTCCGAAGCAGATCGTCAGCTGCGAAATCTCAAAGACAGGAAATGCAATAAAAGGCATGGCGTGTATCTTTTAGGCAGTTTTAGTTAGGGTTTGTCCCTTCCGGATTGCCTTGCACATCAAAGGAACCTCTTTTGTCTGCCGGACAAAAAGGGCTCTCTTGTTTTCGACCGCAGCGCGTGGTATAATCATCACAATAAACCAATATTTGTGTGTGGGGAAAAAGCTATGATACACTTGGTAAAACTCGATTCAACTAACATTTGGGAGATTGTTGATCTGAAAGTATATAAATCTCAGAAAAGCTTCGTTGCGGCAAACTGGGTCAGTATCGTCCAGGCATACGGTGTTCGGGATTCGGCCACGGCTGCGTTTCCATTTGCCATCTATAACGACAAAAGGCCGGTTGGATTCCTGATGATCGGTTTTAATGAGGCTGCGATGTATGAGAATTGGGATGACGTTGAAGCCCCGAAGTCACTTGTCAACAATTACTCCCTCTGG
>JAILQN010000317.1 GCA_024699005.1 Clostridia bacterium
CGGATATTCGTGAAAGCGTTGGAGCGGTTGCTCTTTTCCAGCAGCTTCGTTCCGACTTCGATTATCTCGGTGCCGATAACGGCGCATTCCTTAAACGTATTGTTCCGGACGAGGATGTTGTCCGCGCCCGTCCCCTCATGCCAGACGCCGTTGATATCCATCACTATTTTGATCGCGTTGTGCGTGGTCTTATAGAACGTATTGTTTTCCACCAGTCCGTCCGAGGTCTGCAGCAGCAGGCCTCTGGCGCGGTGTTCGTGGAAATAGTTGTTGCGGATTACGTAATTACCGCCCGTATTGTCCAGATTGAAAACGAAACTGCCTTCTTTGACCGACGCCGGCAGCTCGTCGCGGAAAGTGACCTGCCGGCGGTTGTTTTCCAGCCGTTCGGCGCTCTCGATCACCGAGGTGAAATCCGTCAGGTCAAAGTTCACGTCTCTGAAAGCCATGGTATCGCCGGGTTCTGCGTTCATGGAGCCGTCCGCCTCGAATATGACCGTTTTCCCGTCCACGGAGTTGATCCAGCCGATACCGCTGTTGATGTTGACGTCGTCGTCCCCCTGACGGCTGAAATCACAGTTTTCGATCAGGAAGCACCCGTCCGAATCGTTGATATGCACCGCGTCGGCGTCCAGAGAAGTGCGGCGCTTGTCGGCGTACTCCGGATCAGGTCCGATAAAAATATTTCGCAGCGCGAAATGAGAGGTCCTCTGCCCGACGATGATGCCCATACCGGTCCCGCCGTACAGCTTCAGCCCGTCAAGCGTGATATGTCTGCACTGGCCGTAAATATCGATCAGAGAGCCGCCGTATGCAGTGCCGCGCAGTATGAACGAGCTGCCTCCGAAATGCGCCAGAGTGCCGTTATGCACGACCCGCAGGGTATCGTCCGAGATCTTTGTGACCTGTTTGATGATATCCGGATTCTGTCCTTCGTAGGTCTCGATATAGACGCCTTTCGCGCCGTACGTGCCGGTCTCCGGGTCACTCTGGCTGATCGCATACAGCATATCCTCCCGCGCGTATTCCGGCACCTCGAAAATGAAGTCGAGCGTGTTCTTTTCGCCCTCCACGTCGACGGCGCGGGCGATCGCGCTCAGCGGCTGCTTGTCCCAGTCCCAGTCGAACGCAAGATCCCGGACCTCCACGCATTCGCAGCCCGTAAGAGTGAACAGGCTGCTTCTGTAGTCGTACAGGATCTTCGCGCCGTTGCCGTCTATACAGACATCCTTAAGATTCTCCAGCCGCAGCGCGTCCGAGACGTAATATACGCCCTCGCCGAACAGCAGCCGGGTGCCCGGGTTTTCCGCGCAGTAAGCAAACGCCTTGTTAAGCGCTTCGGAATTGTCTTCGTTCCCCGGGTCCGCACCGAATTGCGACACCGGAACGGTTTCAAGAGCCTCCGCCTTCGGGGACCGGATAAAAAACCTGCTGCCGCTTACGCCGTCCACTTCCAGAGCGGCACGCAGTTCGTTTTCTTCCGGTACATCCTCATACAGAAGCGTCCGCGCGGCGGGCATCGCCGCGGGACGCAGCACCAGATAAGCGGCGGGACATACGATCACAGCGATGACACAAAATAGGATCACGGTTATTTTGATAAGCTTCATGCAGGTCTCCTTTCTGTTTTCCGCCTCTGTACCGTTAACGGCGTTTTCCCCGGCAGCATTTTCCGCAGTTATAATCCTTCCCGGCAAACAACCGTTATGCTGTCCGGCTCCACACGGCAGGGCAGATACAATATCCGCACGCCGGCCTGCTCCGCATCTTCCAGCGCCTCTCCGAAGGCAGGATACGTTTTTACGTTCGCCCTGACCTCCGTAACGCCGTCCGTCTGGATCACAAACGCCAGTATGGCGCGATACCCTTCTCCTTTTGCTTTTATCAGTTCCCTGATATGCTTCACTCCGCGCTCCGTAGGCGCGTCCGGGAAATATCCGACGCCGTCTTCTTCCAGCGTGCAGCCTTTGACCTCCATCAGAAAACGTTCTTTGTCCCGTTCCATGTAAAAGTCGACCCGCGAGTTTCCGTAGGAATACTCCGGAACGATCCGGTCAAAGCTCTGTTCCTTAAGCCACTCGTAAGCCACCCTGTTCGGCGCCTGACTGTCAATATTGAAAAGCCTGCCGTTTGCTTTGCGAACGGTAATAAGGTCATACCGTGTTTTCCGGAGCGGATTGCCCGACGCGGTCAGCCATACCCCGGCTCCGGGGATCAGCAGTTCTTTGCAGCGTCCCGTGTTTTTTACGTGTACGGTCTCAACGGTTCCGTTTATATCAACGTGAGCGACAAAGCGGTTCGGGCGGTCGATGAAGACGGCCTTTTCAACGCCGGCGTAGATCATTTATTCCCG
>JAILQN010000003.1 GCA_024699005.1 Clostridia bacterium
GAACGGTCTTTGATTTCTTCAAGCGTGAAAGCCTCGCCGTAATTGACACAGGCATATGTTGCGGCGGGGTTTTCTGCCGTCATTTGCCAGAACGGATATTTGATGATGACAGGAGTGTTGAAACCGACGCCGAGCTCGAGGAACAATATTTTGCCTTTGTGGGTGCGGATAAAGTCAGAGTATCTTTCCGCTGCCGCATGCCAGCCTTCATCCTCCACAAACTTGTCGTCCGAGCGCAGATTCATCGTCATCGGTTTGCCGCAGACAGGGCATTTCGGAAGCAGCGCCGAGGGAACGCGCATCAAAGGCGACGCGCCGTCCGGGATCGTGAGCGCGTTGTTTTCACCGATCACAAAACCCTGCGCCTCCACCATTTTGCGGACGGTCTCTTCATTTTCGTAGGTTTTTTGATGACAGGGCTCGCTGCATTGGAACAAGCCGTAATCGCCCTGCGTATAAAACAGGCGCTTTTTATCTAACCCCGCTTTCTGAAAGCAGTGATCTACGTTGGTGGTCAGCACGAAATAATCCTTGTCATTCACCAACCGGAACAGCGCGTCGTATACGGGTTTCGGCGCGTCCATGTAACGGTTGATCCAGACATACCGGCTCCAGTACGCCCAGAATTCCTCCGGCGTTTTATACGGATAAAACCCGCCGGAATACATATCGTCAAACCCGTATTTCCGTGCGAAATCGGAAAAGGCCGCTTCAAAGCGTTCGCCTTTGTAGATAAACCCGGCGGAGGTGGAAAGACCGGCCCCCGCGCCGATCACCACTGCGTCGCAATCGGCGAGCGCATGTTTCAGCTTCTTGATATTATCCGAGTAAGTTCCGGTAGATTTTGTGATCCTCATCTTTGAAAACATTGAATATCACCTCGATTTTGCTGTTGGTTCTTGCTTTGTAATCTTTTACCGTTTGCACCGCGATCTCCGCCGCGCGCCGCTGCGGGAAGCCGAACACGCCGGTCGAGATGCAGCAAAACGCAATGCTGTCCAGCCCGTTTTCTTCCGCCAGCTTTAAGCATGACGTATAGCAGGAAGCAAGCTGTTCCTCATGCTTTTTTGTCAGCAGTCCGTTCACGATAGGTCCGACGGTATGGATCACATATTTGCACGGCAAGTTATACGCCGGCGTGATTTTTGCCTGTCCGGTCGGTTCCTCGTGTCCCTGTTGCCGCATCAATTCGTTGCAGCAGTTCCGCAAGCGCAGGCCCGCGTAGGTATGAATGCAGTTGTCAATGCAGTTGTGCAGCGGCTGAAAACAGCCGAGCAGCTGCGAATTGGCAGCGTTGACGATGGCATCACAGGCAAGCGTTGTGATATCGCCTTGCCACAGACAGATACCGTCTTCGACGGGCGACAGGTTGGCAAGGCGTGTGACGCCCTTTGCCGCCGTTTCTTCCTTCAGGTATTCGCTTTCGATCCTCACGTACTCGTCCGAAACCGGCGCGGGCATACGCACGTTCATCAGCGAGCGCAGCAGATCTCTTTGTCCCTGCGCGTCTTCCGGTATTTCGATCTTCCCGTATCGCGGCTGCTCGGCCAGCAGTGATTGTATCAGCAGGGTTCTTTTTTCTTCATGCGTCACGATATCACCTTCTGCTTACAATTTTACCACGATCTTGCCGTTGACGCAACCTTCGTCCTGCGCCGTGACCGCCTCCCTGACGGACTCAAATGCAAAGGCTTTCCCGTATTTCGGCGTGAGCTTCTTTTCGTTCAGGAACGTAAAAATCTCATCGATGACCGTCTGCGTCGGATAATTGGAGAAAAAGCCGGTCAGATACACGCCGTTGGGGATATCCTTGATGGGATCAAAGCCGTTCAGCGCATACACGCCGCCGAGCAGCCCCGTCTGGCAGACGATCCCGCCCTTTTTTACGGCGGTGAGCGTATCCTTGAGGTTCCGCGGGCCAACGAGATCAAGCGCCTTGGTGATACCGTGAACTTGTCCGGTCAATTTCCCGTCGTCAAGCATGGCTTCATCCGCTTCGACAATCAATGCCAGTTTGTCCGCACGGTGGGTCGTGGCGATGACCTGACAGCCCATCGCTTTGGCGATCTGTATGGCGGCATATCCCAGCGCACAGGTCGCGCCGCGAATGAGAAGCGTATCCTTTTCGGTCAGGCGCAGGCACTCAAACAGCGAGCCCCATGCGGTGAAATACGTTTCCGGGACCGCGCCAAGCGACTCCCACGACAGGGGGCTTTCCACCGGAAATACGATCCTTTGCGGGGAAAGCGCGTATTCGGCGTAGCTGCCGTTGAAAGACCTTCCCATGCCGCCCATCAGTGCGACAACCTTTTGCCCGACGGCAAAGCCGCTGTCGGAAGGGTCGGCGATCTCGCCCGCGCATTCGATGCCGGGAACGATCGGCTTTTGAATATAATCCGCGCGGATCTCGTTCAGCCGCAGCAGCTTTTCGGAATGGTTCAGCCCGAACGCCCGGATCTTTACCAGCACCCAACCGGGACGGACCGCCGGAACGGGGATCTCGGACAGAACGATATCTTTCCCTTTTGTTATCTTATCAAGCACTACGGCTTTCATGTTCCCGTACCTCCGTTTTCGGCGTCAGCAGTCCGTTTTCCTCGCTTGCCCAGCACTGCGGGTCGTCGCCGTAGAAATCCCCGGTATAGCCCTTCGCCACGGCAGGGCAGCCCCGGCAGAACTGCCTGAGCCTGCACCGCGCGCATTTAGAGAAGTCGTCATAATTGCGGTAGGCTTCCATATCCGTGATCCATATGTCCGCGATTCGATCCTCAAACACGTTGCCCACCTTGCTGTCCGCCAC
>JAILQN010000013.1 GCA_024699005.1 Clostridia bacterium
GTCGACCTCACCCTGAAGAAGATGCCGTCCTCGGTCGTTTCGCTCTCTTATTTCCTCGATAAGGACGCCGTTAACGATGAAGCGACGCAGAAATATCTGACAAACCTTTCCAAAGGATTCATCCTCTCCGGCGAAATCGACGGCAAACGGCTGAAGAATGAATTCAACGGCAGCGCCGATCATACTTCCGGGCGGTATGCGCTTTGGAACGAGGAGGACGCCGACTGCCTGATCAACGGCGGCAGGACGCTGACGCTTTCCGTCAGTTCCGGCGCTTATTCGATTGAGGACAAAGATAAGACCGTAAAACTCGACGCCGACAACTGCGCCGCGGCAACGCTCACGCTGTCCCCCCGCGCCGGCATCGTCGCCGCTATCCGGGCGCAGAAGCGCAGGGGCGTCGGTTCATACGGCGCTGCGTGGTATGACGCGCAGGGGAATTACGTCGGTACGAGCAGCGAGCGCCAGATGATCAGCGGGGAAATACAGACGGTTTCCTTTGTCTCGCCGGTAAACGAGAGCGGCAGCTATACCGTCGTCTTCACGCCTTTCGGCACGCCGGAAAAGCTTGAGGACGTCGACCCGGAGCTCACCCGCGTTTCCGTCAGGCTTGTGAAAAACCGCGGCGTCGACGTCGGCAGCGTGACCGTCAACACGGCGGCGATCGAAAGTATCATGTATATCACGAAACCGAATTCCACGCTCTCGGCGCCGGAAAGCTGGTCCTCGCAAAACGAGATCATCCGTATGCCCGGACATATTGAGACGGACGGAGATATTGCCGGCGCGCGGCTCTCCTCTCTGTCGTTTTCGGATCACCATACCACGGCGAAATTTTACTGCACGCTTGACGCGGACGGCGACGGCGAGGCGGAACGTTATGACGTTGTGCTATGGAACGGCGGCAGCACCGTAAAATTCAAAGATCAGCCCGCGCTCCCGCTGGATTTTACGCTTTACGTGATCCCGAACGCGGAAGACAGCGTTCAGCTTGACGTGACCGCGAATATTATGCTCTCAAACGGTAAAGAACAGCAAGGACAATCGGTCGGCTCCGTGACGGTCGGCGCACCTGGCGCCTATCTTTCCGTGCCGGAGCGTACCGTTTCGGAAACGGTCTCCGTCTCCGGCACCGCGCCTGCCGGCGAACGCGCCTTCATTCTTGACGGCGATACCGTCGTCGCCGAGGTAACGGCGGACGGAAACGGCCGTTTTTCAACCGTTGTGACGCTCACCGGCTGCAAAGAGGACCGCGCTTCGCGGCACCTGCTCCGTTCCTCGTCATCGGCGGGCGAATCGGAACCTGCTGCCGTTATTTATAACGCAAACGGAGCCGCGCTGCTCCGAAGCGGTTTTACTTATTCAAACAAACCCTCCTCCGACCCGTCCGGACATTCTGCGTACGTCAGCTCCGACGGCGCATATACCTTTACCCCTGCTCAGGCGCGCAACGGCATTTACGTGACGCTTTCCGCTGAATTCGCAAATCCGGACGAGATCAGAACGGATTATTCCGATCTGAACGTCGGCAAGCTGATGTCCTCGCCGGTCGTATTCGCGATTCAGCTCATGAACGGCGAAGTGCAGTATTATAAAGGCGTACGCAGCGGAAAAACCGGCACCTTCCTTTCAGAGGAGTTTAAGATCTACAGCGCGATCAATCGCATCAGCGTGCTTTACGAGACTAAAGAGGACGTTTTCGCGCCGCCGGTCGACGGGATCCCGAGCCGGACCGTCGAGCTTTCGTCCGTCATGGCAGCCGCTGCGCAGCAGAACGGACCGGAGGACGATCAGAGCGCGCAGCTGCATGACAGCCTCAGCAAGATCGGTCTTGACGTATCCTCCGGGCTGACGGACGCGCAGAGCGCGATGAGCGCGCCGGAGCTGATGAACAGTCTTCGCGAGGGTCTTGGCGCCATCCCGGAAAACAAATTCGGCTGTATCGGTTACGACCGCACGGTGACGGAAGAACAGTTCGGGAAGGATCTTGATTATGCGAAGGCGCGCGTCAAAGCGAACGCCGAAAACGCCTCGCTGGAAGGCGCCGAAGTCGTTGACGGCGACAAGACACCTTATCGTTATTTCTTCTTCAGCGAGACCGACCCTGAAAACGGGACCGTCTTTATCATGACGCTGACCGAAGACCTGAGCGGCAGTGATCCCGTATATAACGAGACTGCGCTTCTGCTTACCGATTCAGAGCATCCGCTGTCTCTCACCACAGCAGACAAGAATAATACGGCAAATGCCGGCGGACCCGTTCAGCCCACACGCCTGAGCGCGCGCAAGGTCGCGGCGCCTTCAAAGACGACTCTCGTCTCCGGCTACCTCGATGCGAGCGGCTTTGTCCCGACCTGGCTGGAAGCCGACGCGAAGGCGCTTGGTTACGTCCGCGCCGGGAAGTTCTTTTCCGGCGTCGGCAAGGGCATGTCCATCGCCGGGCTCGGTCTGAGCGTCTATGCGCATAATCAGACAGACAACGAATGTGAGGAGCGGTTCCAGAAAGCGCTTCGTACGGTCTACACTCCCTGCTATAATTCCCTTTCGGAAGAATGGAAGCAGATCATCAACAGCAAGCTGAATGCTTTTATAAAACTCAACGTCCAGGCCTGGAGCATGAACAACGACACTCTCGCCGCCTCGCTCTTTACCGGCGCGATAAATCTGCTGGGAGGCAATCCGGTCTCGGAGGGGATCGCGGCGATCGGAAACTTCTGCGGCAACTGGATCAACGACGATTATCAGAGCAATATCCAGAAAGAGCTTGAGATGATGCAGGACGATATCCGCAGGATCTATTACAACAACGGCCTCGAGGTCACGGAAAACGAGGACTGCAAAAAAGTGCCGGACCGGAACATGAAAGCGCCGCGAGTCGGGCTCGACCCCTCCGGTTATATCTATGAGGCAGTCGCATCCAACCGCGTCGAGGGAGCCGAGGTCACACTGTATCAGAACGTGAACGGCGTCAAAAAGCAGGTAGCCGACGGCGCAGAGGAGATCTTCGGCGCGGCGAATCCGCTGATCTCCGACATTGACGGCCGTTATGAGTGGTTCGTTCCCGAGGGACTCTGGCTCGTCGAAGTAAAGGCGGACGGTTATGAACCGGCGGACAGTCAAAGCTGCACGAACATCAAAGAAGTTCTGAAGCAGGACGGTTACACCTGGCTGCAGGTACTGCCTCCGCAGACCGCCGTTAATATCGGCGTCGTCTGCAGGGACGCGCCCTACATCAAAAACATCTTCGCCAAAAGCGACGGCGTAGAGATCGAATTCAGCCGCTATATGGATGAGTCGACGCTTGTTCCCGCGAATTTCACGCTCAAAAACGCTGGCAGCCCCGTGAAATTCACGGTCCGCAAACTCAACAGCGAACAGGATCCCACAAACCCGAAAGTCAGCTATACGAGCCGGATCCTTCTGAATACCGCAGAGCTGCCCATGGATACGGCGCTGACGGTCGGCGTTTCCGGCAGTGTGAAAAGCTATGCCGGCACAGCGGCGGGCGATTCCTATAACGGCATCGTAAAGACCGCTCCGGTCTACAGGCTGACGGTAAAAGGCGGGACTGCGGAGAAGAACGTTTACGAGTACCCCGCAGGCGCGCCTGTTACGGTCACTTCGGACGCGCCGGCTGCAGGATTTGCCTTCTCCGGCTGGAAAACAACCGGCGTTGCGCTGCAGGAAGCGTCGAATCCGGTCGTGACCTTCACAATGCCCGCAGGCGACGTCACATTATCGGCGGAATACGCCGGTCACGCCCGCGGCGTACGCAATACGCAGAAAGATAATCAGCTTCTGGATGACCCGAACAGTCCTGTCACTCCCGGAGATGTGGACGGCAACGGTCAGATCCTCGCGGACGACGCAAGACTCGCCCTGCGCGCCTCCGCGAAGCTGGAGACTCTTACCGAAGCGCAGTCGTTCGCCGCGGACGTGGATGGCAACGGCCAGGTCCTCGCCGACGATGCAAGACAGATACTTCGCTTCTCCGCAAAACTCCAGAAAGAGTTCACTAAGAGCTGAACCAAACGAAACAGAGGGACGGTCCGATCTCCGGACCGCCTCTCTGTTTTATACATTCTCCTTATTGAACAAGCGCGAAAAAACCTTCCGGCGATTCAATAAGTATACCGAAGCCCGAAACCGAAAGGATAGAGGATCTCTTCCGAATAAACATATTCTTCCGTCAGCTTCGGAATGTTGACCGGAAGCGTTCCCGTAGGCCCTTCGTCCTGCGAAAGCGCCAGATATACCGCCGCCGGTATATTCGGACCGTACTGGGTCACGTCGCCGTTCTGCACTCTGGGATCCCCGCTCATACCTTTATCGGACCAGCAGATCAGTATTGCGTCCGACATCGGGAACCGGGCGACGTCATAGGGCAGATTCGCGCTGATCAGCACAAATTTTCCCCCGCCCGCATGCACTGTATTTATGATCCTGTCGAGATTCGCACAGGTTTTTCCGCTGTCTTCACGGGGATCCAGGGCGCTTGCCCGATACAGCTCGGATATCGCAATCACACAGTCGGCGTTTCCGATCTCCGATAAGACGGTGTCCATGGGCGTCGAGGTATAGCAGTCAAACAGGATCTCCGCCGCTTCGGGCAGTTTTCCCTCGTCCCGCAGACGCTCCACGCCGTACTGCATCGAAAGCACCTCGTTGGGGTAAGCGGCGAGAAACACGAGTTTTTTGCCTTCCGCCCGGAACGGCAGCGTATTCCCGTCGTTTTTCACAAGGGTGATCGCGCGTTTCGCGAGCGCCCATTCGGCCTCATGATGCGCTTCGCTGCCCCAGCAGGCTTTCGCCGCATCTATCCGGTCTTCGATTGCGTCAGAGTCATATTCCGCAAACAAGCCCTTTTCGTATTTCAGCCGCAGTATACGGCGCACCGATTCGTTCACATTATCAGCAGAGACGATGCCGTTTTCCACCAGCGCTGCGAGCTTTTCGATATATGCGTCGAACCTCGCGATCCCTTCATCGGAATCCGGCGAGACCGGCATAAGCAGAATGTTCACGCCGGCGTTGATCGCGAGTACGGCGGCGTCCAGTGGATCGAAATGCTCCGCTACGGCGTTCATATTCATGGCGTCGGTGATCACAACACCTTCAAATCCCAGATCATTGCGAAGAATGTCAGTGAGTATCGTTTTTGAAAGCGTAGCGGGCAGTTCGATTGCTTCGCCGGTCTTTCGGGATACGTAGGTTTCCTTTTCAACAGCGGGAAACTGAATATGCGCCGTCATGATCATCTCCGCGCCGGCTTCGACAGCGGCCCTGAACGGGATCAGCTCGTTTGCCTTAAGCTCCTCATAAGTCTTTTCTATACGGGGCAGACCGGTATGACTGTCGGCCCCTGTGTCGCCGTGTCCGGGGAAATGTTTCAGCGTAGAGATCACGCCCCGGTCCTGCAGCCCGTTGATATACGCACCGCCCAGCTTCGCGGCAAGTGCGGGAGAATCGGAAAACGACCGGACTCCGATCACAGGATTCGCCGGATCGTTGTTCACGTCCATTACAGGCGCAAAATCCGTGTTGATCCCGACAGAATATAATTCTTCACCTATTATGCCGGCGGCTTCTCTTGCGGCATCCTCACTCCCGATTGCGCCCAGAGCCATATTGCCGGGGGTCTGCGTACCGGTGACAAGACGGGTGATTTTTCCGCCTTCCTGATCCACGCCCACCAGCAGCCGCGTTCTGCCGGGCTTCCTGTTGGCCGTCTGCACCGCGTCCGCAAGGCGCAGGGTCTGTTCCGCGTTCGCGGTGTTCTGCGCGAAAAAGATAACGCCTCCGAACGCGTGTCTCTGCAGCATGGAGGCCATGGAAGCGTTCAGAGTTTCCACCGCTTCGCCGTTGAAATAGCGAACGTCGGTCATGATCATCTGCTCGACCTTTTCTTTTGTGCTCATCGCAGCGAGCATGGTTTCCACCGCCTCCGTCTCCTTTTCCGCGAAAGAGGACAGCTTCGCTGAGATCCGCAGGATCACACGCGCGTCTTCTGCGGTGACCACGCCGTCACCCGTCATATCAGAAGCGTCGAGCTGCCGCTGCGTCAGTTGTTCCAGCTTTGCGGACTGACGCAGAGCAAGACGCGCATCGCCGGCGGTCACCGCGCCGTCGGCGTCGACGTCGCCTTTGATATTCACGGCGGCAAAGCAGATGACACACTGTGTGATAAGGATCATTAATGCAAAATATACGGATAATACCTTTTTCATAAGATGAGCTCCCTTAAGACGATTTTTTACCGAAGGTCGATTCCTGCATACCGTGCAATTCACGCGATAACAGGCGCGGTTCACTGCCGGGCGGCATCTGACGTCTCATTCCAGAACTCCACCGCGCGGTCGAACCACTCCTCCGCCGCAGTGCCCTCCGCCAGGCCGACGCCGTGGCCGATACCTTCATATTCCTCCGCTTCGCAAGGCACTCCCGCCAGATTGAGCGCCGCCTGCAGCATCCTGCTGTTCACGGGATCGACCACCTTATCCGCCGTGCCGTACCACACGAAGGTGGGCGGGAAATCCTGCCCGATATGCCGCTCGACGGAGAGCCGGTCGATAAGTTCCTCATCCGGGTCTTTTCCGAGCAGAATGCTTCTTGAAAGCTTATGTGTCTTGTCGCCCATAGTCACTACGGGATAGCACAGGATCAGCGCCGAAGGCTTCGGGACTCCCCTGTCCTCCGTACAGAATGAAGCAGCCAGATGACCGCCGGCGGAGCTGCCCCACAGGGACCAGCCCTCCGTTCTGACTTTCCATTCTTCCGCGTGCTCCATGATCTCCTCAGCCGCCCGCTGCAGATCATCCTGCGGGTTCGGATAACGGGCGTTCTTTTTGACGCGGTAATACAGGACGAACGCATGGAAGCCGCGCTCGTTCAGTTTTTTTGCATAAGCCTCCCCTTCCAGGACGGAACTGATCATCTCGTAAGCTCCGCCCGGGCAGATCAGGGCGAAGGGATGGGTCTCGCCGTCATCCACAAGGTAAGATTTAAGTTCATAATGAGCGGGACGGAGAAGATCGAAAACGGTCTGCAGAGCTCCCGTCGCCGCGAGCGCCGCGAAGGCAATTACCGCAGCCGCGCCGACGCATATCCCTATGATTGTCTTTTTTTTCATGATTTCAGATCGACTTAAAAAAGCGCAAAATGAAAAACTCAAAACGGATCCGTCCGGACGGCAAAGACCCGCTTATGCACCAGCGGCAGCGGATCGCTCTTTATATATCGGACGGCAACATTCCCGAATGCGGGGCTCCCCGTATCCCTTTCGGGGATCAGCGCGACCGGTAGTTCATCACCCGGTCGAAGCAGTCTCCGCCCGGCGACGGCACGGCAAGGCAGCCCGCGGGCCGTGACGGAAAGCACGATCACATGTTTTCGCCTTGAATCGTTGCGGACGGTTCCACGTATTTCTCCTTTTGAGAGATCCAGAATAAAGTCCGCTCCCGCCCCGAGCCGCAAAGAGACGCCGCACGCCGGGCAGCGTATCAGTCGTAACTATCAGGACGAATCGCTCTTAAAACTGCTCCAAGACTTGAATACAGCCACCACAGATAAGACCATCTATTTTATATACGACGAACTGGTGGCGGAGGACGATGACGTACAGGGGAATGTGAAGCTGGAGGACGCT
>JAILQN010000034.1 GCA_024699005.1 Clostridia bacterium
TATACCAATACTCCGAGATCAGGGACAACGCGGTCTTCAAACTTTCGGCGCTCAAAAAGATCTTCGTCGACCCCGAAAACGGCGATTACACCGTAAGACCCGACGCCCCGATAGATTTTGAGATCGACGTGCCGAAGATGAACGAGTTCGGAAGGCAGCAGTAATCGGGTAACAGGTGACAGGTAACAGGTAACAGGTCACAGCGCGCGATCAGGATAACGATATCATTTACCAGGTACCGCGCGAATGTTTTTCAAAGACCTGTCACCTGTCACCTGTTACCTGTCACCTGCAAAAAACACACAAGGAGGTCCACCCCCATGTCAACGATAACAATCGATCCTCGGAACGAGATCGGTCCGGTCAAACCCATGCACTGCGTCAACAACGGCCCCGTAAAGGCGAGGTCCGACCAGGTGCGCGGCAATTTTGAATTATACAAAGCGGCGAAGATCCCCTATATGCGCAACCACGACGCCTCCTTCTGTTCCTCCTACGGCGGAGAACATACGGTGGACGTACATCTGATCTTCCGGGATTTTTCCGCCGATGAGAACGATCCCGCTTCCTACGATTTCCACCTGACGGACGAGTATCTGGCGAATACCCTGTCGGCGGGGACTAAGATCTTCTACAGGCTCGGTTCCAAGATCGAGCACGAGACGAAAAAATACGGCACGCTGCCTCCCCCGGATTTTCACAAATGGGCGCGTATCTGTGAGCACATAATCCGCCATTACAACGAGGGCTGGGCGGACGGTCACCGCTGGAATATCGGTTACTGGGAGATATGGAACGAGCCGGACGGCGCGAATGACGACGACGATCCCTACTGGAAGAAATGCTGGGGCGGCACGAAGGCGCAGTTCTTCGAGCTGTTCGCCGTCACTGCGAAGCATCTGAAACAGTGCTTCCCGGAACTCAGGATCGGCGGGCCGGCCGTCTGCAGCAACGACACCCCCTGGGTCTGTGAATTTCTGGACTTCTGCGCAGAAAACGGCGTTCCGCTCGATTTCTTCTCATGGCACAAGTATTCCCCCACTCCCGAAACCGTGCTGCACGGCGCGGCAGAACTGAGGGACAGGCTTGACTCTCTGGGATTCAGGCGTACCGAAAGCATATGCAACGAGTGGAACTACGTCATAAACTGGGATACCCGTTTCATCGAGGGCATAGAGACGATCATTTCCCTGAAGGGGGCGGCTTTCACCGCGGCGACCATGCTGCAGGCGCAGGACCTGCCGATAGATATCCTCATGTATTACGACGCCCGTCCCTGCGCTTTCAACGGTCTGTTCGATTTTTATACCATGCGTCCCCTCAAGGGGTATTATCCCTTCGTAATGTTTTCCGAACTTTACGGGATGGGAACGCAGATCGCCCTGCAGTGCGACGATCCGGATATCTACGCGGTCGCGGCGCAAAACGGAGAGGACACGGCTGTAATGGCGGCGAATTACAAAGACGAAGGCTGCGCAGAGAAAACCCTGACCGTCAAAGGACTGAAAGACGGCGCACGGGCGTTCATCCTTGACGAAACCAGAACCTTTGAACCGACGGACTGCACGGCGCAAAACGGCGAAATCACGCTCACTCTTCAGCCGTATTCGGTTATTTTGATAAAATAAAATCAACCATTAGCTGTAAGCTTTTAGCTGTCAGCTTTCGGGACATGACATACCCACCCCCGGCAGACCGCAGAAAAGTCCCTGTTTTCATACCCGGGAGCTAAAAGCTAAAAGCTAGAAACTTAAAATAAAAGAGGCAATTATGAAACTTACAGTGATCGGCGGCGGCGGAGTCCGCTCCATGTTCCTGGCAAAGAGCATCGCACAGAAAGCTGCCGCTCTTGACATCACAGAGCTTGTCTTTACGGACAACAACCAGAAGAAACTTGATATCTACGGCAAAATGGCGAAGGTCGTGGCTTATAAAATATGCCCGGAATTGACCTTTATCCTGACAGCGGATGCCGAAGAAGCGATCCGCGACGCGGACTATGTCATCACCACCATCCGTGTGGGCGAGGACGATATGCGTGTAAAAGACGAGCGCATCGCTCTGTCAAAAGGCGTTCTGGGGCAGGAGACCACCGGCGCCGCAGGTCTCTCCTTCGCAATGCGCTCAGTCGGCGCGCTGGCGGAATACTGTGAGCTTGTCAAAAAACTCGCAAAACCCGGATGCAAGGTCTTCAACTTCACCAATCCCGCAGGCGTCGTATCCCAGACTCTGCGCGATATGGGCTACGATTTCACCTACGGGATCTGCGACGCTCCCAGCGGTATGCTGCACACCTTTGAAAAGCTGTACGGTCAGCCGGAGGGCAGCGCAAAGGGCGAGATCTACGGGCTCAACCATCTTTCGTATTTCAGTTCGGTCACGATAAACGGCAAAGAGATGCTCAATGAACTGATCGATAACCCGAGGGCTTATACCGAGACCGATATGCGCTATTTCGAGCCGAGGCTTTTAAAGGAGCGCGGAGCGATACTGAACGAGTATTTATATTATTTCTATTACCGCGAAAAAGCCGTGGCGAATATCCTTGCCGCAAGGCAGACCCGCGGCGAACAGATAGCGGAAATCAACCGCAAAATGACCGCCGAGCTTGAAAACGTCGACGTCGAACGCGACTTTGACACGGCGCTCGCGATATTCGAGCACTGGTACGGCGAGCGCGAGAACAACTATATGGCGGCGGAGACGGGCGTAAAGAGACAGACAAAATGGCGCTTCGATCCCTTCGCGCCGGATTCCGGCGGCTACGCCGGGGTCGCCCTGCGTTTTATGGAGATAGCAAAAAGCGGAGAGACCGACTCAATGATACTCTGTGTTCCCAACAACGGCGCCATCGAGGGCCTTCTTGATTCCGACGTGGTTGAGATCACCTGCGATATCGTAAACGGCGACGCGGTCCCGCACCGTTTCGGGAAAGTGGACGAACAGAACCTGGAGCTCATCCGCAGAGTCAAGATGTACGAGAGGCTGTCGAGCGAGGCAATAAGGACGAAATCCCGTCAGAAGGCGGTGGAGGCTCTGACTCTGCACCCGCTTGTAAACAGCTACAGCCTGGCGAGTGAGCTTATAGACGAGTATATCGGACACAACAGAGAATACTGTTCATTCCATTAAAAGGTTTTTATTCCGTTTCTCTTGAACAGTTTTTGTTTTTATGTTATGATATATATGTATAAGACTATTATTATGGGAGAATGGTGACAATGAAGATCGCGCTTTGCGATGATGAAAAAGCCGAACTTGATAAGCTGTATGCGCTTATTACGGATTACGCCGCAAGGATGAACTATGATATACAGGTCGAGGCATACGACTCTCCTGCGGAGCTTCTGACACGCGAACGGTTTGACCTGTATTTTCTGGATTACGTCATGGACGAAATGGACGGCGTTGAGCTCGGCAAACGTCTTAACGAGAAATTCACCGGCGCCGTCACGATCTGCTATCTCACAAGCTACGAGGCGGCGGCGACAAGAGTTATCAACGAACAGATACACGCTGACGGCTTTCTTACAAAGCCCACCCAACCGGACCTGCTTTACGAAAAGCTTGACAAATTCTACAAGTCATCCTGTTACGGGCGTATGGAGCTGAGGCAGGGCCGCTCGTTCTGCACGGTCTACCCGAGGGATATATATTATATCGAGGCGGACGGAAAATCATCGACCGTATATTTCGAATCCCGCAGCGATTCGTTCACTCATATGCTCTCCGAGATGGAGGAGCTTCTTTCCGGTTACGGGCTGTTCTACCGCATACACCGTTCATATATAATTAATATGATGTACGTCGCCTCATACGACGCGAAGTCCGTCACTCTGACAAACGGCGCATATCTGCCTCTCAAATCAAAAAACTTTCAGGCGGCATACCGCGCCTATATCTATAACACAATGGACAACTGATCATGATCACAGCAAGTTCTTATTTACTGTCGCATTCGATCGTTTTCGCAGCCCTTTCAGCGTTCAACGAACTTGTAAGGGTCCTTTTTTTAATTATGATCGTACCGGCGTGCTTCAAAACAGAACTGCGCAGACGCCCGCTTCTGTGGATACTGGCGAGCGTTCTGTGCGTGGGGCTGGGCGTTTTCCGTATGGTGCGACTTACGGAAGGCGCGGATCCGTCCGATATCTGGGGATTATGCAGAAGCCTTCTGCCGTACGTCTGCGCGCTTCTGCTTATTCCTTTCAAAAGCATCTGGAAGGCCGTTGCGGTCGCCGCGGGGCACTTTCTGAGCGACGTCGCCATGTTAGGAGCGCTGACCGTATTTTTCAGATACTCCCCTGACGATCCGAATGACGCTCTGGAACTTCTGGTCGATCTTATCGTCAACGTTCTGTTGCTCTGCATCGTTCTGATCCTGCTGAGATTAAGAAACAGGACCGCGGCAGCTTTTGAGACGCTTTCCTCCGTGAATCCGCTTCTGTACGTTTCAATCCTCGTAACGGCAACGGTATTTTTCGTCACGACCTTCGGCATCGCGTCAAACTATTCGACGAGCGACAAACGGCAATTCTGGTTCACTCTTCTCAACGTGCCACTGTTCGGATTTACCGTCACATATCTTGTAACGACCCTTATCAAAAGCCATACTGCCGAAGAAAACTGGCGCAAACAGCTTGAGCTTCAGATCAGCCATTATGAAATGATGGACAGGATGAACGAGGATCTGAGGATATTCCGTCACGATATGCCGAAGAAGCTCCGTCCCCTCGCCGCCTACGCCGAGAACGGGGACCTCGAAGGGGTAAGAGAGATAGCGAAGGAGCTCGGCGCCGTAACCCTGAGCAACCCACTGCGTTTCCACACCGGCAACTACCGCCTGGATACAGTTCTTTTCTGCCAGCAGCAGATAGCGCAAAAGGACAATACGACGATAGTTCTCACTCCCGGCAGTGTCTTCCCGGCGGAAGGCGTCGACGCGAACGATATTTACACCATTTTCCCCAACGCTCTTGACAACGCCATTGAGGCATGCCGGAATATAGAGGGTGAGAAAAGGATCGTCTTTACCTCAAAAATCGCCGGCGGAACGGTATTTGTCACGATCTCCAATCCCGTGCTCGAAACCCCGATAGTCAGCAACGGATTGATCCGCACGACCAAAGAGGACAAAAGCCGGCACGGCTACGGACTCAAAAGCATAAAAAAGGCCGCCGCCTCTTACGGCAGCGACAACGTCGAGATAATAACAGGAAACAACAGCTTTGAGCTGCGGCTCGCGCTGACGCTGAAAACAGATAAAAGCCCGTAAAAACGGGCTTTTTTTATTCAGCGGTCAATGAGATTACCCTCTTCCGAAAATACGACGCCACCAATACAAGACATCGAATTTCGGTATGGAATTGTCAGCTTCTTCATAATACTGATCCGAAGCTATAGGGCACTCGTCTTCGATAAGCGAAGGATCCATAAGCTTGTCCCAATCCATAATTTCGCCTCCTTTCATTCAATTTGACTATAATCATTTTATCATACAAATACATTTTTGTAAAGTATTATTTTAACTATTCATTCCGGAAATCGATCGTCTGTTCCTTTTTCGTTGATTTTTGTTCGTTATATCATATACTGATATCAAAAGGGAGTGCGGCTCCCGAAAATAATCAATAAGGAGACAGACACATGAAAAGCATCAGAAAGATACTTTCGGTCATCCTCGGCGTCATTATGATGTTCGGCATGATCATCCCGGCGTTTGCCGAGGGCGAAGAGGGGATAACCTGGACCTGGGACGAACAGACCAAAACGCTGACATTTACGGGCAACGGCGATATGGCAGACGCGGACATGTCGGCACTGTCGGAAGCGCCGACAGCTGAAACGTTACAGAACATGATGCCCTACGGCTACGGTGA
>JAILQN010000094.1 GCA_024699005.1 Clostridia bacterium
TGCGACTGCGACGACAAGCTTCGGTTTGGAACTGTAATAACGGTATACCGTAGCCGGACCGTATCCGGCGGCTTTCGTGATCTCCCCAAGCGATACGGAACCGATGTTTCTTTGCGTGAACAGGCCGAAGCTCACTTCCAGCAGTTTCTGCCGCGTCGCTTCCGTTTTGACCGGATTTTTCTTACCTGCCATACAATGACTCCTTAAAAAATATCGCCATAAAAGATAGCGATACTATCTTTTATGGCGATATTAACACCAAACGGATTATATGTCAAGAAAAAAGACGTTCACTTTGTGATTTTTTTTTTACAAATCACAGACTGACGCTGAGTTCTTCCGCAGCTCTTTCTTCCCCGAAATAATACCCCTGCAGGGTGATCTCATCCTCCGCGATGCGCAGCACCGCGCCCGGGTTGCCGTAGGAATACTCGAAACTGGGCAGATTGAGATAATACAGCCCGTCTCCGGCGTCTTCGAACGAGTTTGCGGAGAAATCGCGGTGCCTGTGGCCGCTGACGTGCAGGATCGGAGCGTCCGACGCCGCGGCGGCTTCGGTCAGAAGAGCTTCCATTTTTGCCGAAGTCTCTGCGAATCCGTCTTCGGTCCATCCGCGGTATCCGCCGTTATGGCCGTCCAAAGGCTGATGGCAGACCACGACCGTCGGCTTGCCGCTCTTAGTCGCCTTATCAAGTTCCTGCCCGAGCCACTCGAGCTGAGCGTCCGATATTTCCGCCATTTCATGCACGGTGTTTTCGGAATTGATCACGATGTAATTGCACCGGCAATCGGACCGGCTGTAATATATCTCGCGGGAGAATATGCCGCAGCTTGCGCGGAAAAGCATGAAGTTCCGGCGCGCTTTGGCGTAATCCGGATCGTCGCTGTGGTGCCAGCTGTCGTGATTGCCCATTTCGGGCAGTATCTTCTTCGCGCGGGTGAACAGACTCAGCTTGGGGCGGATGTTGATATACTCCTTGATATCGCCGCAGTTGGTGATATCGCCCGCCAGAACCAGCGCGTCGACCTTTCCGACCGTCGCGGTCATACCTGCCAGAGCCTCGCGCAGGATATAGGTGCGGTCGCGGAACGGATCGCCGTCGGCGTGCAGGTCTGCGATAAGGACAGCCTCGTAAATACCGTCCTTACAGTCATCCGATCCGAAAGATCGTACGACCTTACGCCGCGCCTTGAATACGGCGCAAAGCGTTTCTTTTATATTCGCAATTATATCGCCCATATCATACGCGGAGCTGTCCGTGTCATCGCAGGCGTCTTCATCCGCCGAATAGACCGCAAAAGAGAAAGCTGACACAGCGAGAACAAATACAAGCAAAACACTGATTATTCTTTTTATCATGGTGATCTTTGATGATAATCGACAGCTGATTTACTACAGCCTATTGCCTACTGCCTGTTGCCTGCTCCCTAAATCAGCACCTTCGCAAGGAAGCCCTGCAGTCTTTCGCTCTGAGGATTATTGAATATCTCGTCCGGCGTGCCGCTTTCCACGATAACTCCGTCAGCCATGAACAGGACGCGGTCGGCGACCTCTTTTGCAAAGCCCATCTCGTGGGTCACGACCACCATGGTCATGCCATCGGCGGCAAGCTGTTTCATAACGTCCAGCACCTCGCCCACCATCTCCGGATCGAGTGCGCTCGTGGGCTCGTCGAAAAGCATGACCTCGGGTTTCATGCACAGGGCGCGGACTATAGCCACGCGCTGCTTCTGCCCGCCGGAGAGCTGAGAGGGGTAAGACTCCGCCCTGTCCTCCAGATTGACCCTTTTAAGAAGCGCCAGCGCGTTCTCCTCCGCCTCGGCTTTGCTCTGCTTCAGCAGGGTCATGGGGGCCTTGGTCATGTTTTTAAGGACGGTCATATTCGCGAACAGGTTGAAATGCTGGAAGACCATGCCCATCTTGCGGCGGTGAAGGTTTATATCCACCTTCCTGCCCGTGATATCCACGCCGTCCAGGGTGATGCTGCCGGAAGTGGGTATCTCAAGCAGGTTGAGCGAACGCAGGAACGTGGATTTGCCCGAACCCGAGGGACCTATGACGACCACGACTTCGCCTTTACGGATATCTGTCGTGACTCCGTCGAGCGCCTTTACGACTCCGTCTTTGTAATGCTTTTTGAGGTCGCGCACCTCTATAAGTACTTCACCGTTCACTCTTACGCAGCCTCCTCTCCAATACACCCATTATACGGGTGAGCAGCAGAACCATGCACAGGTAAATAAGGGCGACGGCTATAAGGGGCATGAACGCCGAATACGTGCGGTTCCTGATAAGGTCGCCCGCTTTGGTCAGATCCATGATACCCACGTAGCCCGCGATAGAAGTCTCTTTTATAAGGGTGATGAACTCATTCACAAGTGTGGGCAGGACCGTCTTGAACGCCTGAGGGATAACGATATACATCATCGTCTGCGGGTAGGAGAAGCCCAGGGACCGTCCCGCCTCGAACTGCCCTTCGTCCACCGCCATGATGCCGCTGCGGAAGATCTCAGCGACGTAGGCGCCGGAATTCACGCCGAAGCAGATTATAGCCACGAATATGCCGTTGTTGCTCGAAGCGAATATGATGAAGTACCATATCATCAGCTGGACCACCGCGGGCGTGCCGCGGATAACGGTCAGATAGATCCTGCATATTTTCTGAAGAAATGCAAGGATATAATACCCCGCCCCCTTGTGCATCGCCATGGCCTCGCGGTTTTTATCCCACGAGGAACAGACCGCCGCCACAAGGATACCGATAACGATACCGATAATAAGCGCGAAAACGGTTATCACAAGGGTATGCCCGAGTCCTTTATAAAGCAGCTTCCATCTTGCGTTGTCTATAAAGTTCTGGATAAAGTCGTCCTTTATCCCCAGGAACCATTCCGATATACTCAAGGTCAATTCTTTCACCTGCCCTTAATAGCAAACGGAGAGCGGAACAGTTCCGCTCCCCAAAGTTTTATAAAGGATTATCAGCCGATGTATTTGTCGATGATGGTCTTTACGCTTTCGTCGTCGATGAGGTCGGCAAGAGCGGCGTTGATGCCGTCAAGCAGAGCCGTGTTCTCTTTGGCGATGCAGATAGCGTACTCTTCCTCGGCGTAAGCCGTGTCAAGGATCTTGAGACCCTGGTTGGCAGCGACGTAAGCCTTGGCGGGCTCGTTGTCGATGATGACGCAGTCGACCTTGCCGGAGATAAGAGCCTGAACGGCGTCGGGACCGTTCTTGTAGTTGATGACGTTCTCATCGCCGTAATCGTCAGCAGCGTAGATGGAACCGGTGGTGCCCTGCTGTACGCCGATCTTCATGGAACCGTCGCCCTTGATATCGTCAACGGAGGCGATAGCGCTGCCCTCGGGAACGATGACGGACTGAACGGCTGTGGCGTAGGAATCGGAGAAGTTGACGTTCTTGAGCCTGTCCTCGGTAACGGACATACCGGCCATACCCATATCATACTTGCCGCTCTGAACGCCGGCGATGATGGAATCGAACTCCACGTTCTCGATCCTGAGCACAAGACCGAGCTTCTCCGCGATGAGAGCCGCGATCTCAGCGTCGATACCGATGATCTCGCCGTCTTCACCTTCGATATACTCATACGGAGGGAAGGTCGCGTTGGTAGCCATAACAAGCACGCCGGGCTCTACAGTGGTGATGTTGGCAAGATCAAGGTCCGTAAGGTCAGGAATGGAATCCGGAACGGTGGGGACTTCCCCGGTCTCATCCTCTGTGCCGCCGACACCGCCGCAGGCGGAAAGCGCAAGAACGGCGCCGAATACGAGGCAAACCGCCAGAAGAACTGCTAATACTTTTTTCATGTTAAAAATCTCCTTGAAAAACTCTTTTTATAAGGTAGGGGTATTATACACCGATAAAAAGCGAATTTCAATGTATAATCTTTCAATTATTATGCAGGATTTATGAATATTTTTTGTTATTTTTATACTGTATCAACGGCCCCCGAACAGTTTTCTGAACCAATCGGATATGATACGGAATATCGACGTTATACGGCTGATAAACTTCTGCCAGATGCTCTCTTCCTGACCGTTCTCATCACCTGCGGCAGGCTCTGTCGGGTCTTCCCCGGTCGGCTCGGAGGTTTCCTCAGTCGGCTGCCCGGGCTCCGTATATGTAAGCGCGGGAAGAGCCTCCGCCAGATATTCCTTCATATTCCCGTCCTCGCCGAACGGGCTGTATTCCACGTGTGTTTCAAGAATGCATTCGCGGAGCAGATCTATAATGTGTGCACTGAACATTTCGAGAATACTCGAAATAATAGATCCGCTCAGTGAGGATCCTTCATAACCTGCCACCTTGCCGTCGTCGATATCAAAACGGATATTCAGGGTGAGGGTATTACTGTCGGGTATCTGATTTACACAAGAACGGCCGGCGCCGGACGCATAGAAATCCATAAGACTTCGGCAGGCGCCGGGGTTGCTGCGGACGGTATCGGCAAGATACATAAGCGGATCATATATCGCTCTGACGATCCGATAACCCGGCATGCTGTAGTTTGTCACCTGGGCAAAACTGTACTGCAGCGCTGTCCCCAGACCGAGAGCGCGATAGACGGGAAGAATGTAACCCGAGTACGCATTGCCCCCGGATATCCTCAGGTATCCGCTGATATCGCTGAAAATCAGAGAACCGACCGGCGCCTCAATAATTCCTAATTTGTACTTGAGTTTCTCAACTATGATGTGAAGAAAATCAACATTGCCGGAAAACGGTCCGCAAAATTCATCGCCCATAAGCATGATCTTAAAGATCCCGGTTCCATCGATCAGCATTCCGAGGACCCGGGCGAAACGTTCATATCTCGCATCCGGATCGGCCAGAGCGTCGATGCCCCAGTCAAAATCAAAGCCGTCTGTCAGATCCGCTTCCGTCCAGTTCTGCCCGCGGGTCCTCAACGCATAGATTATACTGTTCAGACCGTTATCTCCCTGATCTGCAATGAAAGCTGCAAGACTGTCAGGATAGATCCTCATGCCTATCGGAGCGAAAATATCGCGGATCAACCCGGTGCCTTCCTCACCGTTAAAGTAAACTTTGGCGCCGGAGCAGGACACGTTGTCAACCGAATTAATTGCTTCGCGGATCGAGAATTCCATTTGCCGGAAGGTATCCTCCGCCACATATTCGAACACTTCACTGAACCCCATTATTACCGAAAGAAAACCGTTTACGGTCTCATCGGAGAAAAGATCATAACCGAACATTTCGGTTAAATCCTCCCCGTCCTGCGCGCCTGCGACAGCGGGAGTCAGAACTCCGACGGTCAGCAGAAGACTCAGGATCATGCAAAAAATCTTTTTTGTTTTTTTCATAAAGAAAGCGCTCCTTTTCGGGTCAGAAACCCGTTAATATCTTGAATATATTAACAAAAAATGTTCAAAATGTCAATGCTTTTTGGATTTTTTAATCTTACGGTAAATCACAAAAAACCTCTTGACAATCCCGTATGAATGTGCTATCATTCAAATCCGCAAGCGCTGATAGCTCAGCTGGATAGAGCGTCTGGCTACGGACCAGAAGGTCGGGGGTTCAAATCCTCTTCAGCGCGCCAAAACAACATCCTGTCGTTCAAACGGCAGGATGTTGTTTTGTATTATTAATTCTTCAGTCTTCAATCTTAAGTCTTCAGTATTACCTTTAAAACGACAGGATTTTCAAATGAATACTGAAGACTTAATAACCGTTTAATGAATAATGTCGGGTGGGCTTTGCCCACACCCATTTTTTTATTTAATCCCCCGCGTCCTGTATATCCGTCCCTATAAACCCGATCCTTTTAAAATCCCCCATATTGTGCCGGATTATCCAGTCGATATATGTCAGGAACATGCGCGCGGTCAGGACGTAACCCGCAGGGGACATATGCCCGTGCAGGAAAAACTTTTCGCGGAACTCAGCGTCGTATTCCGGAGCGTACTGTCTGAGATCTATAACATAGGAGTTGTCAAAATACTCCGCGAAATCGTGCAGCAGCCTTGCGTGGGCGTCGCCCCGCGCCATCTGTTCCCTGTTGCGGCGGTCCTCCACCGGCATGGTCACGAAAAAGAATTTCGCGTCCGGACTTATGCCCTTATAGGCCTTGATAAGCCTGCCGTAATACCCGGCGAAGGTTTTTCCGCCGTTTTCGCAGTCGGCGACCTCCCCTACCTCGTCGCCGCGGTTATAAATATCGTTTACGCCCAGCGCTATTATATAGCATTGGGCGGCTTTTTCCCTGTCGAACCAGCCGTTGGCAGCGGCGTATCCGCCCATATATTCCGAGGCTGTCATCCCCCCGCGCGAGAAGTTATAAGCAGTGAAACCCGCCGCGCGCGCCATATACTGCCCCCAGGAATAATCGAACATATCGTGATAGCTCCGGTTGCCCTGTCCGTCCAGCGCTTCGAACTCGCCGGAGGCCAGACTGTCGCCTATGCATGCCACCCGGCGGAAAATGCCGCAGAATCCCCCGCCTTCCAGCAGCCGGTCAAGAGGGCGTTCATCTTCTTTGAAAAAATCGTGTATATCCATACCATTTTCCTCCCGATTGTTTATTATTTTGCTCATTCCGCGGAATTAGACCGCTCTATTTTATCCCGTCAGCGGTTTATCCGGGGAATGAAACGGAATATAATACAGTCAGATCTGTCAGTATAATCATATCAGATCAGACTGCCGAATTCAATAGCGACAGCAGTAATAATCTGTTGACGGATCTTAACGCGAGAGGTATAATCACACCGATCTAATTATTAAAGGAGCAAAGCACTATGAACGATCACGCGATGCTTGAGATAAAGCACTATTCAAAGTCTTACAGCAAAGGGAAAAAAGCCGCGGACGACGTCAGCCTGACAGTCGACACCGGCGATATTTACGGTTTCATTGGTCATAACGGCGCGGGCAAATCCACCACCATCCGCGCCGTTGTGGGCGTACTTGATTTTACAGAGGGGGAAATATATATCGACGGGCATTCCGTCAAAGACGAACCGATGGAATGCAAGAAGATCACCGCCTATATACCCGATAATCCGGACCTGTACGAGAATCTGACCGGCATCCAGTATCTTAATTTCGTGGCGGACGTCTTCGGCATCGGCGAGAAGGAGCGCGAGGCAAAGATAAAACAGTACGGCGATCTTTTCGAGATAACGGATTCCCTCGGCGACCTTATCAGCTCATATTCCCACGGCATGAAGCAGAAAGTCGCCGTCATCTCGGCGCTGATCCATGATCCGAAACTCCTGGTGCTGGACGAGCCCTTCGTGGGACTCGACCCGAAAGCGACCTTTACGCTCAAAGAGATCATGCGCGAAATGTGCGGTAAGGGAACTGCGATATTCTTCTCCACCCACGTGCTGGACGTAGCGGAAAAGCTGTGCAACAAGATCGCGATAATAAAGCACGGCAGGATCATCGCCGCGGGCGATATCGAAGAGCTTACGGAAGGTCATTCACTTGAAGAGGCGTTCCTGGAGGCGGACAGCGATGAATAGTTCCAAGTTCCAAGTTCCAAGTTCCAAGGTGTCCGGAGCAAAGCCAAAAACTCATTTGATCCTTCTTAAAACCCTTCTTTTATCCTCCAGCCAGATCAACACTTACAGGCACAATACGGATAAAAAGAAGAGACGGAAGATCGTCACGAACTTCATAGGCGTCGTCATTCTGTACGCAATGCTGATGGCGTACAGCGTTTCGATGTGCATAGGCTACGGGCAGATCGGTCTCATCTCCGCCGCGCCCGTCATGTGCGCTCTCGTGATCAGCGTGCTCGCGTTTATTTTCACTCTGCTCAGGACGAACGGCTATCTGTTTAATTTTAAAGAGTACGATATGCTGATGTCTCTGCCCTTCGAGGCGAGGACGGTCGCCGCCTGCAAGTTTCTGCAGATGTATATCAGGAACCTGCCCTGGTACCTGAGCATTTCCATAGCCATGCTGGCGGGTTACGGATTTTACGAAAGACCCCATATCGCGGTCTATCCCGTATGGTTCATCCTGTCCCTCATACTGCCGGTAATCCCCATGCTGGCTGCGTCTTTCATAGGCTTCCTCATCGCGAGGATCAGCGCGGGCTTCCGGAAAAGGAATATCCTCCAGACGGTCCTTACTTTTATCTTTGTCTTTTTCTGCTTTTCGATCCGCTTTGTCATAGAAGACATGTTCAGGAACGACAAGGTTACCGAGACTCTGGAATCCGTTTCGGACGTAACCGAAAACACGGCGCGGTATTATCTGCCCGCGAAATGGTTCTCCGACGCGGTCACGAAGCTGTCCCCCGTCGGGATACTGCTTCTGCTCATCGTAAGCGCGGCTCTGTTCGCCGTCGTGTTTTATATAGTCGGCAATTCCTACAGGAACATCAATTCCGCTCTTAAGTCGCACGCGGCGGCAAAGCGATTCCGTATGGCGGAGCAGAAGCAGAGAAGCGTGATAAACGCCGTCGCCTTCAAGGAATTCAAACGGCTGACCGGCTCCACCAACTATATGGTCAACGGCGCGCTGGGCGAGCTCCTTGCCGCGCTGCTGGGGATCGTCACTCTCATAGTCGGGTTTGACAGGATCGTTTCTCTGGTCACGCAGGGCGCGCCGCTGGACTCCGCGATGCTGCAGCCCGCGATCCCGTTCATCGTCTATTTCTTCATCGGCATGATGGCAACGACCGCGTGTTCGCCGTCGCTCGAGGGCAAAAACTACTGGATCATAAAAAGTCTTCCCATCGAGATGAAGACGGTTTATCAGGGAAAGATGCTGTTCAATATGTATCTGACGGTCCCGTTCTCGGTTTTCTCCACGGTATGCCTTTGCCTTTCCGCAAAGACGCCGGCGCCTGACACGGCACTGTACGTCGCGCTCAGCGTCGCTCTCTGCGCTTTCTCAACAGCGTGGGGCTGCGTGTGCGGCGTCAGGCATATAAAGCTCGAATGGGAGAACGAGATCGAAGTCATCAAAAACAGCGCCGCCGTCACCATTTATATGCTGCCCAATATGTTCGCGGCGATGGGTCTTTGCGTGCTTGCGGTTTTCCTCGGCACAAAGATGGATCATATGCTGCTTACAGGTATTTTTATCCTCGCTGCTCTCATACTGGCAGGTTTGAGTTATCGCAGAGTGATGACACTTTCAAAAAAAGTATAGGCGCCAGCAACAACGCGTTGCTTGTAAAAAGAACATCCTTACTTTACAATCAGATCAGGGAGGGATATATATGAACACAAAAGACGTTATATTGGAACTCAGGACCCGGAACGGCATGTCTCAGGACGATCTGGCGGAGAAAGTATTTGTAACCAGGCAGGCGGTGTCCCGGTGGGAAACGGGCGAGACCGTGCCGAACACCGAAACGCTTAAACTGCTTTCCAACCTGTTCGGCGTTTCCATAAACACACTGCTCGGCGAACCGCGGAAGCTCGTCTGCCAGTGCTGCGGTATGCCGCTGAGCGACGATATCATCGGCAGGAACTCCGACGGAACTCTCAACGAGGATTACTGCAGGTGGTGCTACGCCGACGGCACTTATACTTATTCCGACATGGACGATCTGATCCGCGTCGCCGCGCCTCATATGGCCGGGGACGGATTCACCGAAGAGCAGGCACGCGATTATCTGAAACAACGGCTGCCGACGCTGGATTACTGGAAACGTTACGAGGAGCTGAGCGATAACGGACAGTTCGGGGAATTCAAGTCAAAGCTTATAAAAGAGATAAACGACCTTCATATCGAGGGCATGCCGGAGCTTACCTGCCTGAACGCGCTGGTCGGACAATACGTCAACCTTGAATACCGGCTGCCGAACGGAACAAACGTTAAATTTCTGAACGACGGGACGACTTATCTCGGAAATCAGCTGGAGCCGGAGTTCGGCGGCGACCGCTGCTTCGGAGTGCTGGCAAATATGGATTTTATTCTTGTCTGTACCTACGCCGAAGGAGGCGCCGATCCGGAGCTTGTGCTTTATAAAAAAAGATGACCACGGTCAATAAAACGGCACTTTTTACAAGGTGTCGTTTTATTTTTGTCGATAAAAATTTTTTCTGTTGCCTATTGCCAAAAATAAACAAATGAGTTATAATTGTTTATGTAAAATACAACAACAAGGAGACGACAACCATGAAAAGACTATCAAAACTCATCGCGGTCATGCTGGCTGTGCTTATGACGGCGTCGCTTATAGCGGTTCCGGTTTTTGCGGATGACGCGCAGGACGATCCCTATGCGGCTCTCAAGGAGGGCACCGGATACGTCGCGATAGGCGACAGCTTTACCCGCGGCTACGGCGCCGGAACCAGCTGGCAGGATCAGATCTACCGCAACGAGAACTACGGCGACTATGAGTGCCGCAACGTAGACGGTTCCTATCCAAACATAGTCGCCGAGAAGTTCGGCATGTACGCTCCGGCCGATATCCGCGACACCGACGCAAAATACTGGCCCCTGTCTCACGACGCGGTCTCCACCGCCTATATGAACGACTTTCTGGGTCTTGACGACGGCTTCCGCGACGACGAGTTCACCTATCAGGACGGCTCAATGATCAGACGGTATCAGACCGACCTCGCCTATTTCGGAGACCCGCTCAGCCTCACTCTTGACGGTACGGCTGCCTACGGCGCCACCGGAGAGATAATGAGTGCCCGCGAGATGATCAAAAACGCGAGCCTTATTTCCATCGGCCTGGGTCAGACAGACGTTATCTACAAAACACAGATATTCGGCTTCAACACCCTTGACCTGAGCGACACGTCGAGCATTCCCGCCGGAATCAAGGATATCCTCAGCAGATTCTACAGGTATTTCAATTACTGGAAGGGCGCGTATCCGCTGCTGCTTGACTTTATTAAAGAGAACAATCCGGATGCGAAAGTTCTGCTCGTCGGCACACTCAATCCAATCAAGAACGCGACGATCAGCGATGACGTTGACATAGAGATAGGTCACCTCATAACCTTTATGATGGACAGCATAAACGCCTTCACCAGGGACTGCGCATTGAAGTACGGCTACACGTATATCGATATTTCCGACGTGGAAACACCCTCCGCGGCGACCACCATGTCGATAGGACACATACTCTCCCTGGAAGGCGTAGAGTACGGGCTTATCGCCCATCCGACCGCAAAGGGCTATGAGCAGATAGCGGAAAAAGTCATCGCCGCCGTTGAGAAGGATCTCCAAAAAGGTCAGGCGACCGGGATAAAAGCCTTCTTTGCAAAGATCGGCGACTGGTTCAAGAATTTCTTCGCGAAGATCAGGGATTTCTTCAGCAGTTTAGGATAATAAGTTCCTTCTGCTCCACGCACAAAAAAAGGGATCTTCACAGATTTACGTGTAATGTGTCCATCGGAATACGATGATTACTGATAAGATGAGATACTGATTGCATCAGGGTTTATGATTTCCTTAATACTCCCCCTGGCGCAAGCGCCACCCCCCTCACGGAGTGGGGCTTGAAAAAGGCTCCCTCTTTGAGGTCGGGCTGCGCCCACGCCCAATTAGCGCGGGCTGTCGGCGAAGCCGACTGAGGGAGCTCATTCTCGGCTATCCCACAATTATCTGCGAAAAAGCCATTTTCTGTTTTACACGAAACCGTGAAGAGGAAAAAAAGCCTCCCGTCGGAAGACGGGAGACGTTTTTTACAAAGATTTATTACTTTGCGCCCATAGCCTCGGCTACTTCGTCCGCGAAGGACTGGGTCTTCTTCTCGATGCCCTCGCCCTTTACGTAGTGGATGTAGCACACGGCCTTGATATCGCCGCCCAGCGCCTTGGCGCAGTTCGCGATATACTGACCGACATTGATGTCGCCGTCCTTTACGAACGCCTGCTTGAGAAGGCAGGTCTCCTCGAAGAACTTGCGAAGCTTGCCTTCGACGATCTTCGCCTTGGCAACGTCGGGCTTGTTCGCCATCTTGGGATCCTCCGCCATCTGAGCCAGAAGGATCTGCTTCTCGTGCTCAATGACTTCGGCGGGAACGGAAGCCTCGTCAAGATATGAAGGGCTCATAGCCGCGATCTGCATCGCGACATCCTTGCCCATCTCCACGAATCCGGGCTGCGCGGCAACATCGTCGGCTGCGTCGAATTTGACGGCGACGGCGTGGGTCGCTCCGCCGTGAACGTAAGTGATAACGTGACCCTCAAGGATCTCGAAACGCCTTACGGAGATATTCTCGCCTATGGTGAGGACCAGCTCCTGGCGTGTCTCCTCGACCGTCGCGGTACCGCCGCAGATAACAGTGGCAAGAAGCGCGTCCACGTCCGCGGGCTTCGCTGCAAGGATCGTCTTCGCCACGGCGTCCACGAAAGCAAGGAACTTCTCGTTCTTCGCGACGAAGTCGGTCTGAGCGTTGACCTCAAGTATGACGGTCTCATTGCCCTCGGTATAGGTGGAAACAACGCCGTCCGCAGCGACCTTGGAAGCCTTCTTGGCGGCTACCGCAAGGCCTCTCTCACGCAGAACGTCGATCGCCTTTTCCATATCGCCGTCGGTCTCTACGAGCGCCTTCTTGCACTCCATCATGCCGACGCCGGTCTTCTCTCTTAATGCCTTAACATCTGCTGCTGTAAATGCCATGATATCCTCCCTCTTATTCCGCCTCTACGGGCATTGCCTCTTCAACTGTATCCTCTGCCGG
>JAILQN010000108.1 GCA_024699005.1 Clostridia bacterium
TTTCATTGATTATTTGAAATATATCCGCAGAGCAAAAATTAACAACGTCTGGTATACCGGCGATATCACCAAGGCGTCACAGACGTTGTTGAATTTACTTGATATTGATATTACTTAATTCGTTGAGAGATTGGGTTTAAAAATATTCTTTTTTTGACAATTTGATACTTGAAAAATATTCCTTTTTCCGCTTTCAGATACTTGAATTTTATTCCTTCTTCATGATTGATGACAAGTTGTTGATCACAGCCACATATATAAAACGCAACACGTAACACTCTTCGGTCACGCCTGCTTGGAACTTGTAACTTGGAACTTGGAACTCAGAACTGAATCAATAATCCCTTCCTCATCAAATCCATATCTGTGAAGAAGTATCTTGTCTTCGGATTGCGGGACGAATTTATTCTCCACTGCGTGCAGTATGAATTCGCCCTTAAAGCCCGCTTTGCTCAGAAGATAACCGAATTCCTCGCCCGCGCCGCCGGAGCGCTCCGATTCCTCGAAGAAGAACACTCTTTTGCATGTAAGCGCCGCGCTGACTGCCGCGGGGTCTATGGGTTTGATGCGGTTGAGTTTTATGAGTTTCGTATCGTCGAGTTTCCGGTATGCTGCCGCGGCGGCGGCGTAGACTCTGCCGTATGTCACTATCGAGGTTTCTGCGTTCTCTTCTACGAATACGTCGCAGTCGCCCTCGCCGGGTCTTAAGTCCTCCGGGATATCGGGCTCGCAGCCTTTCGGCAGGCGGACGGCGATGATACCGTCCGGGTCTTTATAAATCGCCCTGTAAAGGCAGCGGCTCAGCTCCGCGTAGTCGGCGGGGGAGTAGATTATAACGTCCGGGATGGTGTTGAGCATGGGCACGTCCAGAAGACCATGGTGGGTCTCGCCGTCCCCGGTGACGAAGCCGCAGCGGTCCACGCAGATTATGACCTTCAGCTTCTGCAGCGCCACATCGTGGACAAGCTGATCGTAAGCCCTCTGCAGAAAAGCAGAATAGACTGCGAACACCGGCACCATGCCGCCTTTGGCGAGTCCGGAACAGAATGTGACGGCGTGCTGTTCGGCTATGCCCACGTCAAAGAATCTGTCGGGGAACTTCTTGCTGAATTTATCGAGCCCGGTACCGATGGCCATCGCCGCAGTGACAGCACATATACGAGCATCCTTTTCCGCAAAGTCGCATATGGCGTCCCCGAAGGCGTTGGAAAAGCCGCGGGAGTTCTTGAATTCACCGGTTTCTATATCGAAGCGGGATATGCCGTGAAAGAGCGCCGGATCGCTTTCAGCGTACTCGTACCCCTTGCCCTTGGTGGTTTTTATGTGCAGCAGAATGGGGTAATGGGCGGTCTTCGCCGCCTCGAGAGCGTCGCAGAGAACGGGTATATTGTGACCGTCGACGGGACCCATATAACGGAAGCCCAGCTCTTCGAACATCGTACTGTTTTTGTAAAGGGCGCGTTTCAGAGTGGTTTTCAGTCTGAAAAGTCCGTTTGAGAGGTGAACGCCGATAAGCGGGATCAGATTCAGGCCCCGCTCGATCCTCGCCTTGGTCCTGAAGTAGGAGGGCCTTGCCTTGATGACAGCCAGGTGATTGGCGAGTGAACCGACGTTCTCGGATATGGACATTTCGTTGTCGTTCAGTATGACGATCAGCCTCGTCCTCTCGCCGCCGGCGTTGTTAAGGCCCTCGAATATCTCGCCGCCGGTAAAAGCGCCGTCGCCCACCACGGCGATGGTGTAATTTTTTCTTCCCCTGATCAGGTTCGCCCTCGCTATGCCGTAGGCGGCGGAGACGGAAACGCTGGCGTGGCCGCTGTAAAACGGGTCGTGCTCACTCTCCGCAGGGTTTGAGAATCCGGAGATCCCGCCGTCCTGACGCAGGGTGCCGAAGTCTTTGAATCTGCCGGTCAGGAGCTTGTGGGTATATATCTGATGCCCCACGTCCCAGACGATCTTATCGTGCGGGGAATTGAATACCCTGTGCAGGGCGATGGTCAGTTCGACCACTCCCAGATTCGAGGCGAGGTGCCCGCCTGTCTGCGAGACGGTGGAGATAAGGCATCTGCGCGCTTCCTCGGCAAGCTGAGGAAGCTCGTTTTCCGGCAGCGCCTTTACGTCCGCCGGGGATTTTATTTGTTCAAGAAGCGGATAGCTGTCCATTGTTCAGTGATCAGTGATCAGCGGTCAGCGGTCAGTCAATGGTTGTTGATGTTAAAAAACTGCTCCCTGATCCGCGAACACTCTGATTAATAATTCCGTATCAGTAATGCCCGTGTAAGTTCCGCGAGGTCATCCGTATCTCCGTCGAGCTCGTCCAGCGCCAGAAGCGCTGAGGAAGTATATCTCTCCGCGGCGCTCTTCGCCCCCTCAGGCCCCAGAAGCGAAACGTAGGTGGATTTGCCGCTGCGCGCGTCGCTGCCTGCGTCGCCCTCCGCCGCGTCAAGGATATCGTCCACCACCTGGAATGCGGTGCCCATATTGAGCCCGTATCTGCGCGCGGCGGGTATGTTGTCCGTATTGCCCGCGGCTATGCAGCCCAGCTCGCAGGCGGCTGTAATGAGCGCGGCGCATTTGAGTTTGTCCTGCAGAAACAGTTCGTCGGAGCCAAGACACACAGTCTCGCCGTACATATCTATAACCTGCCCGCCGATCATGCCGTTCACCCCGGCGCAGGACGCGAGGCAGTTAACAGCGGCGGCGATCCTTTCGGGGGGCAGGGGAGTGCCGGCGATGGTCGAGAAAGCGTGGGTCAGCAGAGCGTCTCCCGCGAGCAGAGCCGTTGCCTCGCCGTATCTGATATGCGCCGAGGGCTTGCCGCGCCGCTCGGCGTCGTTGTCCATGCATGGCAGATCGTCGTGGATGAGCGAATAGGTGTGTATGAATTCCACGGCGCAGGCAAAGGGCAGCGCGTCCTCGGGCGCGGCGCCGGAGAGCCGCGCGAATTCAAGGCACAGCACCGGTCTTATCCTTTTGCCTCCCGAACCGAGGGAATAGCTCATGCAGTCCGTCAGTACCGAATACAGCGGTTCGGACTTCGGTATGAACGAGAGGATCTGACTGTCTATATATCCGGGATAATCTCTGATATTCATTGATCCGTTACTTCCGTTATCTTAAGCTTAGCCGTCTCCAGCAGTTCTATGCAGTAGGCGGACACTTTTTTCGCTTCCTCGTAGGTTTTTATCGTCTGCTCCAGGCTCAGATCGCCTTTTTCCAGCTTCGCTACAAGCTCGGAAAGGGTCTTTGCCGCTTCCTCGTAAGTCATTTTATTCTCCATTGCCTATTCTCCTGATATTATTGACCGTTGCGTCAGCCGTGCCGTCGAAAAACTCAAGTGTGATACCGTCGCCCGGTTTCAGGGCGGTCACAGTAGTGACCCTGCCCGCATCGTTCCTTACGGCGGTATAGCCGCGTCTGAAAATTTTTTCCGGATCCAGGGCGGCTAATTTTTCCGCGTTCGCTTTTTGTACGGCTGCGAGGAAATCGATCCGTTTTGCCGCCGCTGTGCGGGCGCGTATATCAAGAAGTGCGATATCCTGCCCGCGGCGTTCTATTATTCCTGCGGGGGAAAGCGCGCGCATCCGGGACAGGAGGTCGGCGTGCCGGTCGAGCCGCGTGCCGATGTACGTTAACGTGAAATTGCGGCCGGCGTTTATCATATTATCGATACGAAGCTTTAAATCGTCTATATCCGGAGAAGATAATTCCGCGGCGGCGGATGGCGTCGGCGCCCTGCGGTCCGCAGCGAGATCGCAGAGGGTAAAGTCGATCTCGTGACCGACGGCGGAAACCACCGGGATCCGCGATGCCGCGACCTCGCGGACGAGAGCTTCGTTATTGTAGCCCATCAAGTCCTCCGCGGAGCCGCCGCCCCTGCCGATGATTATCAGGTCAAGGTCCGGTTCGCGGTTCAGGCGCCTTAAAGCCCGGACGTTTTCCGGCGGGCACAGCGGCCCCTGCACGGCGGCGGGGCAGAAAACCACCTCGCACAGAGGATAGCGTCTCGTCAGCACGTTGATTATATCGTGGAAAGCAGCGCCGGAGGCGGATGTGATCACTCCTATCCGTTTCGGGAACGCCGGCAGAGGGCGTTTTTTTGCAGGATCGAACAGCCCTTCGGCTGCTAATTTTCGTTTTAACTGTTCAAGGGCGAGGGCGAGCTCCCCGGCGCCGGAGGGCCGCATGGAATTTACGTAGAGCTGATATTCGCCGTTCGCTTCGTATACGGTCACTCTGCCGGTTGCGGCCACGCGTGCGCCGTTTTCGGGGCTGAACGCCAGCTTTGCCGCTGCGGAGCGGAACATCACACAGCGCAGGCGGGATTGTTCATCTTTCAGCGAAAAATATAAATGACCCGACGAAAACTGCCGCCGGAAGTCGGTTATCTCGCCTTCGACAGTGATATTCGCAAGTTTCAGGTCTCCCTCGAACAGGAACTTTACGTAGGAGTTGAGCTGGGAGACGGTGAGAGGGGTGGAGGTGGAGGAAAATTGCATTTTTCTGATATGGACAGGCGCGGATAATGCGGAATTCGGAATGCGGAATTGTCATAAGGTTTTTTGTCTTTTGTTATTTGTTATGCGCATAAAGCGGTACGGCAGTAACCTTATTGCCGCGGATAATTCCGAATTCCGCATTCCGCATTATTCGGAATGTTCGACTGCTATGAACGGAAGCGTCTTAACTGCCGTCGCTCTCTCTTGCTATCGCTCCCAGCACGCCGTTCACAAATCCGGCGTCCTTTGCCGGGCAGTAGGTTTTCGCGAGTTCCACACACTCGTTTATGCAGACGGACACGGGGGTCACTCCGCCGGCGAAGAACATCTCGCACACGCCCAGCCGCAGCACGGCGAGGGTCTCGGCGGCAAGGCGGTCGATGGTCCAGTTCCGCAGGCGCGGGGCGATGAGCGCGTCCGCCTCGTCCCTGTGTTCGTCTACGGTCGCCGCCAGACTGACGGCAAACGGTTCCGCCTCAAAGACTTCGGCGTCCGCCGCGAGTTCCGCTATTTCATCAAGAGTCAGATCAGGTCTGAACATCTGCTCGAATATCATGATAAAGGCGTGTTCCCTCTCGATAGATCTTGCCATGTTTCGCCCTCCTGTGCGCGTATTGCGTTTTGCGCTTCGCGTATCAGAATGCGAAGCTTTTTTTCCGATTATAGCACTGTTCCATATCAAATACAAGTGAATGTTTTTGTATTTTCATTATATAAAAAAACAGCTTTACAAAAGTTTTTTGACTGATATAATGGAGCGTAGGAGGCTGATAACATGAAAAGACTGATTTCCGTTTTATTATGCGTACTGCTTGTATTCGGCTGCGCCGTTGTGACTTCCGCCGAGGACGCGCCGTCTGATAAGCGCGGTGCTCTGACAGATGAGGATTTCCTTTTTGTAAAAGGACGGAAGATCTATAACCGCCGCGGAGAGGAAATAGTTCTGAAGGGCGTCAATATCGGCGCGTGGCTCGTCTGGGAGGACTGGCTCACTCCAGTTCAGGGCGCAGACGACGTGTGGTCGTATTATGAAAAGCTGATCGGACGTTTCGGCACGGAGACCGCTTACGATCTGATCCATACCTACGAGGATAATTTCTTTACGGAATACGATCTTGACGTCATAGCCGAAATGGGCTTCAACTGCATACGCGTGCCCTTCTGGTACAGGAATTTCTACGTTGACGATAACGGCACGAAGCTGCTGGACTCAAACGGCGAGTGGGATTTTTCGCGTCTGGACTGGGTCGTTGAGCAAGCCGGGAAGCGCGGTCTGTACGTTATCCTCGATATGCACGGCTCGCCGGGCTTCCAGAGCGACTCGCCCCACAGCGGCAAGGGCAAGTCCTGCGGTCTGTATGAACAGACCGACGAGGGCGAATTCTACAGGAAACTCACGGACGAATTATGGACGGCGATCGCGGAGCGTTTCAAAGGCAATCCGGCGGTGGCTATGTATGATCTGCTGAACGAGCCGATGTGCGATACCCCCACTACGGAGATCGAGCGCAGATTCAAAAACGAGTATATCTATGACAGGCTTTATAAGACCGTCCGCGCCGCCGATCCGGATCACATAATCACGCTTGAGTGCATCTGGACGGGCTTCGCCCTGCCGAAGGCGTTTCTGAAGGGCTGGAAGAACGTGGTCTATCAGGTGCATTTTTACAACAACTCCGATTTTATCTTCCGTTTCTTCGTGCTGCTGACAAGAATACTGCATCCGACGGTCCCGCTTATGATGGGCGAATTCTATCCGCATGAGAAAACGACCTGGGCGGGCTGCTTCAAAGCCATGAAGGACTATAACTACAGCTGGATGCTCTGGACGTATAAGGCTGCCGGTCACGGCATGTGGGAGAGCGACTGGTGCCTAAAAGGCTCTAAGGACGGCTTCTGGCGGGCCGACGCAAACAAGGATTCCGCGGAGGACATCGCCTATAAATTCGGCGATATGCTCAGGACGGAGAACGGGTATCAGGATACGGGACATTACGAGAAGAACGTGAAACCGTACGTTGCTTCTGTTCAATAAAAAAAGACAAAAACTAATTAGCAATGTGTAATGTGCAATGTGTAATTGTCCGGAAGTTAGATTTCTTCCGTTCAGTCTGAAAACAACGATTGTTCACACGGCGGAAGGCTCCTCACGGCTGAGCAGTGTAAAAGCGGCACAATATAAAATCAAAACCATATTAATTACACATTGCACATTGCTAATTGCACATTATTGAAACCGTTCTCTTCGATAGAAAGAAGTAAGGTAAAAAATGACAGATATCAAAAAGCTTGAGCCCTTCGCTTACGGCTATATCCATGCTGGCAGGGACGATATCGAATACCGCGTGGCAAACGGCATAAAAAACTGGGCCGAAGAGACCGACCTGACGCTTGATCTCTCGAACTGGTTCCAGTCGCCCCTGGGCAGCTTCGGGCGGCTGGCTGTGCATTACGAACGCGCATCGGGGATCGAACTCAACGAGGGCGTGTACCGGCGCAATTTCGACGCCTGCGCCGATATGAGCGAAGAAGAGATAATCAATTATTACTACGATTATTTCCGCCCTTACGAGACCATGCGTATAATCAGCAAAGAAAGATCCCCGCTCGAAGAGAAGCTGGAGATCAACAAGTGCTGCTGGGCGGCGGGCGGAGGCCACTCCAATCCGGATTATGAGATGCTGCTGCGCGTGGGCACCGACGGCATAAGGACGAAGATAACCCGGTTCCGGAAGATACATACGGACAAAACCGATTTTTACGACGCGCTGGAGCTTGCTCTCGACGCCGTGGAGATCATTGCCCGAAGGTATAAAGAACTTGCGGAAGAACAGCTCGGAACAGCCGAAGGTGATGAGCGCAGACTTCTTGAGCGGCTTATCCGTGCGTTTGACCGGATACCGCGGAAACAGCCCCGGGATTTCTTTGAGGCGTGCCAGATGTTCTGGCTGTGCTTTTCGATGCTGGACATAGATTCCCCCGGCCTGTTCGACTACGCCCTCGGCAGATATTATGAGAACGACGATCCCGACGACCGTTACGAGTGCCTTTCGCAGCTCTGGGAACTTTTCCACAGGACCCGCACCTGGAACCTGTGCGTGGGCGGTAGCGACGAGTTCGGGAACGACTTTACCTGTCAGCTTACGTACGACGTTCTGAAGATCGCCCGGGAACGCAGATACGACACGCCCAATCTGACCATGAGGACGCATCCCGGCACCCCGGCGGAACTGTGGCAGGCGGCGGTCGACACCCTCGCGACAGGAATAGGGATGCCTGCGATCTACAACGACGAGTGCGTCTGCCCCGCGCTGGAGGCTATCGGTGTCCCGCCGGGCGATTCTCACCTCTACTGCATGAACGGCTGCAATCAGATAGACATATTCGGCAAGTCCCATATGGGACTGGAGGACGGAGAGATCAGCGTGATCAAGGCTCTGGAGTTCGCTCTGTTCGACGGGGAATGTCAGTTCAGCCATGAAAGGCTGGGGCTTCGCACCGGCGACGCCGCTGAATTCCAGTCGTTTGAAGAGCTGCTTGACGCCTACAAAAAACAGATAGAATATATGGCGGATTATATCACGCGCACGTCGAACGCCGCGCAGAGGATATTCGCCGAGTACGCGCCGAACCCGTGGAAGTCCGTCATGGTGCAGGGCTGCATAGAAAAGGGCCTGGACTATAAGAACCGCGGCCCGATATACGGCCACGCGCAGGTGCTGACCGAGGGGCTGCCGGATACCGCCGATTCTCTTGCCGCGATCCGCAAACTGGTGTTCCGGGAAAAGAAGTACACCATGCGCCAGCTTATCGACGCCCTTAAAAACGATTTCGAGGGTTGCGAAGAGCTTTATTACGACTTTAAAAATCAGCCGAAGTTCGGCAACGACGATCCCGACGTGGACGATATCTACGCCGATATCACCGACCATATCTACCGCTATTTCCAGACGAAGCAGACCTTCCGAGGCGGCGTGTTCGGCGTGGGCTGCTCCACGTTCCACCGTGCGCCGAACTACGGCATACACTGCGGCGCTCTGCCCAACGGCAAGAAACGCGGCGAGCGTCTGTTGGCGGACAGCATCGGCGCGACACCGGGCTGCGATACCAACGGCCCCACCGCGCTGCTTAATTCCGTGCTCTGCGGCAATCAGTATCTCGCCACCAGCGGGAACGTGCTGCAGATAAAGTTCTCGAAAGCGCAGTTCATCACCCCGGAGGGCAAGGATGCGTTCATCGCCCTTGCGAAGGCTTATTTCGCCCAGGGCGGGCAGACCCTTCAGATAAACGTGGTCTCGCGGGAGGAACTTCTCGACGCGCAGAAGCATCCGGAGCAGTATAAAAACCTGATAGTGCGCGTCGGCGGGTTCAGCCAGTATTTCGTGAAGCTGGACGAGCATCTGCAGAACAATATCATAGCCCGAAGTGAGAATTAGGGCAGGTGATTCCGTAGGGGCGCCCCTGCCTGTTTGATAAATCAGCAGATATGGACAAATACGGCAATATCTTTGACGTTCAGCGGTTCTCTATCCATGACGGGCCCGGTATACGCACCACGGTATTCTTCAAGGGGTGCAACCTCCGGTGTCTCTGGTGCCATAATCCGGAGTCGCAGAGCGCGGAGCCGCAGCTTATGTATTACGTCGGCAAATGCACCGGCTGCGGTGCGTGCGTCGCCATATGCGATAAAACTCATACCGCAGCTTGTACGGGCTGCGGTGAATGTGTTAAAGTCTGCCGTCACGGGGCGAGGGAAATATCCGGCCGCACTGTCGGTGCGTCCGAAGCCCTCGCCGCGATCGAACGGGACAGGATCTACTATGAAACTTCCGGCGGGGGAGCGACCCTGTCCGGCGGCGAGCCGCTTCTGCAGCCGGAATTCGCGTACGCGATCCTCTCGGGCTGCAAAGATCGCGGGATAAACACCGCAGTCGAGACCGCCGGCTGTGTAAAGTGGGATGTGATAGAGAACCTGCTTCCCGCGGTCGATCTGTGGCTTTTCGATCTGAAGGGCGCGGATGAGAACAGGCATAAAAAAAACACCGGCGTATCGAACCGGCTCATTCTTGAAAATGCGGAAAATCTTAAACTTCGCGGCGCAGATATCCGCTTCCGTATGCCGTATATTCCCGGGTATAACGACGATGAACTGCCGCAGGTCAGGCAGATCGCGGAGGAATATCCCCTTGAGATCATGGCTTATCACGATATCGGAAAGAGCAAATACGCCGCTTTGGGAAGAGAATACTCCTGCGCCGGCGTCGTTCCGCCGAATAAAACGGAGCTCGCTTTGATCGCAGAAAAATACAGCGCAGAATTCAATCCCGCGCTATAGAGCGAAAATCCTTACGGATTTTCTGAATGAATAATGAATACTGAAGAATGAATAATGAATAATTGCGGTTGTTGATAATAATAATCGGGCGGTCAGAGACCGCCCGATCTGTTTCATTTCTTCACGGCTCTGAACATCGTGAATTGCGCGGTGGCGAGCAGGCGTCCTGTATCCTCGGTTATCTCCACCTCAAAGAACGCCAGATTCCTGCCGTACTTCACGCATTTTGTCTCGGCGAATATCTCCGTGCTGTGAAAGGCGTTTATGCAGGAGACCCTGCAGTCCGCCGTCACGAACGGCTCGCCGGTGCGGCAGGCTGCCACGGCGCAGGCGAAATCCGCGATCGTGGGGTAGACACCGCCCATCAGCGCGCCTACGGCGTTCAGATGCCGGCTCTCTATTTTCAGCCCTATCTTCGAGTAGTGCTCGCCGATAGCGACGATATACATGCCGTTCTCGGTGGCAAAGCGGTCGTTTCTGAAGAATTCGCGGGCTCTTTCAAGCTCAGTCATTTTAAATCAGGATTTTAATTGAAAGCGGAATACGGATGTTTTCTTATCCGGCTTCGTAATATCACGCGTCGGGACCGTAATCGTAAGCGGAAGATTCAACGTAGACAGCGTTTGCCTGAGTGTCCAGCTCGTCAATATAAGCGTCGAGCTTCCTTATCAGAAGCGCGTCAAGTGCCTCGCCCAGAGCGGAAACGATAAGCGATATGCCGATTATCTTTATGATGTAGTCGTGTTTGAGGTTGAGTATTATCACAAAGCCGAGAGCGATAACGACAAGAGCGGACAAAACGCTCAATATTTTGTTGATCCTTACGCTTGTGGCCTGATAAAAGCTTATGACGCCGACCATTATTATTACAAGTCCGAAGATGATATTGCAGAATTCGATCAGGAGCTCCGGCCGCACCACAAAAAACGCGCCAAGAACACCGATAGCGATGCTTATTATCAGAGCAGTCATTTCAATGGTCGATTTCTCGCCCATCACAAAAAGGACGATCCCCCCCAGCGCGCCGGCTATGCAGGCTAACGCTACAGCGCGGGCTATCCATACGGATATCTCGTCCGCTGCGGCGGGGATGACCATGATGACGCCGGAAATAAGGAATACTATCGCCGCCAGGATTTTGTTTTTAAACATTGACTTCAGAATGGACGATGTCATTGTTTTGCTCCTTACAAATTATCAAAAATTATATTCGATATAATATAACACATATCAATCGAAAAGGTCAACTGTTTTTATTAAAATTCTATTGACAATTAACGACGCTTTTATTAAAATAGAATTGAGAAAATAAAAAGGAAAGAAGATGTTTTTATGAGCAAAAGGCGTTATCTGTCTTTGATTCTCACATTGGTCATGCTGTTTGCGGCTTCACTGGGTTCGTACGCGTTTGCGGCGAGCGCGGAGGAGATCGCCGCCGGCGCGGTATTCACCCCCGTCACTCTTGAGGACGGCAGGAAGACCGTCTACATCACGATAAGCGTTGAGGACAATACCGAGCTTACCAAGATCCCCGTCTGCTGCGAAGTGTCCCGTAAGCTTGCCAAAGCGCAGACCGATTACGCGGACGAGAGCTTCACTCTTATGAGCGAACGCAGGATCGTCGGCGAGCTGGCCCTGCACGCGATCGTTTACGTCATGGCAGATTCCTTCGGCGGCGCTAACGCCGACAACCCGTTCCACGACTATTACGAAAGTTCGAGGATCGCCGATCTCAACATCGACGAGAGCCGCATCCCATCGTCCACCATCGAAGCCGTCGGCGGTATGTATATGCTGCTGAACCGTATGATGGGGAATTGAAGTTTTAAGTTCCAAGTTCCAAGTTCCAAGGTTAAATTTTGCGGTCGTTCCGACTCGGACGACCGCTTCAGTATAAGGCAAAATAACAAAAGGAGAAATGAACATGTCGGATTTTAAGCCCATTCTCAGATTTTTGATAATGTCGGACGTCCATATCCACGAGAACAAGGACTGCCGCGAGCTTGTCCGTCTGGACAAGGGTATGAAGGACGCCTATGCCTACGCAGATTCCCAGGAGTACAAGCCCCTTGACGCGATATTCGTCGTGGGCGACTTCGCCAATTCCGGCAAAGAGACGGAGATGCTCAATTTCAAAGAGGTCTTCGACGCCAATATCCGTCCCGAGACGTATTATTATTTTACGGTCGCCAGCCATGAGTACGGCTCCGGCATTGAGGAGACCCACGAGCGTATGCGCCGTATATTCAAAATGGAGCCGGATCTCCACAAGGTCATAAAGGGGTACCACTTTATTATGGTCACTCCGGATCACGGCTGCCGTTTCGAACAGCCCCAGAAGGCTTACGCCGCGGCGGAGCTGAAAAAGGCGTTCGACGACGACGCGGACAAGCCGATATTCTTCTTCCAGCATCCGCACGTCACGGGCACGGTCACCGGCAGCGTATACTGGGGCGAGGACGATCTGACCCCCATCCTTATGAATTTCCCGCAGGTCATCGACTTCTCCGGCCATTCCCACGCGCCGGTGAACGATCCCCGTTCCATACATCAGAGGCACTTCACGTGTCTCGGCACGGGTTCCCTGTCTTATTTCGAGCTGGACGAATTCGACAAGTATTATTACACTTTCCCCGAGGACAAGGAGAAACAGGCTCAGTTCCTGATCGCGGAAGTGGACGCGGACAACAGGGTCCTTATCAGGGCTTTCGATATCCTCACCGGCAAATTCTTCCCATGCGACAGACTTATAGAACCGCCCTTCGAGCCGGAGAATTTCAGGTATACCGACGAGCGTTACAACACGACCGTGCGTCCTTATTTTGAGGACAACGCGGGCATATCCACCGTAAAGACAGCCGAGGGGCTGCTCGTGACCTTCGATCAGGCGAAGATCGACGAGGATATGATAGACGATTACAAGCTGACGATCCGCCGTGCGTCCGACAATAAGATAGTCCGCCAGATCTGCGCCTGGTCGCATTATTACCTTATGGAAATGCCCGACACCGTGACCATACCCGTTTTCGGCCTTGACGCGGGCAGGTATACCGCCGAGGTGCAGGCTCAGGGATTCTGGAACAACAAATCGGTCAATAAGCTCAGGACGGAGTTTTCGATCTGAGTTGTCAGTTCCAAGTTCCAAGTTCTGAACTCATATGATAGAAATAATCACCGACTTCATCCGGCGCGAGAAGCTTGACGTCTACGACTTGGCGATAATCACTCCCGAAGGGGCGGAGGAGGCGTATATCACCCCCTGCAATCCCGCAAGCGAAAATTACTCGGTCACAAAGCTGTTCATCTCCACCATGGCGGGCAAAATGATCTGCGACGGCAGGCTGAAAGCTGACGGCAGAATCACAGGAACGCTTGCGCCGTATCTGGAATTCGATTACGATCCCGTCTGGGACAGCGTCACTCTTATGGACTGCCTGACCCACAAGGCGGGCATAGACAGGGGAGTGCTGGATGTCGACTGCGACGACGTATCGCAGTATCCGACCGATGACTATCTGAAAATGATATTCGACTGTCCGCCGGCGCATAAGCCCGGCGAGTTCGAATACCGGACGGACGTGGTGCATTATCTTGTCTCGCGCTGTATCTCCGCGGTCACCGGCAAACCGGCGGACACGGTGATATATGAGGAACTGCTTAAGCCCATGCGCTTCCGCCAGACATACTGGGCGCGGGATCCTTACGGCTACACTATAGGCTCCAGCGGTTCCTGTATGCGCGCGTCGGACGTGGTGAAACTGGGCTGGCTCTATCTTATGAACGGAAAATGGAACGGTACGGAGCTTGTTCCGCCTGAGTGGATAAGGACCGCCGAGTCGCTGGGAGCGGATATCGTGCCGGAGGGGCAGACCTCTTTCCTGCGAAAGGGCGGCATGAACGGCCAGATCGTCATGTACAGCCGCGACAAGAATATGGCTGTCGCGTGGCACAGCAATTCGCCGGACAGCAGGGTGAATTCCACGGCGACCTATATAGAGGCGGTATTCTGAGAAATGTCCTCCAGTAAAAGAAAAGTCCTGCTTTGGGCGGGTATCGTCCTTCTCGCTTCCGTCATCGCCGCCGTGGCGATATATGACGCGGTCAGGCGCAAAAGCGATCCTCAGACGGCTGCCTTCACCGCTATGGGCAGCCCTTTTTCCGTAACGGTATACGATAAGGACGGCGCCGATTTTGACGCCGTCCGCGAAGCCGTTGACGCTCTTGACAATGAGATATCAAGAAACATCGCCGGCTCGAAGATCACTGCTCTTAACGAAAACAAATACGTCGGGGGCTTAAGCGCCGACGCGCTTGAATGTATAAACGCGTCTCTCGATATATGCCGCGACTCGGGCGGAGCGCTGGATATTACGATAGGCGATCTGTCAGCTCTCTGGGATTTTGACTCGGGACGCGGCGTCCCTCCGGCGCAGGCTGAGATTGAATTTGTTCTCTCCGGAGTGGACTTCTCCCTTGTGAGCATAGATGATGATAATATATCGACAGGCGCTTCTCAGTCTCTCGACCTCGGCGCCGTGGGCAAAGGCGCAGCCTGCGACGTGATAAAGCGCGAGCTTGAAAGACAGGGCGTACAGACTGCGATCGTGTCCGCGGGCGGAACGGTCATGACTTTCGGCGATAAATCCGGCGGCGCCTGGTCTGTGGGTATCAGAACGCCGGAAACAGATAATATATCCGGCGAATATTTCGCAAAACTCAGTCTGGAGGGCACGGTTTTTGTGTCTACTTCCGGCAGTTACGAAAAGTGTTTTGAATACGGTGGCAGACTGTATCACCATATACTGGATCCGTCGACGGGGTGCCCTTCGGACAGCGGACTTGTCAGTGTGACCGTTATCGCCGGCAGCGGAACTGTCGCGGACGCGCTTTCCACCGCCTGCTTTGTTCTGGGATATGACAGGTCACTTGATCTTCTGGAAAAATACGGCGCCGAGGCGATTTTCGTAACCGCGGACAAATCCGTGCTTACATTCGGCGGTGTTGGCGACATACTGGAAATAACAGACGATGATTACCGATAGACCGGGCGGAATAAAAACGATAAGGGCTTTTGACGTCCTGCTGATATTATTGCTGCTCGCTGTTGCCGCCGCGGCGTGGTTTCTGCCGCGCGCGGGCCGGGACGGCGCAGTTGCGGTCGTGTCTGTCGCGGGAGAGGAATACACGAGGATCGTGCTGTCGGAGGCCGAAAGTACGATCTGCTTTTCCGTAAACGGTGTTTGGATAAAGATTTCGACCGACGGAGCAATGATTACGGACAGTGACTGCCCGGACAAGACCTGCGTAAAGACCGGGAAGATATCTTCTCCGGGCGAGGCGGCAGTCTGCGTGCCGAATAAAGTCATCGTATATATCGAAGGCAGGGATTCGGACGTGGACGGAGTGGCTTATTAAGTATTTAATACATCCGGCTTGTTTGGTTTTTCTGTAAGTTTTCAAAAAAACTATTGCATATTTATTCACATTGTTTTAAAATATATCCAAATTTTTTGAGAGGTGGTTACTTCAATGTTCAGACGCTTGCCCTTTAAAACGCGAATGTGGCATTTCGCGGTTTATGCGGTCGTCCTGATCTCCGTCATTGTTTTCGGCTCCTTTGCAGCCAGCGGTGATTACGAGGTCGTGGATATTACGGATGCTCACGTTCTTGCCGAGGTCGATGTCGACGGCGAGGTGACGGTCTACGATCTGTCCGTCGCTGAGCTGCCGGATGGCTCCGAAGCGGACGCATCCGCCAAGGACTACGTTGACGCTTATGCAGACAACCTTCAGTACGACGCGGATTTCGAAACAAATATCGAGACAGCCCTTGCCGCCGTCAGGACGGAGATCCCGTACTACGCGACTTTCTGGTCCCTTGTTCCGCCGATAATCGCCATCGTGCTGGCGCTCATCACCAAAGAGGTCTATTCCGCCCTGTTCCTGGGTATCCTCTGCGGCGGTATGCTCTACGCCAAATTCAACTTCGAGACCACTATGGTCCACACTCTGCAGGACGGCTTTATCTCCAGCATTGCGGACTCCTATAACATAGGTATACTTCTGTTCCTGGTCATGCTCGGCGCTCTGGTCGCCATGATGAACAAGGCGGGCGGATCCCGCGCGTTCGGCAAGTGGGCTGCTTCCCATATCAAGTCCAGGACCGGCGCTCAGCTCGCCACCATACTTCTGGGCGTGCTGATTTTCATCGACGACTATTTCAACTGCCTTACCGTCGGCTCGGTCATGAGACCCGTTACCGACGAGCATAAGATCTCGAGAGCGAAGCTTGCTTACCTTATAGACGCCACTGCGGCGCCGGTGTGCATCATCGCACCCATCTCGTCCTGGGCGGCAGCCGTCGCGGGCTTTGCCAAGGGCTCCGGCGCGCAGAGCGGCATGTCGCTGTTCATCAGCGCCATCCCCTACAACTTCTACGCGCTGCTCACCATCGCAATGATGGTCTTCCTTGCCGTGTCCAAGTTCGACTACGGCCCGATGAAGAAGCATGAGTTCAACGCACTGGAGAAGGGCGATCTGTTCACCTCGGGCGAAAAAGCCAAAGCGACCGACGAGATCGAAGCCTCTTCCAAGGGCAAGGTCATCGACCTTATCATCCCGGTCGTGGTGCTTATCATCGCATGCGTCCTCGGTATGATCTATTCGGGCGGCTTCTTCGGCGGCGGCGCCGGTTTTATCCAGGCGTTCTCCGATTCCGACGCGTCCGTGGGCCTCGTCATCGGCTCGTTCGCCGGCGTTATCTTCGCCCTTATATTCCTGCTTCTGCGCAGAGTGCTTAAGTTCAAGGAGCTTATGGACTGTCTGCCCGAGGGCTTCAAGGCTATGGTCCCGGCTATCATGATACTCTGCTGTGCCTGGACTCTTAAGACTATGACCGATTCTCTCGGCGCAAAGATCTTCATTTCCCAGCTCGTAGAGGGCGGCGCCGCGGGTCTCAAGAACCTGCTTCCCGCCATCATATTCCTCATTGCCGTCGGGCTGTCCTTCGCAACGGGAACTTCCTGGGGCACGTTCGGTATCCTTATTCCGATCGTTCTCTCCGTATTCGGTTCCGATAGCGGCAGCATCACGATCGTGGCCATCTCCGCCTGCATGGCGGGCGCGGTCTGCGGCGATCACTGCTCGCCCATTTCCGATACGACGATCATGTCCTCCGCCGGCGCGCAGAGCAACCATATCAATCACGTAAACACCCAGCTGCCCTACGCTCTGACGGTCGCCGCCGTGTCGTTCGTGACCTATATCGTCGCCGGACTGCTGCCCGACAGCGTCAGGATCATCTCCCTGCCTGTCGGCCTGGCGCTTATGATCGGCACGCTGTTCGTTATCAGGACGGTCGCAGGGAAGAAGAAAGCGTAAGCCTTTTCGGAGTGAAGAGTGTGGGGTGAGGAGACAGGAGTCGTTTCCGGATTCCGCATTTCCTCTTGACAACTCTCTTCCGTTGCTGTACAATCTCCTTATCTTCGGGGCGGGGTGAGATTCCCCACCGGCGGTGAAAGCATAGGAAATTCGAACTAAATCGCTTTAAAGAGGCATTTATCGGTGCTTTTCCCGTTTTCTCTTTGTCTGCCGACAGGCAAGATGCGTCGTCAAAACAGAATCCCGCAAAAATGCACTCTTTAAAGTGCGCAGCAGTTTTTGCGAGAGGTTTTTTCGATCAGACAAGGAAAACGTGAAGTCAATCCTGACGGATTAACGAACGGTTTGACGCAGTATGAGCGGAAAAACAGCCGCAAAAACCGATTTGGGTTCGGATATCCTATGCTTAAGTCCGCGAGTCGCAAGACTGACAGGGTGAAATTCCCTGACCGACGGTACAGTCCGGATGAGAGAAGAGCTTGTTATCTATTGCTTTATGCTCAGAAATGATCCCCCGTTGTATTGCGGGGGATTTCTTTTGCATATAAGGAGGTAATAATTATGAATACTTCAGGTAAAAATGACGCCGCGTCAAGGCAGTACAGGGTCAGGGCGATCGTTGTAACTGCGATAATGGGCGCGGCCGGCGCCGCGCTGATGTTCGTTGAGTTCTCTATACCGATAATGCCGGTCTTCATCAAGCTGGATTTCTCCGAGATCCCTGCGCTGCTGGCGGCGTTCGCCTACGGTCCGGGCTGGGGCGTGCTGGTCTGTCTGATAAAGAATCTGCTGCATATGCCTTTCGGTTCAACCATGGCGATAGGGGAGTTGTCCAATTTCATCCTGGGCTCAGCGTTCACCCTGACCGCAGGGCTCATCTATAAACGCTCCAAGACCAAAAAGACCGCGATAGCCGCCTGCCTGATAGGCTCCTTTGCCATGGCTGCCGTAAGCGTGCCGGCGAACTATTTCGTTATTTACAAACTCTTCTTCAAGTACGTCCTGGGAGAGGATGCTATAATCGGCATGTATTCCAGTATTCTCCCCGCGGCGGATAACCTTATCAAGGCTCTGCTGATCTTCAATCTGCCCTTCACCCTGTGCAAAGGCCTTATCGACTCCTTCGTCTGTATTCTGCTGTATAAACACCTGTCCCCGTTCATCAAAGGAAAAAAATCCGCATGATTTTTTACTCTAAGTAAGTGCTGATTAATTCGGTGTATGCAGATTGCCGAGATATTTTTTCGGCAGCTGAAACAAAAAGCGCAGGCAATACTTTGTGTATTAACGAGCATTTTTGTGATAGATGCCGGAAAAAGAGCCGGCAAGATGTATG
>JAILQN010000109.1 GCA_024699005.1 Clostridia bacterium
CATACATCTTGCCGGCTCTTTTTCCGGCATCTATCACAAAAATGCTCGTTAATACACAAAGTATTGCCTGCGCTTTTTGTTTCAGCTGCCGAAAAAATATCTCGGCAATCTGCATACACCGAATTAATCAGCACTTACTTAATAGAAAACAGTACGGTCCTTAAAAATCTGCTTGGCATAACCGATGAAAAGGAACTTGATTCAGCTGAAGCCGAGTTGTCCCGCGCTAACATGATGCTGCTGTATGAAAAAGGATTTGACGATTTTTCATCCGGCGGTTTTTGTTTTATTCATAAATATCTGTTCGGCGATGTCTATGAATGGGCAGGTGAATACAGAAAAATCAATATCATAAAACGTGAAGAACTGCTCGCAGGTCAAAGCGTTTGGTATTCCGATGTTATGAATATCGGCAGGGATTTGGATAAAGCTTTCAAAGAAATAGGCAAGGTTGGTTGGGTTGATATATCAAAAGAGGAATTTGTAAAGCAGATATCAAGGTTGTTTCCCAGACTATGGCAGGTTCACCCTTTCAGGGAAGGTAACACAAGAACGACCGTTATACTGATGACTTTTTTTATTGAGCATTTCGGTTACTATTTTGATCAGACTTTGATGGCTGAAAGTGCCGGATATGTGCGAAACTCATTTGTGCTGGCAAGTCTCGGTGAGTATTCCGAATTCGAACACCTTGAGAAGATATTGCAGGACGCTATTTGTACGGAGCCTATAGATTACGAAAACGGCACAATGAAAAGTGAAGAAAAGAGTACAAAATATAAGTCGGATAACTACACTCCGACCAAACATGAATATATAGGCTGATCTTTTTTGTGGGCGAATCATGAAAAAACGTCGTGTCCAAAATCGGACGCGGCGTTTTATTGAATACATTTACTGCAAATATCAACTATCTGCTAACAACAGGGATCCTGTCTTTGAACATGCGGGATATCCGTTGCCGTTTCGATCATGACGATAAGATCCTTCAGGCGCGCGTTTGACGGGGCGGGATCATGTATATATTCCGACATGATTTCATTTATGACGGACAAACAGTCGACGGGTATAACATACACGTGCGGTATGCCGGCTCTGATCTCTGCCGCCGCTTCATCGTCAAAAGAACCGTTTACCTGCGGCATGTGATCGATAAATGACGGCCTGTTCCGTCTTATGAAGTCGTCGTCTTCCAGCGCAAAAAAGAAATCCTCTTTCCCGGGCTTTGCCCCCCCGTCTTTCCGTATTGAACAGGTATTCCCCGGAAAACGGGGAATCATCCCAAATATGAAGAAATATCCTGCTTTTGTCCGACGGATTAAGCAACTTCTTTGTGTACCATCCTTCGCAGGACGCGCTGTCGCAATTCAGTTGATTTTTCAGAGCAGCGATCTCATGTCTGTGCCGGCAGGTGTTGTCGATTATGCGTAATACCGGAGGTTCCTTGATCGTCTTATCCGGCAGGTGAGGGAAAAATCTTTTCAGCGATATCATGATGCACCTTCAGAATCATAAGCTTTCATTCGCGTGAGTGGCTGGCTTCTCAGTCCGGGATTACAGTCGGCTGGATCCTGCCAAGAGCTTCTATGAAGGGGTTGCCGGAAGCATTGTACCATTCGTCGTAGTCGATCGCGACGTTATTGCCCTGATAAAACGTTACGTGGTTGTACAGATTGCAGATCTCGCTTATCCGGTCATCGGGATATTCGAGCATTATATCATAAATATATCTTACAAATGAATCCCAGTTTTCCTTGATCCAGCTGTCGGTATTCATTTGTGCATATTCGGATTCTGTTACCGTATCATCGCTGCTGTAAAGAAGAGACGCCTGCGGGTATGTGTTCGTCAGATATGTCTTATTCAGATATTCCGAAATCGTTTTATGATATCCTTCTGTTTTGCATTCCCACTGGATCCTGTACTGAAGGCGATTCAACATGGTAAGACCGACTGCTTCGCACAGCGGTTCTTCATTGTAAGGCGAAAATAAAATATTTGTTTTATCTGCCGCTTTGCACCAGATAAAGAAGTGGGTCAGCTCATGTCCGAGTTCATAAATATATCGGGGGATCAGAACCGGAAAGTCGGTTTCATTCAGCTCATCCAGATGGATGCGGAATCCGTCCCGGAAATAATTTGTATTATTGTTTTTATCTTCATCTCCGAAATCGATCAGAAGAATATTATCCGCAAGCGGGTCATATCCCAAAAGATCTTTCATTTCCTCATATACGGTATCCAGTATATCGGAAATGCCGAGATCGTTTTCATAATATTCGTTCACTCCGGATACGGTAGTCCAATAGAGATTATCCCTGACTTTCACAATATTCTCAGCGGGTTCCCCGTACTCGATAACGGATATCCCGTCAATCAGGACGTTTTCATTTTGCGCAGCACAGACCGTCTCTTCGTTTCCGGCGGCGGTTGTTTCGTCATTATGCGGCGTTTCTGTGGCAGTCGGCGTGGTTATTGTGCCGCAGGCGGTCAGCTGCAGAATGATGATCGTGAAAACTGCGATAATTACGCAGGTTTTTTTCATGATATATTATTTCCGTTCCTGTCGTAATGATTAATACTCAGTCTGCATTATCTGAATATCGCGATAATTCCGGAACCGCCTCAGGTGTTGATCCCGACTGATACGGTCTGTCCGGATAATCGGATGATCCGCTTTATGGGAGATCGTTATTCCGCTGAATCCGGCGCATCCGCTGTCATACGTCCCCCATAAACGGCTTTTTGTTTATATCGATATCGTATCTGCCGTTGTCTTCGATGCCGAGATAACCCTTGAGTTCCTCAAAAGACTCCCCGGAATGCATGCCGTCGAATACGAAAAAGTGATCGGCGCTGATGAGCCCTGCGTCTTCCGGAACGGTAAGATTCTGTCCGTCCAGAAACTTATCCATATTCTCATAGACCTTGGGAGTCCGGATCGCCGCTTCGGGGTCTCTTTCTTTGCGTCGGTTAAGGCGATTTTTTGCTTCTTCCCTGCCGATGCTGATAAACACGACCATCAGTTCTCCTCCGCGGGCGTGGATCTCATCGCGCAGCTTGCCCAGGGTTTCACTTTGTTTGCCGCTGAATTCTTCGCAGATCTCTCCGGTGTAAGGTGTGTTGACGATAACGCAGTCGTTGAATACAAAACCGCGCAGAGCCATTATCTGTGTAACTGTGTACTCGACGTCGCGCACATGATCGCGGAAGAATTTTCCCTGACGGTCATAAAGATCCTTGTAAGCCAGATCGAACATTTTCCTGGCCATCGGTCCAAGATCGTCTTTGTCGATATAAAAGCAGTTTTTTATGATACTCGCGAGATTGAGCGCAAGGGTCGTCTTGCCGGAGGCTATGCCGCCTGCGATGATGATGTAAAGCTTTTTGCCGATAAGTCTGCTGTTGTTCGTGTTTTCCATACGTTTCCCTTTCGTATGTATATATTAATCTGAGCGGTATTGCCCTGAAAACTGATGCGTTCTGAGCGCTGACTACGCGATAGTGATCCCGTTTACCGGATCGTATACGTACGGCAGGGGGTTGACCCTGGTGCCGTCCACCCAGACCTCGAAGTGCAGGTGATAGCCGGTGGAATTGCCCGTGGTGCCTATCGAGGAGAGCTGCGTGCCGGCTGTTACGTATTGCCCCTCGACTACTCTGAAAGAGCCCTCCAGAGCGTGGGCGTAACCGGTGACGATGCCGCCGCCGTGGTCCACGCGGACGTAATAGCCCCAGGACCAGTGATAGGTGACGAGCGAAACGACGCCGTCCGCCGCGGCGACGATCCTGCGTCCGCGGCTCGAGCCCTCGTCCGAGGAGATGATGTCGATACCCTTGTGCGAGTCGGAAAAGCCCTGCGACAGATAGAAACAGTTGTCGGGAGCGGGCCATACGAAGCCGCCGCCCTGGGATTTATAGAGCCTTGGTGAAATGGAGTAAAGCGATGAGGAGTCAAGATATGAATAAGCGGACATGCCGCCGGCTGCCTGGGCGTAGCTCCTTGTGTTCGTGCCGACTCGGATAAGGGCGTTCGCCGGAGCGCGGACGTTCAGACGGACAGCCTCGCTCTTCTGATCGGTCAGCACGCCGTCTATATACGTGTCGGTGTAGGAGATGGCGTCGCGGCCCTCTGCGCCCTGTACGATAACGCTGACGAATCCGATAGCGAGGTCGGGATCGGAGCGGCGCAGTGTTTCGAAGGGGATGCTCTCTTCTTCGATATAAGTGACGGTTGCACGGATGCTCAGATTCGGTTTGGCGGGAACGACGACAAGTCTGGTCCCTGCTTCCGGCTCGCTGACTTCCGTCCCGGGATTAAGGCTTCTGAGCCGGTTTTCGGAAAGTCCGTTCGCCCGCAGTATCGACTGCAGGGTGTCGCCGGTCTTTACGGTATAGTATTCCGCCGGAGCGCGATAGCCCTTCATATAGGAACGCAGCCACTGAGCGTCTTTTATTAAGCTGCCTGCCGGGTACAGACCGGGGGTGGTTTTTATGTCGTCGACAAACTCAACTACGGTGTCCTCGCCGTCAAAGCCGTGGATGTCCGCGTAGTCGGACAGGACCTCCGATCTGACCCGATCAAACGTATCCTCATCCGTCAGCGCGCAGAGAAAGACGTCGTTCACAAAAACGCCGCATGCGTTTACGGTATTTTCGCCGCAGACAAGGCGTATTATGCTGTCGGTTATCTCGCTTTGCGGGGTGAATCCGGTGCGCCTGACGGGTATCACCGTGTATTCCGCCCGGGATATCACGTCGGCCTCCGCGCTGTCGCCCAGTCTTGCTTCCGCAGTCCCTGCGGCGGACAGGAAGTATGCTTCATCAGGGACGTCGGCTATGCGCTCGTCGTCCAGCCAGACCCGTACGCCGAGCCTGTAAGAGGACGCGAAAACGCACAAAACGATAACCGCCGCCGCGCTGAGTGCGGGAGCGACTATGTTGAATACCGATTTGCCGTGTTCGCGGTAGACCGTCATCGCGTGTCTGACGTATCGGAAGAAGACGACCAGACCCGCTGTCCGGCTCTCGCGACGCTCCTTTTGTATCTCTGCGTTCGCCCTTCTGAGACGATCTATCAGCCTGCGCCAGCCGCCGATATACCGCAGAGCCGAGAGCTTCAGGATCGAACATGCTCCCGATACCCCCCGCGCAGTCGCCTTGAAAATGAATATTATTCCTCTTATCAGCGTTCCGAGAGTTATACGGTACAAAAACCCGACCGCCCGGCAAAACGATTCGCCGAGCGAATAGACCGCGCCGATGGGTCCGCGTGGTGGACCGGAGGTTTTGTTTGTCATGGTTTTTCGGGGAAACGGGGATGTAAGAAGTATGAAGTATGAAGTTAAAAACAAGAAATAATAAGCAGGAAAGTAAAATCACCTGTTTTTATATTCTACATTATTACATTGCGGCTGTCAAATCATATCTCAAGAACTTCTCCGGGCTTTACGCAACGGAGATCCCTTTCCGTTTCAAAATACAGCTCCCACAGAGTGGGATTGTAAACGCGCGTCCCGTCCGCGCTGAAGATCAGCGAACGGAAAGCGTTTATATAATCGTAAATATCGATGTTCGTTGCGTACCAGGTGTCTTCTTTTCCGCCGAGTATGCCGCAGAGATTCTCTATATGGTCCCAGTTGTCGTGCATGTCGAATTCGTAGCTGTGTCCCCAGAGGTAAAACAGACGCGGATAGCGGTTGTCCATGTACTCCTGATCGACGTTCAGAGCGGTAAATTCGTTCGCCCAGTCAAGCGCTTTCGGGTTGTTGTGGTGCGCCGTGGGGATCCAGCGGTACCAGTCGTCCGGCGGAAGAAAGCCGTTATTGTCTTCGGCCAGCGAACGGGCGTAAACGATGCCGATATCATGAAGATATCGCCGCACGGTCCCGTAATCCGAGCCGCCGGTGAAACGGCGTATCCCGCCATTGGGATACGCCATGCCGCGGATGATCACGCCGAGGTTCTGCTCCAGCTGCAGGCGGCAGTTGAGCGCGTCGCGAAGCCCGACCAGCGTGCGGGAAGAACCAGGGGCTATATGGTGTTCCCCGTGGACCGCGACTTCATGGCCTTTGTCCAGGATGTTCTCTTTGATTTCGGCGTACGTCAGTTTATCGCCGCCCGGTGTTTCCGCGACCAATCCGCTGTTGATGTTGAATGTGCATCTGATCCCGTATTTTTCCGTCAGACCGGAAAGACGCAGATCCTGCCTGACGCCGTCGTCGTAGCTGAACGTGACGGCTTTCGTTTTCCCGCCGGGATAACGCATGTGGGTGTAGTCCATAGTTTCAAGTTCTGAGTTCTGAGTTCCAAGTTCCAAGTTCTGAGTTCCAAGTTCTAAGTTCTAAGTTCTGAGTTCTGAGTCCGGGTTGACAGGGAAGAGTTTTCTGACCCCTGATCCCTGACCACTGAATCAGCTCGCTTCCGCGAGAATTACCGTGTTCTTCGCGGCGACGGTAACGATTTCGTCGCAGGGGGCTTCCGCTATAAGGGAGAGATCATGCCGTTCGTCAAGCAGATACAGCCGTACTTTTTCCGCTCCGGGGAACGTCAGCCGGATCTGTCTGTCCTCTTTTTCGTGATTGGAGACGAGCAGGGCGCGGCTATTTCCGTCAGTCGCGGCGGCGAACGCCAAACCTGTGTCGGCTTCCGTTTCGGCCTGCGTACCCAGAGCGAGGAGCCTGCCGAAGGCTTTCAGCGCATAATAAGTGCGGGACGGAGTATCCGTATGCCTCAGGAACAGGCCGCCGTAAAGCTGATCCGGCTGCGCGTCGTAATAGCAGGCGACGTTCGTGTCGTCCGTCTGCTGCAGACGGCACATTACGTCGGCAACAAAGGACGCGCCGGGCATGCTCCGCATCGTTTCGAACATGTCGCTGCCCGACCAGTTCCACTCGTCCAGGATCGCTTCGGTCCCGGCAAAGCCCGCAGCGTCCAGCTTCTCCCGGCAGTACCGCGCATGGGCGAGCACTTCTTCGGGATCTGAGGAATATATATGCCAGGAGAAGAAATCAAGTGGAGATGCGGTCCCGGGCGCTTTGACGTAAGCAAGGAAATCGTCGAACCACCGCAGGAACGAGACAAGAAATTCGTTCGTGTCCTTACGGGTCGCGGCGTAGAACCCACAGGACGCGTAACCGCCCACTTTTATATCCGGGAACTCCCTTTTCAGCAGGTTGGCCGTTTCGCGGTAGAGTCCGAAAAACTCTGCCTGTGTACCCGTCCACATGGGAGGGTTCTCCGGTTCGTTCCATATCTCCCAGTATTCGATACCGTAATGAAAACCGTCAGCCCAGCCCTCGTTGTAGTGACGCACGATGTTTGCGCAGATCCGCGCCCATTTCGCGGCGTCCTCCGGCGGGCGCACGTGGGCCTTCAGATAGCCGTGGTCTATGGTCTCTCCCAGCCGGTAGAAGGGCTTGGCGCCGCATTCGTCTATGCATTTCAGGTATTCGTCGGTGAATGTGAAATCATAGGACTTCGGGTCGTTTTCATCCATATCCCACAGGGGGAAGATATTGCGCACGTCCACGAATTTTCCGCCGCCGAGAGTCCCTTCAATATCGTGCAGGCGGCAGTAAGGGATATGCGCCTCCCCGAAAAGCTTTTTGGCGTCGTGCCGGAAATTATGCGTCACCGGCCCGCCGTTCACGCCGTTGAGCGGGCGGATCGGGCGGTTTCCCGGTGTGCGTCTGATGGTTATGGTATCCATTTGCTTCACTTTCCTTTTGAGTATGGGCAACCTTATTCGGTTGCCCGACGTAACCTTCTTCCTGTGGGCGAGCACGCAGGACCGCCCCTGCTGAAAATTATAGTGTGCGGAATATGTTTTGTCAATCGAGGTTTTTATAAAAAATGCTTGCGTTTCGCTTGCATATTGCTTATAATTGTGATGAGGTGATTCAAATGGCAAGAACGTCAAACGTATTTGCACGGGTGGAGCCCGAAATCAAAGAACAGGCGGAAGCCGTATTAAATCAGCTGGGGATTCCCATGTCAAACGCAGTGGGGATGTTCCTCCGTCAGGTCGTGCTGCAGCGAGGCATCCCGTTTGATATGAAACTGCCCGCGAGGCGCCCGCTGGTTTTGGGGAAGATGACTCCTGAAGAACTGGATGCGGCGCTTGAGGAAGCACAGACAGATATTGACAACGGAAACGTGTTTACGCCGGAAGAAGTTATGGCTGAAATGGAGAGGTTATATGGTAAATGAGATGGACGGTTTTTTATTCTGCAAAAGCAAAACAGGACTTGCAAAGTATATATGAATACATCGCATTTGATTTGTGGTCTCCTGATACGGCTGAGGCTCAAATCAAACGGATAGATGAGATGATTCAATCTCTCGATGCATTTCCGTTTCGTCATCCGGTGAATGACACTGAGCCTTTGAAGTCGAAGGGTTTCAGATCAGTTGCCGTTGGCAATTATGTTATTATCTATTTGCCACAGGAAAAAGACTGTACCGTAACGATTTATCGTATCATATACGGCGGACGTGACCTGACGAACCAGGGAATCGAATAGCAGCTAAATATGAAAATGAAAAATAAAAACCGCATATGGCTTTTCGCGTTCCTCCTGCTTGCCGCCGGAGCCGCGACGGCGTATTTTTACACCGTCTGTTATCTTAAATGGATAATCCCGCTCTATGCCGTTTCGATGGTTCTGATCTTCCTGGAGGGCGCGGCGGCGTTCGCGCTGCCGGCAGCCGCGAAGGAGAAACCGAAAAAGAAAATACTGCTCTCGGCGCTGCTCGGCGGAGGTATCGCCGTGGGCGTGGTATTCGCGGTCTCGTTTGTGATCAACGTGCTGATCTTTCACGAGGGCGGCGCCAAGTACGCGGCGATCGGTACGGCGGTCGTCTTTTACGGCTGCAGTCTGTTATGGACGGCGCGGATGAAAGAGGAAACGAACGAAAAATGGATATGGAAACCGCTGGTGGCGGTAATATTATGCGTCTGCATACTGTGCGCCGGTCTGCTGCCGGACGCCGGGAAATGGCTGTACGACAGCGGGTTCTTTACTCGCGCCGATCCCACGGGATTCGGAACGTATACGGAAAAAACCGCCGGGCTCGTTCAGGATGCCGATCTTTACGTGGCGCCGGACGGCAGCGACGGTAACGACGGCAGCTTCGATCATCCTTTGGCAACAATAGAAAAAGCCCGCGAACGGGTGCGGAATGTGGATAAGTCCGGCAGGACCGGGATCACCGTCGCCCTGAAAGCGGGCGAGTATTCCGTAAAACACATTGAATTCTCCGCAGAGGACAGCGGCTCGGAAAGCTGCCCCGTCACATACTGCGCTTACGGCGACGGCGAGGTGATCCTGAACGGCGGCAGGACGCTGGATCCCGCCCTGTTCTCCGCGGTGACGGACGAAGCGGTCCTTGCGCGGCTGTCTGCCGAAGCAAAACAGAACGTCGTCTGCGCCGATCTTACGAAGCTCGGCCTGACTGAAGCGGACTGGGGCAGGCTCTATTCCGTCGGCGGCTATTCCACCGCGTCCCATTACGACGGCGACACCGTAGGCCCCGTGCCCTGCGTGCTGTATTTCAACGGCGAGCCGCAGATCGTCGCCCGCTATCCCGACAGCGGGACCCTGAAGGTGCAGACCGTTATCAGAGAGGGCGAGGGCAAAGAGAGTTCCACAAGCAACCACTCGCAGCGCCCGGACTGGAATGAGTTGCGCAACCCCGAGACCACGATCTTTACGGCGGACAAAAAGACCGCCGCCCGCATAGCCTCCTACGCTTCCCTTGACGGCGTCTGGCTGTGGACGGCTCTCATGTATAACTGGGCGGACGGAACGTCGCCGCTTAAAAGCTTCGATCCCTCCACCCGGGCGGTTGAACCCGCTTATGTAAGCATCTACGGCGCGGTGCCCGGCGCGGATTACTATATCTTCAACGTGCCGGAGGAGCTGGACAGCCCAGGCGAATGGTATCTGGACAGGGAGTCCGGCGTCGTCTATCTGTATCCCTCGGGGGATATGCAAAGCGCGCAGATCATGATCTCGCTTTCCGCCGAAGATCTTGTGACCGTTTCCGGCGCGGAGCATCTTCGTTTCTCCGGGCTGTCTGTGCGCGGCACGCGCGGAGGCGGTTTTGCGGTCGAAGGAAACGATATCCTGATCACGGATTGCGTGATTTCGGACGTCTCCGGTGTCGGCGTTCGCATGAACGGGACCGGCAACACGCTCACGGACAGCGAGCTTGCTCATATAGGCGCCGCCGGTGTTGATATCGCGGGCGGCGACCGGGAGACCCTGACACCCGGCGGCAGCCGAGTGGAAAACTGCCTGATACATGACTTTTCCGAGGTGGCGCTGACAGCGGGCCCGGGAGTGAATATGAACGGGGTCGGCAATGTCTGCTCGCATAACGAGTTTTACAGCGCTCCGCAGCAGGCGATCTTCTACGGCGGCAACGATATGCTGATAGAGTACAACCTGATGTACGACGTGGCTCTGCTTTCGGACGACTGCAGCGCGATCTACAGCGGCAGGCGCTGGGATTGCGGCGGCAGCGTGCTGCGTTATAACGCGATGTTCGATCTCGGAGACGGCGATCACGAACCCAACGGCATCTACTGGGACGACGGCATGAGCGGCCAGACCGCCTACGGCAACCTGATAGTCAATTGCAGGCAGAACGGCTTCCTTATCGGCGGCGGCAGGGACAATACCGTTTACAACAACGTGCTGATCAACTGCAGAACGCCGATATGTTACGACGACCGCGCCCGCGACGGCGCTCTTAATGAGGAATCCTGGTTCAAGCACAGCATGGAAGGCGCGGATATGCAGCAGAATCTGGAGGCGATGCCCTGGAGAAGCGAAGTCTGGCAGACGGCTTATCCCTACACGGCGGACTGGAAGCTTGACTATTCCGATACGGAAGATCCGGATTTTATTCCCAACCCCGCAAACAGCCGGATATACGGCAACCTTATCGTGCAGTACGCGGGCGATATCGGCAGGTTCGACGAGAGCGTTTCCCGCTTCAGCGAAATCTCCGGCAACGCGGTTTATAAGATGACCGCTCTGAAAAAACTCTTTGCCGATCCGAAACACGGCGATTATACGCTGCGCGACGACGCGCCGGTATTTGAAGAGATACCGGAGTTTGAGCGGTTACCTCTTTCGGAGATCGGAAGATACTGATCATTTTCAGCGGATGGCGGATAGTGGATAGCTGAAGTTGTTTTGTTTGATATATAATACTATGCCGCTTACGCGACCGGCAGAAGTAAGCTTACTTCTGCACAGCCGCGTAAGCGGCATATTATAATCTGCAACCTTATCAGCTGTCGGCTGTCTGCTGACTAAAACAGATACTTTAGCCATTCAAGCTGCATACGCAGCGAGATGAAAACGTTCACTTTGAAATAGGTGATGATATCGTGGAAAAGGTCCGTATTCTTGCTGACGACCTCCGCCTTTTCCGCCGCGTTGTTGCCCTCGGCGTAAGAGAGGATTGCGTTGAACTCCTCTTTCGTGCCGTAAAACGCGATCTGTTTTATCGGGCTTTCCCGCTCTTCGCCCGAATCGAGGTCCAGGGCGCTGAAAGCGTAATCTTCTATCACCAGATAGTTGAAATTGCCGGAACGGGAATAGGGTATCTCCACCCGCTCCAGATAACGGGTGTTGCAGAATGCGTAGGGATATATCCGGAGCATGCACCAGTCGTCGATCTTATACGTCTTATCCGGTTTCGCCGCGGGGTAGTGCACCAGATCGTAGCAATGGCGGGTATACAGTACGCCGTCCTTCGCCTCAAATCCGGCGTTGCCGCTCTCCACCTCAAAGCGCTCCAGATTAGTAAGGTATGAAAACGCTTTCGGGAACACGTCGTTTGAGTAGACTTTGATATAGTCTTCTCCCCAGAATTCTATATCGTCTTCGGTAAGTTCTCCGATGGAAAAACCGCGCAGCTCGCTGGATTTTGTGATATAAACGGTCCTGACGCCGTCCGCGATGGATTTTATCCAGTCATAGAACGCATACTCGTCGTTGACCGGCACTCCGTTGCCGCGGTCGTCGATCGTCAGTTTGCCGGAAGCCGGATCGAAGGTATAGACGGAGTCGGTATCGGTCCATTCTCCGCTGTCGGCAACGTAAACGCCTTTGTTGATATAGACGTTTGGGTCGGAACTTTCACCCGCCGCGAGCGCGGGCAGCGCCGGCGCGAACAGCAGGCAGACGGAAAGCAGGACGGACAGAAACTTTTTCATTTTGCGGTTCATATCGATTGTCCTTTATCTGTGATCAAAAACCTAAAAACTGAAAACTGCTTTTATCTTTTCAAACAGTTCGCGGAAGAATTTTATGATCTTCTGCAGGATATTCAGCGGAGCGGAGAAGTCCGGAGTGATGTCGTTGTCCGCAGTCAGAGGAATAAGGGTAGGCTGGTCAGGATCGTAGAGAAGATGCTGCGGATGTTCCGGGCTGTCAAACACGGTGTCGAATTTATGTCTGCAGAATTCCTGATAATGCAGCTCCATCTGCGCCGGTAATCCGTGGTTGATGTTTTTGAAAAACCAGGTGTTGTCGGGCAGCAGGCAGGTGGACGCGTCGATCTGTCTGTCCGGTGAGATATACGCCCCGAAGCCCGCCGCTTCGCGCCCGGCGATGTACTCGTCCGACAGGGTGGTGTCGATATTTGACACCGTCGCGCCGAAGCTTCTGTATTTGACTCCGGTCAGCTTGTCGCCCACCTCGGCGGCGTCCTCGGACAGCGGATACTGCGGGTAGCCGTATTCCACGTCCACCTCGATCCTTACGCCCGCCTCGCGCATCTCGCGCAGCATCAGCTCCAGGTTGTTCTGAACGTTCTCATGGAACCAGCGCGCTTCTTCGATGATCCCGGCGTACTCGGCTTTGAGCTCGTCGGTCGGGAACAGATATTCCATGGCCTTGTCGAATTTTTCGTAAACGAACGACCAAGTTGCCGCCCATCCTGGCGTAATAAGCGCGCAGGATCGGGGCGATAAGCTTGTCTTTGAGCTGCCTGTAGGCGCGGTTGACGACCGCCGCCGTGATCTTCAGGCCGTAAGCCTTCTGAAGAGCGTCAACGATCCTCTGAAGGGCAACGATCATATCGTCGTCGGCTATGCCGGAAAAGCTTCCGGATTTGAAGAAACGGTATGCGCAGTCGCCGTCGACTTTGACTGTGCCGGCAAATATATCCTGAATGTAATTGATGCCGCAGAATCCCGGATCGCTGAATATTACGGAGTCGATACCCTCATAATTGTTCTGTCGGGCGTACTCCCACAAATAAGCGAGAGTCGCGCTGCCGCCTTCGCAGCGGCCGATAAGCTCGATGGAATCGTGACCGGTTTTCTGTCTGATTGTCTCGATGTAATCGTTGATATCCGCCGCGGTGGCGCGCAGCATCGGGCGGCCGTCCAGGTGATACTCGTTTGCGCTGCTGATGGAGTAATTATGAGAAGCTCTGACCGTGCTCTGATCCCAAGACCACGTGATGGACGTGCCCTCGGGCATAGTGCCGTCCGGATTCGGCGCGAAACCGTCGAAAGCGGGCAGTATGATGTCAAGGACTTTTTCGCAGTACGGGTCCCAATAGCCCGTCGTCAGGCCCAGAAAGGCGTCCGGCAGCGCGGTGTCTATGATCTGGGCTATATAATCCCCGTCTTCAAACAGCACGGTCTGCGTGCCGTCCGGATTCGTTTTGACTACGTCCCGGTCCACGCCGTGGATATATACGAACGGTTCGTTGCCGCAGTCGCAGCTGCCGTCCGCGCCGGCGAAGATCGCCCAGACGGGCAGCAGGGCAAGCGCCAGCAGAAGCGCGACTGCCGCTCTTGAGCGGCGATGATCGCCTTTATATCGTAAATGCTTATTCTATCTGTCCCCTGTGCTGTTATTTTGATAAAGCGTGAAGTCTTTTTCGTTGTGTTTCATATTGCCCTCCGATTCATATTGTCATCCGATAAAAAGTCATTATCGTTGAAAGTTTAAAGCTGCTTTGATCTTTTCAAACAGTTCGCGGAAGAATTTTATGATCTTCTGCAGGATATTCAGCGGAGCGGAAAAGTCCGGAGTGATGTCGTTGTCCGCGGTGAGCGGGATCAGCGTCGGCTGGTCCGGATCATAGATCAGAAACTGCGGATGATCCGGGCTTGAAAAAACGTCGTCAAATTCATGTCTGCAGAAGTCCACGTAATGCTGTCTCAGCTGCGGAGTCCATATGTGATTTATATTTTTGAAAAACCACGTGTTTTCCGGGAAAAGGCAGGTGGATGCGTCGATCTGCCTGTCGGGGGAGATATAGGCTCCGAAGCCGGCAGCTTCGCGCTCCGCAATATACTTGTCGGAAAGGGTTCCGTCGATATCTGACACCGTCGCGCCGAGACTCTTGTATTTTACGCCGGTAAGCATGTCGCCGATCTCAGCCGAGTCCTCTGACAGCGGATACTGGGGGAAGCCGTACTCGGCGTCTATTTCGACTCTTACGCCGGCTTCCTGCATCTCGCGGATGATCAGCGCGGCGTTGTTCTGCACGTTTTCGTGGAACCAGCGTACTTCCTCGATGATCGGAGCGAATTCGGCTTTGAGTTCCTCCGTCGGGAAAAGATATTCCATAGCCAGATCGAATTTTCCGTAAACAAACGACCAGTTCCCGCCCTGCCGCGCGTAATATGCGCGCAGGATCGGGGCGAAAAGCTTGTCCTTGAGCTGGCTGTAGGCGCGGTTCACGACTGCCGCAGTGATCTTTAAGCCGTAGGTCTTCTGAAGCGCGTCAATGATCTGTCGGACCGCCCGGAGCATATCGTCTTCAAAATAACCGGAGAGATCGCTTGATTTTAAATATCGGTATGCACTGTCGCCGTCTACCTTGACCGTGCCGGAAAACAGGTCCTGAACGTAATTGACGCCGAAGAAGCCGGGATCGCCCAATATCACGGAGTCGATGCCGGCGTAATTGTTCGGTCGGGCGTATTGCCATAAATAAGCAAGAGTGGCAGAGCAGCCCTCGCACCGGGTGATGATCTCGACCGTATCGTGACCGGTTTTCCGTTTTACGGTCTCGATGTAATTATTGATATCCGCCGCGTCGGAGCGCATGCTCCGTCTTGCTTCCAGGATATAATTGTTCGCGACGTCCATGCCGTAAGAGTGGTCGCTGATGATCGTGTCTTCGTTCCATGACCAGCCGATATCCGTGCCTTCCGGAAGTACGCCGTCTGTGGACGGCGCGAAACCGTCAAATGCGGGCAGGATGATATCAAGCACTTTCTCGCAGTACGGGTCCCAATAGCCTGTAGTAAGACCTAAAAACGCGTCGGGAAGAGCCGTTTCGATGATCCGGCTGACGTAATCCCCGTCCGCGAACAGTTCGGTCCTTGTGCCGTCCGGATTCGTTCTGACCGGCGGCAGAGTTGTGCCGTGGAGGATGATAAACGGATCATAACCGCAGTCGCAGCTGCCGTCCGCGCCGGCGAAGATCGCCCAGACGGGCAGCAGGGCAAGCGCCAGCAAAAGCGCGACAGCCGCTCTTGCGCGGCGATGATTGACGCAGCTGATTTTCTGACAAAATGCGGTGTTATTTTTGATGTGTTTCATATGAACCTCCTGCGAGTATAGATCATTCATTATATTACACAAAAACTGTAGACAAGTCAATGATTTCTGTTGATTATTATTTTAACAAGTTGTTGACGAACGGGGTTGAAAAGGGTAGAATAGTTCCAAGTTCCAAGTTCCAAGTTCCAAGTTCCAAGTTTTGAGATCCAAAGATGGGAGGTCTTTTATGATTTATAAAACAATTCCGGTCACGGCAGGCGGGGAGACCGCAGATCTGACCCTTTATCTGCCCGACAACACCAATGAAGTCGATCCCGGTCGCAGGCGTCCGACCGTGCTGATCTGCCCCGGCGGCGGTTACGCTTTCCGCTCCCGCCGCGAGGCGGAGCCCATCGCGCTCAAATTCGTCGCGGAGGACCTGAACGCCGCGATCCTTGAATACAGCGTCGCGCCCGCCCGTTTTCCGACGGCGCTTTTCCAGGCGGCAAAGGCGATCGCCCTGCTGCGCGAAAACGCGCAGGAGTGGAACGTCGACGTAAACAACATAAGTATCCTGGGTTTTTCCGCGGGCGGTCATCTGGCGGCAAATTACGGCTGCCTCTGGAACAGCGAGCTCGTGCGGAACGAATTCGGCTTTGAAAACGGCGAAAACAAACCGAACGGCATGATCCTCTGCTATCCGGTCATTACCTCCGGACGCCTGACCCACGGCGGCAGCATCGAAAACCTTCTGGGCGACGGAGTGAACGATCCGGAACTCATGGAGCTCGTATCCTGTGAAAAGCAGGTGAACGCGGACACGCCCCGCGCCTTTATCTGGCACACCTTTGAGGACGGCGCGGTCCCGGTCCGGAACTCGCTCATGATGGCGTCGGCTCTTGCCGAAAAAGGCATAAATACCGAGCTTCACATCTTCCCCAGGGGCGGTCACGGGCTTTCGCTCTCCAGCGAGACGGTCTACGGAAACTATAAGCACGACACCGACGAGGTGCAGGTGTGGATTGATATGGCGGTTCGGTGGGTCAAAGCAATCAGCAATGTGCAATGAGCAATATGTAATTGCGCTGTCGCGGGTATGATCGTATGATTTTGCACCGCCCCGGAAAAATGCACACTGCGCGGTCGTAAGCTGAGAACTATACGTGTTTAGGCGTGACTATATGACATTTTCGCTCTGCGAAAATGAACCATAATTGCACATTGCACATTGCTAATTGCACATTATTGAAACCGTTCTCTTCAATGAAAAAAAGAAAGGATAAATACAATGAAAGAAAAACTCAACATAGCCGTAATCGGCTGCGGCAACATCGCAAACAGCGCGCATATCCCGGCGTACATGACGTCGCCTCATGCAGAGATCAGATACTTCTGCGACATCATCCCCGAGAGGGCGGATGAGCAGGTCAGAAAGAACGGCTGCGGCAAAGCTGTCTATGATTATCACGAGATACTGAACGATCCGGATCTGGACGCCGTTTCCGTCTGCACTCACAACAACCTGCATTCGGTGATCTCCATCGACTTCATGCGCGCGGGCAAGGACGTGCTCTGCGAGAAGCCCGCTGCGAGAGTGCTTTCCGAGGCGCTCGAAATGGAAAAAGTCTCGTATGAGACCGACCGCATTCTTTCCATCGGCGTGTGCAACCGCTACAGCACCGCGGTCAACAAGATAAAGGAGATCATAGAGTCCGGCGAGCTGGGCGATATCTATCACGTTTACGCGTCTTTCCGCGCCTACCGCTCCATACCGGGCATCGGCGGCGCTTTCACCACCTTCGAGGAGTCCGGCGGCGGCGCGCTTATCGACTGGGGCGTGCATTACCTTGACCTTGTCGAGTACGTCTGCGGCGACCCGAAGCCCCTGACCGTTTCCGGCGAGGCGTTCTCTTATCTCGGCCGCGATATACCGAATTACGTCTTCACCCATATGTGGGCGGAGCAGGATTATAATCCGAACGGTACTTACGACGTCGACGATTCCGTCACAGGTCTTATCCGTACGGAGGGTCCCGTCATCTCCTTCAACGGAGCGTGGGCGGAGAACATCGACGACGGAGGCACGTTCATTGACTTCATGGGCACAAAAGGCGGCATCCACCACGATTATCTCGGCGGGTTCACCATGTTCACGGTGAAAAACGGTATGCTGGTAACGTCCAAAACCGATTTCAGATCGGTCAATCTGCACCGTGCGGAAGTGCTGGACTTCGTGGAGAGCGCGAGGGAGCACAGGCGCAACCGCAACGACATAGCCAACGCGATAATCACGTCCAGGATCATGCAGGGGGTTTACGATTCCTCCGCGCAGCACAGAGAGGTCACAGTCTGACCCCGCTGCCGTCAGGTCTTTAATAACGTGCCGAAAACATTCTGCAAAATAAAAGAGGTGAAGCCCATGTTAGACGCACAGCAATCCGTTTTTTCCAAAATCATAACTGCGATTAAAGTGTTCTTTGAAAAACTGCTGGCAATGTTCGGGAAAGAATAACGTCGGCGTTTCCTTAAAACGCTCAATAAGGAGGATGTTGTTTCCATGAAAAGAACCGTAGCGTTCCTGCTCGCGGCGCTGATGCTGTTTTCCATGATCCCTTTGGCGTCGGCTGAAAACGGCTTGATAGAAACGCTCAAAGTCAACCCCTACGGCGGGGAGGAAGCGGCGGCGGATACCGTCTCATGGCTGTATCTGTACGGAACGTATTATATGTTCCTGCCGGGGGATGCGGATCTGTCAGCCGCGAAGGTTTATTATTCCGCCCCGGCGGCGGTAAAGCTTGACGGGGAAGAGATCGCCTCCGGCGGCAGCGCCGCGGCGTTCACTTCCGGCGCGCATACGCTCAGCTGCAAAGACTCGGAATACCCGCTGAGTGTCATGTACGGCTCCTCGGCGCCGGCGGTCTTTATCTCCACGGAAAGCGGCTCGATGGCGGGCGTTTACGCCGATAAAGAGCATAAAGAGCCCGGAACGATACGCATCACGAACGGCGACGGCACGGATGCCTACAGCGGCAAGCTGGATTATATCAAAGGTCGCGGAAATTCCACCTGGACGTGGGCCAAAAAGCCGTTCAATATCAAGCTCAACAAGAAAGCCTGGCTGTTCGGCATGGCAAAAAGCAAAAAGTGGTGCCTGATCGCCTGTTACATCGACAACACTCTGCTGCGCAACGACATGGTCAGCGATTTGGCAAACGAAGTCGGGATCAGTCATACTCCGCGCGGGCAGCACGTGCAGC
>JAILQN010000169.1 GCA_024699005.1 Clostridia bacterium
GGCGGAAATACCGGGGATATTATTGAGAGTGTTCAGAATCCCGCTGCCGGCGGGCACGAATTTTGAAACGTCGAGCAGCATCAGGGCGAGCCCCAGGGCAAGTCCTGCCACGTATATGCCGACGACCTTGCGCTCCGTGTGCTTTTCCATGGCGTTCAGGTTGTCGTTCACCAGCCAGCCGATAAGAGTCCAGAGATAGCCGAGCGGCAGTCCGATAAGACCCACAACGGAGAACGCAAGATAAGGCAGGCTGTAGTGGTACATGATCAGGTAGCAGCTCGCCGCGAAGCCGATATAGCTCAGCGGAGCCTGCGCGGCGTAGTTGAAGGTCACGCCGCCGAATATCTGAAAGTATTCTTTATAAGAGACGTAATTGCCCTTCGAGCGGTCAGGCACGTTCCAGTACGTTTTTACGTCTTTGAAAAACGCTTTTACTTTGCCGTTTTCCTTAGCCATTTACGCTCGCCTCCCTTCCCTGTGAATACTCTATCGGGACCTGGACCTTGAACACCTTGCGCACCTTGGGCGCCCAGCCGTCGCCCAGTTCCACAAGCTCTTTGACTTCGTCTTTTGAAAGCTCCATGCGCACGGTTTCGGCGCCGTCGTTGAAGAATGCGTGGTGTCCGATCTTCCTGACGCCCGCCGGGATAAAGATGTCCTTGATTCCGGATGCGTAGCTGAAAGCGTCCGAGCCGATGGCGACCACCGAGTCCGGCAGATCGAGGCCTGTCAGATCGGAGCAGCGGAACAGTCCCATGGGTTCGATCTCGGTAAGGCCGTCGGGCATTTCGACTTCACTGATCCTTTCGGCGTACGCGAAAGCCATCTGACCGATCACCGTAACCGTTTCCGGAAGTTTGACGGTATAAGTGAATCTGTCGGAGCCGTCTTCGCTGACGCCGTTGTACGCCTTGTCCGCCTCGTCCTGATGCTCGTCGAGCCAGTCGGAGAACGCCTGCGCGTCGTCGGCTGTCAGTACTTCCGGAGCGCCGGCTTCCTGCGAGCTTAAAAGGTAGCCCCGTTTTGCCGGCGAAAGCAGGCAGCGCGTCGGGACCCCGTCTTCAAGCTGATACAGCACGCCGTCGATCACGGTGAAATACGGATTTTCCGGGTCGACCAGAATGCCCATAAGGTTTTTGCATGAGAAGAACGAGCGCGCGTCAAGCGTTTTGACGTCCTTGCCGAGCCGGATGAAACGCAGGTACTCGTTGCAGGTGACGGCGTACGCCTTGATCTCTGTCACGGGGCGCGAGGCGTCGGTGCTGCCGTCTTCGTTGACCTTGAAGCCGATCTTAAGGACGCGGTCCGCCTCCTGCCCGTTGAACAGGTCCAGCCTGACCGTGCCGTCGTCAAGATCGGTAAAGACGTATCTGTCCTGCGCGACCGAGCGGAAGCTGAAATACAGCGAGATCCCGATAAATACCAGAATGACCACCGTGAAAATGATCTTCATCGGCGTGTTTTTGCCGCGTCTGACCGCGGCCTCCTTCATTTTCGGGTCAAACATCGGGTCGTAGAGCAGCCGCCTCTGTTTCGCAGGCTTCTTCTCTGCGTCCGCCGTCTCCGTTTCGGGAGTGTCGTTTACGTTTTTATCGTCAATGTCCAATATTCATCACCAAACTTTACTGTATATTGTTCATATTTTTTATAACATATTGCGAAAAAAATGCAAACAGTATTTTTGCGAATGGTTTTTACGTGATTTGGATATTGACATTCGATAACTATTTTATTAAGATGAAAACCGTTGTGAACCTGCATCCGACCTGTTAAGCATTCATAACCAAGAGCAATATTTCAACAGTTTTCTTCCGACTCAATGACAACCGCACCGGATGCGGCATAAAACCGTTTGTGATGTCAGGAAGAAATGTTCTGTATCCGATACGGCAAACGGCGCACAGAACAATGCCGCGGTCTTCAGTCTGACCGAAGGCGTTTATATATACACTCAGTAAAAGAAGAGGACAAAAATGGATAAAGAATATCGTAAGGCCTTGTCCGAAGTCGCATGTATCATTGAACAAAGCGACGGGAATTACAGAAGTAAAATTCCGGAAAGTTTTCTGCAGTTTGTGTTAAGTAACGCGGACCCTGATTATCATCCTCAATTCGATATTGAAACGCCTCTGAAAGATCTTCCGTTGAGAAAAGAAACCAAAGGAGTACTGTCTTTGATTTACAGATCATATATATGTACTCCTGAAGAAAGGATAGAATTTGATCGGATCCTTCAGGAAAATGAAATCAAGCGCAAACAAGAGTTATATGATCAGCTTCTTCAGGAAGAAGAAAAGAAAAAACAGAATTCAGGCACGTAATCCATTTGAGATAAATTGATCGGGATATGGTTGTATGATGACACCGATCCGATCCGTATTATGAAAGGCTGAAAAATTGAATTTGAATGACAACAGACTGTCAACCAGGCAGGAGTTTATACAGAGTCTGTCCGGACAGGAGCTGAACAAAGAATACGATTTATCAGGCGTCCCGTTTCTTTATGAAGACGGGACCGTATATACAGACAATTCTGATTCTCATACGTTGATTTTCGGAAATACCGGTTCTAAAAAGACGAGGAATTTCTGCATACCAAGCGTTTATACGCTTGGTATGGCAGGAGAATCTATGATAATATCCGACCCCAAGGGAGAAATATATCGATACACCTCCGGTTTTTTGGCAAGCAAAGGATACTATGTTCAGGTATTGAATCTGCGCGATCCTCATAAAAGTTCCAGATGGAATCCCCTTCTGATCCCATATCGGTTTTATAAAAACGGCGATATCGATAAGGCTGTCGAAATGATTTCCGATTTTTGCATGCAGCTGAAAGCCAGTGTGCATTCAGATCGGGATCCTTTTTGGGAAAATCAGGCAATGGATCTGTTGGTCGGAATTATCCTTATACTGTTCGAATGCGAGTCTGATGAAAAAAAAATACATATGGAAAGTGTTCAAAGGATCCGAATGTATATCGATATTGAAACATTGAATTCTGATAATGACAGGAGCTGTATTTTCTGGGATCTGGTACGGACATTTCCCGAGAACAGTCTGATCCGTTACAAACTTGCGGCCGCCTATTCCTTGCGATCTGTTGAAAAAACATTGAATTGTATTGTAAGCACGCTGGACTCTATGCTCAGAAGTTTTGTCTTCAACAGAAAACTGATGAACCTGATGGCTGCGAGTGATATTGATTTTAAAACAATAACAGACAAAAGAACCGTATTATTTTTAATTACGCCAGATGAAAAGACAACATTTCATTTTCTGGTAAGTGTATTCGTTAAGCAGTGTTATGAAAGTATGATCTATTATGCCGGTTTCTGCGAGAACAACAAACTGCCTGTGCGGGTAAACTACATCCTGGACGAATTTTCCAATTTCCCCGGAATTGCAGATATGCCGGCAATGATCTCAGCCGCCAGAAGCCGCAATATACGTTTCTTATTGATTGTTCAAAGCAAACAACAGCTCTTGACGGCATATGAAAAAGATGCGGAGACAATAAAATCCAATTGCAAAAACTGGATATATTTATCCTGCAGAGAATTGGATCTGCTGAAGGAAATAGAGGCGTTGTGCGGTGTGGCAGAAGATAATAATCGGCAATATCCGCTCATTTCCATCACACAGCTTCAGCGTTTGAAAATAGGCTGGGAAGACAGTCAGGCATTGATATTGCGTTCCGGTATGGCGCCTTTTATAACCTGGGTAAAGGACTTTTCGGTATATCCGCAGGCACAATTCGGGGAATACCCTTTTGAATATTCCGATTACGGGACCCCCGAGTGCTTTAATGTATTACAGTATGTTCGCGACAATCTTGAGAAAACAGTAACAGAAACAGACGATCTGGATTTAAACAGCATATTCGGAGGACAAACAGTTGAATAATAATCAAAGGAACGGTCATAATGTTTGAGAGTATAACGAATGATCTGTGCAGGATCAAAACAAAACTGAACAGGGAAAAAGCTTTTGAACTGAGCCCTGTTTATTTATTATCGGATCAAACGGGAAATCATAAGGATTTACTCTTTTTCCTTAATCTCTTCAGATCAGAACTTGAAAAAAACGGATGTATATCTAAGTCAAGCATTTTTACCGCTTTTTCGATTTCCTATAATATCGGAGAATTGAAATTTGGGCTGGCTGATGAATCCGGAAATTTCAGAGGCAGTCTTGATCAATGGTTAACATATTATAAAAACAGGTTTCACATTGAATGCGGGATAGTTTTAATAGATATCCCCTGTTTCTCGGACGTCCCGAAAGATCATGCCTGGCGGAAGATTCTCGCAAAAGAGATAAATGAAAACAAAACGGATTTTTTATTCTTTATCTCAGTAAAAGACACGGAGATCGAAAATACAGAAACACTTCTGTTGCCGGAAGTGTTTACGGTCAGATTTGAGATGACAGATTTTTCGATTGATGATTATACGTATTGGTTTGCGGCAAAAGCGAAAGAAAACGGCATTATTATTTCTGAAACGGATAAAACAACGCTCAGAGATCTGTTTGCGAGATATGAACATGATTTGAATCGGCAAACAGCAGAATTGTGGCTGAAAGAATTGCTGTGGCTTTATTATACATCCGAAAACGACAATGCTTGTTTTTTGCCTCCCGAGCTTACAGAATCATCATTGATCCGGAGTATCGAAAAAAATCACAGAAAAGTATATATGTCCGGAATCGGGTTCAATTGAATCATATCAATTGGTTTGTTCGCGTTGGTGATCGATGGGGGTATTCTTCTGTTGATTTCCGGGACTGATCTGATTATAAAGCAAAGAAAAATGAAAAAGGATGCGATCTCCTTTATGCCGAAGCCGGGGCCTTGCCTGCACCGCGACGCAGCGGACAGGCATATATCCGCCTGTCCGGGTCCGCTGAGCGGAAGATTTACGTAAAACACTGATATGATGAAGGGGATGTAAAAAGCCGCGCTTTTTACATCCCCTGTTCATATTTATCTACGGTCTGCACTCATTGCACGGCTTGTATCCGTGTTCGATAAGCTCCGTTCGGGAACCTTCGAATACCTGTCTGTTTTTCTCCGAGATATCGGCGGCGCCTTTGCATGAGGGCAGGTGGAATTTCCCGGTATGCTTATTCAGGATATATGTTCCCGCCGGTTCAGTCACACCGGCGGCGGTCGCGAGCATATTCGATCCGTCGGAATAGTCGATAACGACGCCGGGCTGGACGTTGTAGCAGAAAACGAAGAAATTGATCTCGTCGCCGTTGTCGGGGACCGAGTATCCCTCCATGAATATCCCGCGGCAGACAAGGTCGTTTCCGGCAAAATACGGGATCACCCGGTACATGACGAGCCCGTCGGTCTCTTTAATATAGTCCGCGACCATATTTTCAAACGGCAGCATCCCCTGCGTGTTCAGATATCTTGTGCCGGTGATCAGGTTGCGGACGTTCGCATTCTCTCCGGAGAGCTGAAAACCGATAAGATGACAGCGGTTGTAAAGAGAACCTCCGTCCACAAAATCATAAATGACCGACTGCCAGCCTGTCGGGTGTACCTCATGTATGTCGCCGCGTTTTTCCGTGGGCATAAGCTCCCTGCCGAGACAGGCGAGCGCTTCGGTGCATCTCCCGAGAGAGTCAAGGGGATAGTATTCCTCAAACGCCGATCCGGTTATCTCATCTTCGGTAAAACGGGCTTTGCCGTCAGCCGCCTTTACCCACGGGCTGCCGGAATACTCGGGAAGAGACGCGAAAACAGAGTCAGGCTCAGCATCCGGAATCCGGGTTGCCGCATCCGGAACGGCATTCTCCGCCGGTCCGGCCGGTTGTTCCGCGGTATGCGACGCAGCCGGCGGCGAATATGCTTCTGTGGTAAAGCGTTCCGCTTTCCGGTCGCGCCCGCGCAGGCCGGCAAACGGATTCTGACAGCCGGTGAGAAAAACCGCGAGACACAGCAGCGCGGCGCACAGGGAAATAAAGCGTTTCATGGGTTCTGCGTATCGCGCTTTGCGCGCTGCGGTTTATCCCCGCTCAGATAAATACGTTTTGTGATCCTGTCGTGAGAACTGCCCGGGAATTCTTTCTCGGCGGCAAGCCGGAAACCGTATCCGGAGAGATCAAGCGCCGGCGGCGGGTCATGGGGATATTCGCGGTTCCAGCAATAAATTATGAGCCTGTCCGCGAGGGGCAGATATTCCTCCGGTCTGAAGCGCCGCTCCAGAAAGATCACGGCGGAGCCGTCGCTCTCTTCCAGCGGGTTTTCGAAAACGCGGAACTCCGCGCCGGCCGCGGCGAAGAGCCGTTCGGAATACGGCGTGATTATAAGCCTGTCTCCGGAAAACGAGACTATATCATCGACGACAGCCCTGTCCCGGGACTGCCGTCTGTTCATAAAGGTCATTCCGCCTTTGGAGTCAAGGCAAAGTATTACAGTCATTGTGCTTCAGATCAAGAACTTGGAACTCAGAACTTGGAACTCATCAGAACGGCGCGGTCTTATAGATAAATATGCACGACGTCGACATTCCTTCGGCGGCGCCGCCGTAAATGCCGTAGTCGAATTTCAGCAGCTCGCCGGCGCGCGTCACCACCGAGGACGCGTCCGTGCTCTCAGGCAGACTGATCTCCGCGTCGGATGAGGAGAGTTTCTCCAGAACGTCCATAAGGGAATTCAGGCTTCCGGACTGTGTGAGATTCGAGAGTATTTCCAGCGCTTCGCCGTTCTCGTTCAGATAATCGGTCAGCCCCTGCAGCTGCTCCAGCGTTTCGGGAAGCTTGTCCATCTGTGCTTTCACCGTCGGATCTGCAAGCTTTTCGTCAAGCTCGTCCAGAACGGGCTGAACTTCGGACAGATCATCTGAAAGATCGTTCGCTATGCCGATAACGGACGTAAGGGAAGAAACGTTCGTGAAGAATTCCAGCATGGCGCGCATCTCGTCGGTGTTGAGGGTCTCGGCGAGCTTGGTCAGTTTTTCCACGTTTTCCGGTGTCATGACGCCGGTGAAGGCGGCTATCAGCTCCTTGTTGTTCTGATACAGCGTCAGAGCGGTCTGCATCTTGTCGAACACTTCGCGGAATTTCGCGCTGTCGGTGATATAGGATTCCAGCACTCCGTTCGGGTCGATCTCGTCCAGATAAGAGGCAACGTCCTGGATCTTTATAACAAGATCGCGCACGTCCTGAATGCTTTCGGGCATTTCTATATCAAGTCCCAGAGCAGAGATGGGAAGCGCGATGAAATACATGTCGCCCAGCGCGAAATTTTCTGTTTTCGCGGATACTGTGAAGGTATCGTCAAAAGAGAAATTACCGTAATCCTGCAGATCCAGAAGGCCTGAGCCTGCCAGATCGAGACTCTTCGCAAGCCCCGGCGCGCCTGTGAACACGATGATCTCGTTGGATCCGGCGCCCACGGTCATCCCGTTTGTGACGCTGATCTCGCTGAAGTTCTCGTAGGGCATGATAAGCCCGCCCAGGACCACGAAGGGTGAGTATATCGTCGTCTGTCTGCCGTCGATCTCAACGGTTTTTGAAATGTTGTTTACGGGGCGTATCTCCATGTCGATCTTGCCCGACTTGCCGGCGATCTCTTCGGCGGAAAGCTCTTTGCCGTCCAGTTTATATGTTATATTCAGGGTAACGGGCAGTTCTTTGTCCGTAGTTCCCTGATAATAAACGTCGGACCCGGCAAGCTCCCAGGTGACCGCGCCGTTTTTCATGTCCTGATACGAAGCCGCGCCTTTTACTATTTTGAGGTTTTTGAGTACGGTGATATCGTCCACGGAGACTTCGCTTCTGTCTGTGTGCAGCCAGTCGGAGACGGTCAGCTCGCTGACCGAGCCATCGGGATTTATGTTGATATATACGTTCTCACGCTTCTCCACCGTGCCGGCTTCGGCGCCGTAATGCACGTCCGTAAGGCTCAGCGGCTCGTCGGACGCAGGTTCGCTTCCGCCGTTTTTCCGGCCGCAGGCGGATAACACGCATACCGCCGTAATTATCATCGCGAGTATTATCGCTGTTTGCTTTTTCATGATTCATCCTCCCCGCTGTCCGGTATTCTTTCCGATTCTATATCAAAATCCTCAGTCATATCGTTGATAAGATTTTTTATCGCCTCTGCGATCGGCGTTTCGCCTGCCATGTGCGCGATCTTTTCCTCGGCGTTGAGCCTTTCGACCTCTTCGGGATCGTATTTTGTCTGTTTGGCCTCTTCAAGACCGGTTATCGTATTGTGAACGAGTTCAGATGGAACGGGTATGGCCTTTCCGCGTTTCTTCTTTTCCGCCCTTGCGGCTTTCCGGTCACGCGCTTCTTTGCGTCGTGCTTCGGCGTAAGCTTCCGCTCTCGCCTTATATTCATCCAGCGCGGCGCTTCTGCGGACGGTCGGATCCTTTGCGACTACCCAGCCGTAAGAAGTCTTTGCTATTACGGCGTTGGATACGGTCAGCACAGGCGTAAGGAACAGTATGATCACGGCGGCGGAGATGACCGCGCCGCGTGCGAACAACCCGCACATCACCTTGACTATATCGATGTCGGATACGGCCCAGACTCCTACCGTAGCGGCGAAAAACACCAGCGCGCTTTGGAAGATGGATCTGTCCGAAGCGTTCGCGGCGATCCGCATGGCCTCGCGTTTCTCCTTTCCGGAGCGGATCTCCTCGCGGAAGCGTGTGGTCAGAAGTATGGCGTAGTCCACCGTCGCGCCAAGCTGCACGCAGCTTATCACCGTGGGCGTGACGAACATTACCGGATCGCCCTGGAAATAGCATATGGCCATGTTTATCCAGATCGCGAGTTCTATGGATATGACCAGGATCGCAGGCACGGTTATCGACCGGAAGATTATCGCTATCAGTATGAATATCGCGGCTATGGAGATGATGTTCGTGACCCAGAAGTCGCGGCTCGCGACCTGAATGAGGTCCTTGTACATCTGCCCTTCGCCGGTCAGTATCGCCGTCGGGTCATAGGACTTTATAAGGGAATAGATCTTTTCCACCTGTTTGTTGGAGTTGTCCTCCGCAGGGTTATAGATCGAGTTGACCAGCAAAAGCTGATATCCGCCGTTTATGAGTTTTTCGGACAGCGCGGCGGGCAGTATCTTCGCCGGTATCGCTGTGCCCAGGACCGTGCTGACTCCGAGGGCTCCGGTGATGCCGTCTATATCGTTCAGGTCTTTGACCAGCCTGTCGACCTCGCTTCCGGGCAGGTCCTCGCTCACCAGCACGAAATGTGTGCTTGCCATGTTGAACTGTTCTTTCATGTATTCAAGCGCGTCGATGGATGACATTCCTTCGGGCACCGCTTTCATCATGTTGTAATACATCGGAACGTTCTTCTGCAGCATATAAGCGGGAACAAGCAGCAGAACGAAGATTATCGCCATTATCCGTCTGCCGCCTATGGTCGCCTTGTTGAGCTTGCCGAATGACGGCAGCAGGCTTTTATGTTTTGTTTTGAGTATCAGAGGCTCGGACAGCAGCAGTATCGCCGGCAGCACGATTATGACCGTCAGCACGCCGAACACCACGCCCTTCGCCATGACAAAGCCTATGTCGCGCCCTAAGGTGAGGCTCATGAAGCACAGGGCAAGAAATCCGAAAATCGTGGTCATGGAGCTGCCCGCGAGGGACGAGAATGTACCGACTATCGCCTTTGCCATAGCCGCCTCGCGTGTGCGGTAGCGGACCTTTTCCTCTTTGTAGCGGTCCATAAGGAAGACGGCGTAGTCCATCGTGACCGCCAGCTGCAGGATCGCTGCGATCGCCTGTGTGATGAAGGATATCTCTCCGAATATTATGTTGGTGCCCATGTTGTAGGCGATGGCTATACCCAGCGCCGCCAGCAGTATGAACGGCAGGGCAAAGCTGTCCATTGTGAACATCAGGGCGATAAGAGCCAGTGCGACCGCCACGGCGACGTATTTGGGCGCCTCGGTGTTGGTCATCTCCAGAAGATCTGCCGAAACAGCCGACAGTCCGCTTATCATGCAGCCCTTGTCAAGCTCCTTTTTCATCGTGCCCAGAGACTTTAAAATGGCCTCCGTTTTTACGTCCGGCTTGTACGTGACCAGCATAAGAGTCGCGGTGCCGTCCGCGTTGTATATGACTGAGGATATGCTCTCGGGCAGCATTGACGCGGGTATCGGAGCGTCGGCGATGCTGCCGATCCATATGGCGGAATCAACGACGTCGTAGCCGGCGATGGTCTCCTGCGCTTTGCTCATGGCGTCCCACGACATGTTGTTCATGACTATTATAGTCATATTGGCGCTGCCCGATTCCGCCAGTATGTTCATGCCCTGAGCGGATTCGAGGGAATCCGGCAGGTACGAGAGCATATCGTAGTTTACTCCCGTAAGTATAAATCCGAAAAGAGAAGGTATGAGCAGCAGCAGCGCGACGAACAGCACGATTTTCGGGTGCCTGGCTATCCATACCGCCATTTTGTTTACCATAGAACTTTCCTTCTTTGATCGCTGTTTTTTTATAAAGTATTATGTCACAGATCGCTTTTTGCTTCAGGATATATCAGATGCTGAAAACGTCCAGTTTCGCCGAGACCCTGAGTATTTTTCTTGCGTCGTCCGCGAGCACCTGACCGCTGCCGTCCGCGTCGGCGGCCTTTATCTGTTTTTCGTCAAGAGCTTCAAGCTTTGCGGAATAACGCAGAGCGAGTCTCGCGTCCGCCGCCTCGATCCTGCCGTTAAGGTCGACGTCGCCGGTCATCGGATCGGGAATCCCGCCGTATTTCGGTAATGAATAACTGTCCCCGTTCCACGTTGATGTGACGTCGGAAAGCCATCTGAGGCGTTTTTCGATATAATTCTTTGTGAAAACCGCGCTGTTTTCCTCGTTCAGCTCAGCGCTCGGCTCGACTGTCATGACGATCTCGTCGGCGGTATGCCATTTCTTTGAGTTCATGAAGAGGCTCTGAGCTATATCGTTGTATATGGACATGACGTAGCCGCCGTCGCCGGTCATCTTCGCGCACTCGCGATAAAAATCGCCGGTATCCGCGTCAAGAGCCGCCTTGACCTTATCTCTGAACGTTCCGATCTTCAGAAGACCGTTGACGAGATAATTCCCGCTTACGTAAAAGCCCTCCGGGGAAGACAGCTGCTCGCGGTCCTCCATCCTCGAGCCTATGCCGTAGCAGCGGTCAAAGTCCCAGATGGGGCCGCAGTACAGTTTGTCGGAGTCCTCCGGCAGATAGAAATACAGCGAGGAGCGGAAGCCGTCGACGTTCTTTCCGAGTTCGTTGAAAAGGTATACGCGCACCAGCGAATCCGCGTCGCAGTAGTCGTACCAGTATTTTCCGGTGTCGCTGTTTCTGCCGTCCGGAGCGTAGCACGCTTTTTCAAATTCGGCGAAGAACCGGGAGATATACAGTCCCGTTTCATAAGTCAGATATTCGGGGTTCTTTGTGACGACGCACTGGTTGCGGGGCGTGATGAAGCCGGTGAGTTCCTCTTCGAATCTTGATTTGAGATCGAGTTCAAGCAAAAATGCGTGGTGAGACGCGTCTTTCGGAAGCTCCGGTTCGACAAGCCCCTTGACGTATCTGAACACGCCGGCGCCGCTTTTCTGCGTCTCTGCGCCGCTGACGGTCTCGGCTGAGCCGACAACCGGGTCATCGTAGGCGTCCGTGTCTTTGTTCGCGTCTTCGATCCTGTCGTCAAGGTCGTCTATATTGATCCTGGCCTTGCCGATCTCGGTCTTTTCGCAGAGCTGATACGCCCCGCGGTAATCCCCGTCGATGTAGAGATCCACAAACCTGTAGTGCGGGATGTAGTCCATCCCCAGCGCACGCGCCGCCTCGAACGTCGCGGCAGTGTTCGTCATGGACGGCCCCCAGACGTTTGCCAGAAGGACCCATTTTTTTGAGGCTTCTTCCTTCGTGTCGCCTATGAGATCCGCCTTCTCGTCAAGTTTTATCTGATACGATTTTTTCTGCGTGAGGGTAAAAGAGGAATTGCCTCTGGGCTTTATCTGCGAAAGTCCGCCGGAATAGCGCACGTTGCCCTGCGCGTCCGTAAGGATGTAGCTGCCTTTGGCGGAATTGGATTTTGACTGATCTATCCACTCCCTGCCGTGTTCCGCGGGATCGGCGGTATTGATATAGAGTGTGTCGACGTTTTCGGAGCGAATGATTGTTATCGTCTGAGTGTTGCCGTGAGCGGGAGTCACGGTGATCGTGTACTCAGCCGCCTCGCCGCCGCAGAGTTTTATAAGATCGAAAGCTTTGCCGTTTGAGACCCTGACCGTGCCGCCGTCCCTTTTAAGCCGCGCCGCGTCTCCGGGGAACGTCAGACTCAGCTTCGTAAGATCCGTAGAGGCGGGCAGAAAGAGATATCTTCCGGAGGGTCTCGCGACGTCGGAGACAGCAACAGCGTCGCCGGTGCCTGCGGGCGAAAACGAAACCGCGCCGGCATAAAATGTGAACGTCAGAACAATGACGATCGCCGTCAATAAAACAGTAAACACCTTTTTCATTTGATCCGGCCCCTTTCCTGAAGAGTTCGATTTATGAATTATACCATAAGGAACGCGAGAAATCAACTTTTAATCTTATTTCAAGCAGAATATTGTTAAATATTATCTGTATCTTTATGTGAGGAAAACAATGAAACATTACAACACCGTTATCATCGGAGCGGGGCCTGCGGGCATCTTCACTGCGCTGGAGCTTTACAGGCACAGATCTCCCGATTATAAAGTACTTATAGTCGACGAGGGCAAAAATATAAACAACCGTTCCTGCCCGGCAAGGGCAAAGGGCGTGTGCGTGCGCTGCAATCCGTGCAATATCATGAGCGGTTGGGCAGGCGCGGGGGCGTTCTCGGACGGCAAGCTGTCCCTCTCGGAGGAGGTGGGCGGCAACCTGACCGATTATAAGCCCGTGAACGAGGTCCGCGAGCTTATAAAATACGCCGATTCGATCTATATGGATTTCGGCGCGCCGAAGGTCGTTTACGGCGAGGGGGACAGGGAAAGCGAGCGTATAGCCTACGAATGCTCAAAATACAATATCAAGCTTATCCGGTGTCCGGTAAGGCACATGGGCACGGAATATTCTTACGATATACTCAAGGGCATGTACGACTCCCTTACGGAGAAGCCCGGCTTTGAGTTCCGCGATCTGACCCACGCCGATCCCGTTATCGGGAAAGACGGCATCGTCACCGGCGCGGTTCTGCGCGATAAGACCGGCAGCACCGAAGAGGTCGCGGCGGATTACGTGGTCGCGGCTCCCGGCAGGGGCGGCGCGGACTGGCTGTCCGGCATCGCGAAAGAGAACGGGATAAGAGTAGCAAACAACGCCGTGGACATCGGCGTCAGGGTAGAGTGTCCCAACTCCGTCATGGATCATCTGACACAGCATCTTTACGAGGCGAAGATGGTCTATTACTCGGACACCTTCGAGAACAAGGTGCGCACCTTCTGCATGAATCCGAGCGGATTCGTCAGCGAGGAGCATTACAATGCCGGTTTTAACGGCACGTTCAAAGAGAGCATCGCCGTCGTGAACGGTCACAGTTACGCGGACGAGAGCATGCATACCGAAAACACCAACTTCGCCCTGCTCGTCTCAACCAAATTCACCGAGCCTTTTGACAGACCGATCGAATACGGCAGATACATTGCCCAGCTTGGTAATATGCTGACCGGCGGCGGAGTCATAGTCCAGCGCCTGGGAGATCTGCTGATGGGCAGAAGGACGGACGTTTCCCGTCTTAAAAAATCGACCACGGTCCCGACTCTGACCACCGCCGTGCCGGGCGACCTGTCGTTCGTTCTGCCTCACAGACATCTGACCAGCATTATCGAATCGCTCAGGGCGTTCGATCATATCGCTCCGGGGCTTTATTCCAAAAACACCCTGCTCTACGGCGTGGAGGTCAAGTTCTACTCCTCTCAGGTGGAGGTAAGCGACCGCTTCGAGACCGCCGTAAAGAATTTCTACGCCATAGGCGACGGCGCGGGCATCACCCGCGGGCTTATGCAGGCGAGTGTGACCGGCGTCGTTGTTGCGCGAGACATTTGTTCAAAGTGAGGGGGGAAGGAGTCAGGAGTTGCTCCTCCGCGGTAAGCGATCTTTTGTTCACCGCAGGTTTCATCGGCAATCCACCTTGTGACGATTAAGAATAACTCCTCACTCCACACTCCAAACTCCTGACTGAGATAAAAATATGACCGAAATCGTAAAAGAATTAAAAAGGCGTCAGCTGACCGTCACGTTCGCCGAATCCTGTACCGGAGGGCTGCTTGCGAAGCTTATGACAGACGTCCCCGGAGCTTCTGCGGTGTTCAAAGGCTCGATAGTGAGCTATTCCGCGGAAATCAAAGAAAAGCTCCTCGGGGTAAATCCGGAAACGATAAGCAGATACGGTGAGGTCAGCCGTGAGACCGCCCTCGAAATGGCGCAGGGCGCGAGGCGTGTGATCGGCGCCGATATAGCCGTTTCGGTCACGGGCTCCGCGGGACCGGAGCCGGACGAACCGGGCAAGCCCGTGGGACTCATATGGCTTGCGGCGGACTGTGAAGGCGGCAGCCGTACGCTCTGTATTCAGAATGACTTTCCTTCCGACGCCCGCCGGCTTAACCGGGAGGCGGCTGCGGATGCGGCGAAGGAACTTATACTCGGGATCCTTTCATGAAATGAAAGCGTGATATGATCATGGACGAAAACAATAAACCAACACCCGAAAACAGACGGCCGAATTACCGGCGCAACGGTACAGTCCCGCGCAGGGACGCTTCCGCGCAGGAGGCCGGACCGACTTTTGCCGAGATCTATGCTCAGCAGAAGAAAAATCAGGCGCCCGGGCTGTCCGACGAATTCGAGGATCTTTCCGGGAACACGCCCGCGGTCCGGCCGTCGGAAAACAAACAGACGGCCGCCCCTTCCGCCCCGGCGGGAACACCTTTGAAAGGCGACGGTTCCGAGGTGTTCGGGACGCCTGCCGCAGCAGGCTCGTCTCAAGGCCGTCCGGCTCCGGACCGGCCCGTCGCTGCCGCGGATTCTGACTGGGACAAGTGGGAAGCGTGGGCGACCGGAAAGACCGATATCATGCCCGGGAAAAGCCCTGTGATCCGTCCTCAGATGCCTCGTCGTCAGCCTTCGTCTCCTGCAGCTCCCGCTCGCGTTCCTACGGCAGAGAGAGGCGCAGAACGTATTGATGAAGGGCCAGCCGTTCTGCGCAGGGGCGAGGGCGGTACAAAAGTGGTTTTCGAGGATGAACGCGATGCCGTTCCTGCGGAGCCCGGAAATGGCGGTTATTCTTTCGCGTCCGGCGCAAGGACAAAAGTTCCCGAGCCTCAGCCTGTGAAAAAGATAAAAAAACAAAAAAAACAGCCGTCTGCCGGCAGAGCGGTAAACAATATAAGCGTCGTGCTTATCGTGCTGACTATCGCGATTGCCATCGCTTCCATGCTGTATCTGGGGCTTCAGCTGCGTCATAAGGACGAGGGCGAGGTTGCGGACGCTGTTTCCGCCGGAGAAAGGATAGAACCCCCGGAGCAGAATCCGCTGAGCTATAAGCCTGTATCGCCGATACAGTTCACACAGACCTATACGAAGACATTTCCTCAGGGCATACAGCAGAAGTTCATTGATCTTTACCAGCAGAACTCCGATTTAGTCGGATGGCTGACCGTGCCGGAGACCTGTATCGACTTTCCTGTCTACCAGACTGACGACAACTCCTATTATCTGAAACATGACAACTACGGCAGCTATACAAAATACGGAGCGATCTTTCTTGATGAATACTGCGATTATGTGGGGCTCAGCAAGAACACTACGCTTTACGGTCACCATTTTGAGGACAATGAGCTTATTTTTGCCGAGATCGAGCATTACGACGAACTTGATTTCTACAAAGCGAGACCGGTCATAGAATTCGACACACTGTTCCGCGATTATAAATGGAAGGTTTTCGCGGCGTTCCGTACTAACGGCACGGATGAAGGCGACAACGGCTATCTTTTCTATTATCCTGCCGCAGACATGACCGACGCAAGCTTTACGGAGTTCTATAACGAGATAATGCAGCGCAGCTACCTTAAAACGAGCGTCGACGTTATCGCCACGGATAAAATACTGACTCTGTCTACCTGCACGTATTTCTTTGACCGCGGCTCGGCTCAGAATGCGCGTTTCGTGCTCATGGCCCGTCTTGTGCGCGAGGGTGAGAGCGAGAATGTGGATACCTCGAGCGCGAGTGTCACCGAAAACGTACGCTATCCGCAGTTGTACTATGACGTATTCGGCGGCACAAACCCCTGGGCGAACGGCTCAAAATGGTACCCGGTGCAGGGATAATCGGAATATGGAATTATTATCATATAAATAAAAGCAAGCGGACAACAAATGGATTCAGACAACGATCTCACTATCAACAATCTTCCCGATGAAGCGAAGGAAGTTCCCGCAGCTCCTTCCGGTCCGGCATATCTCAGACCGGCGGCGCCGGGCGTACCTGCCCGTCCCGAAAACGGCGAGGACCGGCCTCAGTATCATATTCCTGCTTCGCCCAGACCGGCAGGGCAGGGGATGAGCGTCCGGCAAACCGGCGCGGGCAGGGGAACAGTGCCCACCAGGATCACCCAGAGGGATATCTTCACAGATTCCTCCGCCGCCGCGGGGAAAACGGGCCCTAAACCGCCGACAAACACCTATCGCACGTCCGGCGAGGCCTCACGCGCTGCCGCTCAGAGGCAGTCCGGAATCATTCAGAGACCGGCCGGAGATCCGCAGCGGATGCTTCCGCAGGACGCCGGGAAGCAGGTGCAATACGGGCAGAGACCGGCCGGAGGACAGCAGCGGACACCTCCGCCAATCGCCGGGAAGCAGGTGCAATACGGACAGAGACCGGCCGAAGGACAGCAGCGGACGGCTCAGCGCGCCCGGCGGAACACGCAGACTTCCGCGAGAAATTCCTACGTTCCCGCCGCAAGAGCAACAGCCAACGGGCGCGATACCAAAAAGCGCAGGAATCCGGTATCTGCGTTCTTCGCGAGTTTCCTGCCCTGGAGCGGCGACACCGCGAAAGAAGGCCTGAGGAAGATAGTGATGGATTTTTCCGCGCTGATCATCATCGCCTGTTTTGTTTATTTCGTAAATAATTACAACGATCACAAGACACAGCAGGCTATGCGCGCGGAAATACAGAGCATGCAGGAAGTCGAGAATGCCAACGAACAGGCTCTTGAAACCCGGTGGCTGAATATTAAGGCACAGTATCCGGACGTGAATTTCCCGGACGGAATGAATATACGTTACGCGAGTCTTTACGCCAAAAACAGCGAGTTCTGCGGCTGGATATCCATTCCCGACACCCAGGTCGATTACGCGGTCATGCACCATCCGGCGGATGCCGATCCCAATAACGAGGATGAGGAGGATTACTATCTTCACCACGATATGGAGGGTAATTATTCCCGCTACGGCGAGATCTATCTTGACGGCAGCAATTCCGGCGCTGTTCTTGATACGAACAACGTGATTTACGGTCACAATATGACCGACGGCATGCTGTTCGCTGCGCTGGAAAAGTATTATACGATCGAGGGATTTGCGGAATCACCCATTATAAAATACAGCACTATATACGAGGATTACACTTTCAAAGTATACGCGGCGTTTATCACGAACGGCTACTCGACCGGCGATAACGGATATCTGTTCAATTACGTGAATACGACGTTCCCGAGTGAAGACAACTTCATGAAATTCGTGGAAAGCATAAATGAACGCAGACTCTACGATACAGGCGTGGATATCGGACCGACGGACAAGCTTCTTACCCTGTCCACCTGCTCTTACGAGATATCGGGCGGAGTGATGGGCCGGCTCGCGGTCATCGGCAGACTGGTCCGTCCGGGCGAGACTCTTGGCGTGGATACCTCGCTCGCGAAAAAAAATCCGAATCCCCGTTATCCGCAGGTCTGGTACGACGAACACGACATGGACAACCCCTACTATGGTGTCGCCAGCTGGACAATCAACAGCTGAGGTAATTGAGGTAACAGTATGAAAACAAGTATTATTGCATTCGGCAATCCCGACACTCCGGGATTTGCCAAAACCGAAGCGGTAGTCAATTACGCTGTACGCTCCGCGCTCGACGTGGAATTTTCCGGCTTTGAGTGGTTCGGGAAAGTCCGCGACGGAATGCCCGCGATCGGCGCGGCGGTCGAGAACAGCGATACAATAATAATCCTTGTCTGCGATGCTCTTTACTATGAGGCGAAACGCTCCGTGGCGGCGGCGTTCAGATTCAATCTTGTGCAGAACAAGGCAATCGCCGACAAGATCCTGAACCGTCCCGGCGGGGGCAACTACCTTATGCAGGCCCGTCTGCCCGAAAATTCCACACCTTTCTGCCTTGACGACGGCGTATTTCCGGGCTTCGCCATCCGTTCTCCGGAGCAGTGCATAATGTTCATAACACTGTCCGAAGACCGCACTCTGCCTACCTTCAACAGATTCGTTTTTCCCTATATCGAAAAGGTGTTCGGGATCCGTACGGGCAGATTCTCGGAATTTGAGGCGTCCTGGGGCATAGGCGTTTTCGCTCAGACCGCCCAGGCGCAGGAAACGGGCGTGGCGATAGCATCCACACCGTTCGTAAAATACATTTCGCACGCCGGCAAGCTGATCTCCGGGTTTGACGGGCTTGTCGCTTTTGCGCCGTACGAACAGAAAAAAACCGATACCAATACGGGCAACCTGTCTGCGAATAATGCGAGGGATTATTATAATATGCCGTACGGAATGTCTGTTGTGGAAGGTGCGCCTTCCCCGGACGGCATGCCCACGATGGTCATCACTGCGGCTGTCGGGCTTCAGGCGAACGTCCGCACGATAGCCCGCACGGCAGATGAGACAGAGGACGATTTCTGCAATTACGTGGTCATGGAAGCGTTTCTTCTTCTCAATGACAGCGTAATCGGCACCCACATCACCGGCGAAATGCGTACAACCAAAGGCAGGGCGAAACTGCTTAAAAAGAAATATAAACGGCCGTTCCCCATAGCATTGTTCGTGGTTCTGATAATCATTGCGCTGATCGCCGCCGCGGTGATATGGCTTGTCAACAGTCAGTACTGGCCGGGCGTAAGCGAGTATTTATCGGAGCTGTTTACAAAGATCGGTGATTTTGTTTCCGAGAAGACCGCCGATTGGGGCATTCGTTGAGCATAGTTGACAGTTAACTGATAACTGAATTTAATAAAAATAGACTGGAAACGATTTAAATGGCAATTCTTATTACAGGCGGCGCAGGGTATATCGGCTCGCATACCTGCGTTGAAATGCTTGCGGCGGGCTACGATATAGTTACGGTCGACAATTACTGCAATTCAAAGCCTGAATCTCTCGCCCGGGTACGCAGATTATCGGGCGGGGATTTTCCCGCTTACGAAAGCGATATACGCGACAAAAAAAATCTTGACAAAGTATTCAAAGAGAATAAAATTGATGCCGTTATCCATTTTGCCGCGCTGAAAGCGGTGGGGGAGTCCGCGCAGAAACCGGTGGAGTACTACGACAACAACATCTCCGGCACCATTTCGCTTGTGGAGATCATGCGCGAAAACGGCTGCAAAGAATTCGTGTTTTCGTCCTCCGCAACGGTTTACGGAGATAAAAATCCCGTGCCGTTCGTGGAGACCATGCCTACGGGAAAAGCCACAAACCCATACGGCACAACGAAAATCATGATGGAGACGGTTCTGACCGATGTCGCGAAATCCGATCCGGAGTGGCACGTCGTGCTGCTCAGGTACTTCAATCCAGTCGGAGCGCACCCGAGCGGACTTATCGGCGAGTCTCCCAGACAGCCGAACAACCTGATGCCTTATATAACTCAGGTCGCGGTGGGAAAAAGACCGTATCTGTCAGTATTCGGGAACGACTACGATACTCCCGACGGAACCGGCGTAAGGGATTATATCCATGTGGTTGACCTCGCGAAGGGGCACGTCAAAGCGGTCGATTACGTGCTCGCTCACAGCGGAGTCGAGATATTCAATCTCGGCACCGGCAACGGAACGAGCGTTCTGCAGCTTGTCAGCGAGTTCGAGAAGGTAAACGGCGTGAAGATCCCCTGTAAGATCGGTCCGCGCAGACCCGGCGATGTGCCGTTCAGCTACGCCAACGCCGACAAGGCGGAGACGGTCCTCGGATGGAAAGCGCAATATGACGTCGCGGATATGTGCCGCGATGCGTGGAACTGGCAGAGTAAAAACCCCAACGGATATGAGTAAAGAGCAAGGTGCAATGCGCAATGTACAATGTGTAAAGAATATTGTACACGGCGCGCTGCAATTTGCCGCGGACAGAGAAGCGAACCGCTGCGGGTCGAGGGAGTTGCGGGAATATGAGCTCACCGTGCTGCCCGAAGACGGCGGATTTATACTCGGTTCGGCGGGATCGGAAAACACACGGGCGTTCATTTTCGGAGGGAACGGCATATATATCGGTGTGATACGTGTCAAAAAGCCGTTATGGACCCTCGAAAAGCAGATGATCGGCAAGCGGTGCGGTCCGTTCTGCGACATAATGGGTATAGACGCCCTGTGTGTTTCCTGCTCCGACGCGCCTGATATATCGGCTGTCCGATCGAAAGAACAGAACAGAAGCTTTTTCGCGTCGCCGTTCTGCGACGAGTGCTGCGATCTTCTCAAATGCGCCTGGGACAACCGCACCGCGGGTTCGATTGACGGCTGCGGGATAGCATTCGTTTCCGGTTCGCCGGATCTGCAGATAATACTGCCCGGCGCGAAGATCACAAAGATCATGTTCTCATACCGGGAGAGTTTTGAGATTGTAACCGATACGAAAACCCTTTATTATATAGTAAAAGGAAAAATACCCGCCAGACTCCGCCCTTCGGAGAACGGAGCGGGGATCATCATACAGAAAAGCGAGCTGCGTTTCGCTGCGGACAGTTGATGCGCAATTCGTTTTGTGCTTTGCGTTTTGCGATAAAAGGCTGCTGATTTGTGTTATCAAAACTTTTCGGGCGCAATACGCAACACACAACACACATAAGGAGCAACTTCTATGAAAATAGCCGTAATGGGCTTCGGCACGGTCGGATCGGGCGTGGTCGAACTGATAACAAAGAACCACGACAGGATTGTCAAAAACAGTCTTCAGGATTCTCTTGACATAAAGTATATCCTTGATATACGGGATTTCCCCGGCAGCCCTTACTCGGATCTGTTCATCAAGGATTTTACACTTATCGAGAACGACCCGGAGGTCGAGATCGTCGTGGAGACCATGGGCGGCGCGACCTTTGCCTACGAATACGTCAAGCGGCTTTTGCTGAAAGGCAAGAGCATCGTTACCTCAAACAAGGAGCTTATTGCTGCAAAGGGCTACGAACTTATGGCGCTGGCTTCCGCGAACAGGGCGAATCTGCTGTTTGAGGCGAGCGTGGGCGGCGGTATCCCTATTTTAAGGCCTATACGCCACTGCCTCACCGCAAACGAGATAACCGAGGTTGCGGGAATCCTGAACGGCACCACGAATTATATCCTTACAAAAATGTTCCGTACAGGCTCGCAGTTTGCCGACGCTCTTAAAGAGGCGCAGGATCTGGGTTACGCGGAGCGGGACCCGTCGGCGGACGTGGACGGTTTTGATTCCTGCCGCAAAATCTGCATACTGGCGACGCAGTGTTTCGGCAGACAGGTGAACGTGGACGAGATTTCCACCGAGGGCATACGTAACATTACTCTTGCCGACGTGCAGTACGCCGCAGCCGCCGGTGCCGAAATCAAGCTTATAGGTTCCGCAAAAAAACTGCCCGACGACAAGGTCGCCATATACGTTGCGCCGGCCCTGGTCGGCAGGGGCAGCCAGCTTGCCAGCGTGGACGACGTGTTCAACGCTATACTCGTGCGCGGAGACGCCCTTGGCGAGGTGGTTTTCTACGGCAGGGGAGCCGGCAAATTCCCCACAGCAAGCGCGGTCGTCGCGGACGTTATAGACGCTGCGAGACATATCTCCCGCAGTCTGCATCACGAGTGGGCGGAAGGCATCGAGTGTTACGTGTCAGACGCCGAATCGCAGGTCTGTCCCATGTATATCCGTGTAAAGATCCTTGCCGGCGCAAAGCCCGCAGATCTTCCGGATGCCCTGCGCGGCAAGTTCGGGCATATCCACATGCTTGAACGCGAAAACGCTCCGGCGGACGAACTGGCGTTCACAACGGCGCCTGCAGTGATCAGGGATATGAAGGAGTTTATCGGTTCGCTTGACGGGTTCCGTCTTGAGCAGGTACTCAGGATCACGGATTATTGAGAGAGAAGAGTGGAGAGCGGGTGTTATGGTTCCTGATCGTAATGACCGCTGACACGATCCGCTGTATGGAGGTTGGAAAAATGGCTCTTATTGTTCAGAAATTCGGCGGGTCTTCCGTCGCGAACGCAGAGAGGGTTAACAACGTCGCGAGGATAGTCACCGATACGTATAAGGCGGGTAACGATGTTGTGGTGGTGGTTTCCGCCCAGGGCGACACCACTGACGATCTGATTGCCAAAGCAAAAGAAATCAATCCGCGCGCGTCAAAGCGTGAGATGGATATGCTTATGAGCGCGGGGGAGCAGATCTCCATCGCTCTTCTGGCCATGGCGATCGACCGTATAGGTTGTCCGGTTATTTCGCTGCTCGGCTGGCAGGCGGGCTTCAACACCAACTCGAAGTATTCCGCCGCGAGGATAAAAAGCATAACCGCCGACAGACTCAGCCGCGAACTCGATATGCATAAGATCGTGGTCGTCGCCGGTTTTCAGGGGCTCAATAAATATGACGATATAACCACGCTCGGCCGCGGCGGTTCCGATACCAGCGCGGTCGCGCTCGCGGCGGCGCTGCACGCGGACAGATGCCAGATATTCACCGATGTGGACGGAGTTTATACCGCGGACCCGCGTAAGGTGAAAAACGCACGCAAGCTGAACGAGATCACATATGACGAGATGCTCGAGCTTGCCACCCTGGGCGCGCAGGTGCTGAATAACCGGTCGGTCGAGATGGGCAAAAAATACAATGTTGAGATAGAGGTGCTCTCAAGTCTTACGGGGGCGCCGGGAACGATAGTCAAGGAGGCTGCCAAAATGGAAAAAATGCTTGTCAGAGGAGTCACGTCGGATAATCACGTTGCGAGGATCTCCATAATCGACGTGCCCAATACCCCGGGGATTGCTTTTAAAATATTCTCGGTCCTGGCGCAGAAAAACATAAACGTGGATATAATACTTCAATCCGTAGGGCGCGGCGGCTCGAAGGACATCGCCTTCACTGTGCCCGAGGATGACGGGCAGGACGCCGTCGACATCCTTCATACCGTATATGAGCTCGCGGACAAGAAGATCTCCTGCGATACGGACTGCGCGAAAGTGAGCGTGGTAGGCGCGGGAATGGAGACGCACCCCGGCGCCGCGGCAAAGATGTTTGAAGCTCTGTATGAGCAGAACATCAATATACAGATGATTTCGACCAGCGAGATCAAGATAAGCGTGCTTATAGACAAATCGGAATCCGAAAAGGCCGTGACCGCGATCCATGATAAGTTCATACCGAATACTTAAACGTTAAAGTAAAGTATTAAAAGAATATAAAAGCTGAAATGAAACAAAAAGAAACCTTAAAAAAAATTTAAAAAATTTTGGATTTGTTGTTGACAAACGCAAAAATAGGTGATATAATTCCGACATAAAGAAACCTCTGCGGTTTTTTTAGGTATGTTTCGGGGCGTGGCTGTCTCAAGGCAAGTGCGTCCAAGGCGGTAAGCGGCATTACCGATCAATTCAAAAGGCGTGAAACGCGCGCCCGTCAAGCCGCACGAACGGGAAAAACATTAAAAAGAAAGAAAGGTTCAATCGTTATGACAAAATCTGTTAAGACAAAACTTGTCGCGATCCTGATGGCAGTTATCTGCCTGTTCTCTGCTTCCGTAGTTATGGCGAACGCCGCTGGCGCTCCCGACGTCTACGAAGTAGCCGCTAAGAACGGTGTTTATGTATTCACCGCTCCCTCCGGCGCTGCTGATCACTTCGCAATCGCGAGGAAGGGCGTCCAGTTTGAGGTTGCTGCTTATGCTGGCGACTGGGGCTATGTTAAGAACATCGCCACCACCACCGGCGCCAAGACCGGCTGGGTTTATCTTCCCTATTGCGCACAGCTTCAGCTTCCCGGCACCTTCACAGACGGCTATTACACCGTAACGGCTGCCAAGGCTTATGTTTATAAGTATGCTACCGCTTATGGTCAGAAGATCGCTGCTCTCAAGAAGGGCGACATCGTTGCTGTTGAAGCTATCGGCGGCGACTGGGGCTATGTTTCTTACATCAGCTCCGGCAAGACCATCAAGGGTTATGTTTACCTTCGTCAGTTCAAGGCTTTCGCAGAGTATCAGTTTGCTCAGCCCGGCCTCTATGTAGCTATGAAGGCTGTCAACATCTACAGGGCTGCCAGCGCCAACTCCCTTAAGTATGGCACCCTTAAGAAGGGCACCCAGTTCACCGTTAATGCAGTTTCTGGCGATTGGGGCAAGATCAAGGTTAAATATCATGGCCAGATCATCCCCGCATACGTATATCTGCCCTACTGTGCGGTAGTTTTCGAGGCGTAATACCTGCTGAAAACTTTTACGACGGTTAATGTCGAGATCCCGATAAGGCAATAGTCTGATCGGTGGGCAAATCGTCAAACGAGAGAACACCTGTGAATACCGCCCGGTATTCACGGGTATTCTTTTTAATATGCATTATGCAGTATAAAACAGAGATTCCACAATGCTAAATACGCTCTTGAAAAAAAATGAAAAAAGCATATAATAGATGAAAAAGACACGAGGTGGATTATGGCTGTACTTAATATAAAAAACAAAGACAATTGCAGGTATGATATGCTGGCGTTAGGCGAGGTTATGCTTCGTCTTGATCCGGGCGACGGCAGGGTCAGGAATACCCGTTCCTTCCGCGTGTGGGAGGGCGGCGGCGAATACAACGTGGCAAGGGGACTCAGACGCTGCTTCGGTCAAAGGACAGCGGTAGTTACCGCATTCGCCGACAATGATGTAGGCAGACTGTGTGAGGATCTTATCCTGCAGGGCGGTGTTGATACTTCATTTATTAAATGGGTCCCGTACGACGGCATCGGAAGGCAGGTCCGGAACGGTCTCAACTTTACCGAGCGTGGTTTCGGCATACGCGGAGCGTCCGGGGTGTCAGACAGGGGCAATACGGCAATATCACAACTCGTTCCGGGCGATATTGACTGGGATCATATATTCGGCGATCTCGGCGTAAGATGGTTCCACACCGGCGGTATCTTCGCAGCGCTGTCCGAATCGGCGGCTGAAGTGGCGATCGAGGCAGTAAAGGCCGCAAAAAAATACGGAACAGTGGTATCCTATGATCTCAATTACCGTCCTTCTCTGTGGAAGGGGATAGGCGGTCTGGAAAAATGCCGTGAGGTAAACAAAAAGATAGCTCCCTGCATTGACGTTATGATCGGCAACGAGGAGGATTTTACGGCTTGTCTCGGATTCGAGATAGAGGGCAACGACGCATCGCTGAAATCCCTTAATCTCGGCGGCTATGAAAAGATGCTTGAAAAGGCCGTCGGCGTTTATCCGAATTTCAAGGTGATCGCCACCACTCTGCGCACCGTAAAGACAGCCACGGTCAACGATTGGAGCGCGGTATGTTACGCAGGCGGAACGATCAACCACGGCATGAAACTGGACGCTCTGGAGATCTTCGACCGCGTGGGTGGCGGTGATTCCTTCGCATCCGGTCTTATCTACGGGCTTATGACGTATAATGACGCGGCCGTCGCGGTCAATTACGGCGTCGCGCACGGCGCGCTGGCAATGACCACCCCGGGCGACACTTCTACCGCTGTGCTTGCGGAAGTGGAGAACGTGATAAAAGGCGGCGGAGCGAGGGTAAAAAGATAATGCAGGGCCCGTACAGCTTTTTCGCGTTCCTTGGAAGGATGAAGTATATAGACCGCTGGGCCCTTATGCGAAATACCTTTCCGGATACTCTCTCGCAGCATTCGCAGGAGGTCGCCGCAGTGGCATATGCTCTGGCGGTGATCGGGAACAGACGTCTTCGCAAAAACTATGATCCGGACCGCGCCTGTGTTCTGGGATTGTTCCACGATGTACCGGAGATACTGACGGGCGACATGCCCACTCCTGTCAAATATTATAACAGCGATATAAAAACCGCTTACGACGCGGTGGAAAGGACTGCGTCGGAACGTCTTCTTGCATGCCTGCCGGAGGATCTGAGGGCGGATTTTGAACCGCTCCTTTTCGGAGATGAGGCGGACGCGGACCTGAAGCCTCTTGTCAAGGCCGCGGATAAGATCTCCGCGCTTATCAAATGTGTGGAGGAGCGCAAGGCGGGCAATGCCGAATTTTCGAAAGCTGAGGATTCCGCCCGTTCGGCAATAGAAAAACTGAACGTGCCGGAGGCGTTGATATTTACGGAAGAATTTCTTCCGGCGTTCGAACTGACGCTGGATCAGTTGTGATTAAGTTCCAAGTTCCAAGTTCCAAGTTCCAAGCTCTAAGCTCTGAGTTCTGAGTTCCGGGTTCCAAATTCAATGTACGGAACTATCAGGTATTATATTTTGAGGAATGTGGTAAGATGAGACAAATTGAAATCACCGAAAAAACAAAACTCCTTACCCCCGAAGGCGCAGTCGCCTCTCCGGGCTGGGCAAGGGCGGATCATTACGTTTACAACCGCGAAAACATCCGCGCAAACCCTGCGCGGATTAAGGAGTGGGATTTTTATCAGTTTGAGGACCGGCGCTACACGATACAGATCACGTTTGCCGATATCTCCATAGCGGGCGGAGCGGTTTTCTGTATCTTTGACCGCGAGACCGGTGAAAAGCTGCAGGTGCTCAGCCCCTCTTTGCTCACTTTCGGCAGAATGGGGCTGCCCGCGGACGACAGCGTCCCCCACACACTGAAAAAATCCTCTCCGGGTTTCCGTATAGAGCTGAATGCTTCGAACAAAGCGAGGGCTTTTATGCTTGACGCGATTTCGCCGAAAGGGAAAATCCACGCGGAACTTCGCGCGAATATACCGCAGCCCAACGAATTCCTGGAGATGGCAGTGCCGTTTGACGATCCCACGAGGTTTTATCTCAACAAAAAGATGAACTGCATGCCGGCTTCGGGTTTTGTGAAGATCGGCGGCCGCATGATCGCACTGGATACCGAAACCGCATTCTGCGTGCTGGACCACGGGCGCGGCGTATGGCCCTATCACGAGCAGTGGTGGTGGGGCAACGGCTCGACCCGCCTGCCGGACGGAAGACTGTTCGGTTTCGAGATAGGCTGGGGCTTCGGCAAAATGGAAGCGTTTACCGAGAACACCCTTTTCATCGACAGGCGCGTCCATAAGATCGGCAACCTGTATCTCGACGTGGATACCTCCGACTATATGAAGCCCTGGGTGTTCACCTCGGACGACGGGCGTTTCAACCTGACCATGACCCCGAAATACGACAACCGGGGCGGCAGGATAATCCCGGGGCTGCTGGGCAGCATCACCCATCAGGTCCACGGCCTGTGGAACGGTTACGTCATCGCGGACGACGGTGAGAGGATCGATATAAACAATATGATCGCTTTCTGCGAGCATTGTGACAATAAATGGTAAAAACAGATGGAAACAAATATAAATGCGGCACATTTATTGCTTTTTCTGCTGATATATTACGCCGTGATCAGTTTTATCTCCTTCTTTCTGACAGTTTATGATAAAACGGCGGCACAGGCTGTAAAACGGCGTGTTCCGGAAAGAGTCCTGCTTACCGTCGGTATTCTCGGCGGAGCATGCGCCGAGTGGCTGACCATGCTTCTTATCCGTCACAAGACACGTAAAAAGAAATTCATGGTGACGCTGCCGGTATTCGCTGTAGTGCATCTTGCTGTAATAATAGTGATGTTTTGTCTGTTTAAATAAAACACGGCATATTCCTGATCAAAATTGCCTGATCGGGACATTCTCAACACATAAACGCAATCAGGAGCGATGATATGAAAAGGTTCATTTCCGTAATTCTTTCCGTTGTTCTGATCGCCGGAGGCCTGTTTATAACCGGCGGCGCCTATGACACGGATTTCAAAAAAAGCGAATATCCCCTTATCGTTTGCGGCGGTTATTCCTCCGCTCAGCTCTGCGATTACGACGAAAACGGCAGCGAGAAGATCGTCTGGTGGATGGACATAGCTCCGGTGCTTGACGACGTGATGAAGGAAATAATGCCCATCATCCGCAAAATGGGCTATCTTGACACCGGGGATTATGAATCGATAAGGCAGCTGCTGCGCCCGTATCTTTATAAATATCTGGGTTTTCTGCAGTGCGACAAAAACGGCAGAAGCGTGCAGGAGCTGCATCCGCATCTGGAGCCGACTGCGGAGGCGTCCCGCTGGGCGAATCTGGAGGTCGAAGGCGACAAAACGCTTGCCAATCATCTTGAAGGCGAAATCGACGAAAACAACACCTTCGTTTTCGGGCACGACTTCCGCATGGGCGCGGAGGAGAACGCCCGCAGGCTTTCAGAGCTTGTGGACGACGTGCTTAAAACCACCGGCGCGAAGAAGGTGAATATCGTCGCCCAGTCCTACGGCGGACAGCTTGCCGGGACGTATATATCCCTCGACCCGGCGGAAAACGGCAAGAAGGTCAACAACCTTATGATGGCGGTCCCGGCGCTCGGCGGCGCCACTCTCGCTTACGACATACTGTCCGATCAGCTTGACGTGGACGTAAACAAACTGATAGAGTATCTTGAATACGGTTTTCTGCAGGAAACGGATTTTCATCTGCTGTTTGAAACCGACTGGTTCAACGTTATAAACGAACTTGTGCACGCCTGCTATCCGGATCTGCTCGATATTGCCGGATACTGGCCGTCTATCTGGGATTTTGTACCCTATGAACATTACAAAAAACTGATCGGGACACTCCTTGACCCGGATGAGAGCAAAGATCTTATCGCGCAGACCACCCGCTTCCACGAGACCTATATGGCAAAATTCGGTGAGAATTTCAAAAAGGCTCAGGCGGCGGGGACGAATATCTCCATAATGGCGGGCATGGGCATACCGGCTGTTACCGGCTCCCGCGTCCAGTCGGACGGCATAATCCCGGTCACGGCTTCTACGGGGGCGACCTGCGCTCCTTACGGAAAGAGGTTCGCTGACGGCTACTCCGCGAAGGGGACCGAGTGCACACGTTCCGGTTACACTCATATCTCGCCGTCCATGGAGGTGGATGCTTCCACATGTTATCTGCCGGACAATACGTGGCTGATCGACGGCTATTTCCACGGTCTGGAACGCATGGACGAGTATACCCGTACGTTCCTGCTGCGGCAGGCGCTGTCCGAAAATCCGATAAAGGATATTTACGAATCTCCGGAGTATCCGCAGTTCCATACAGCGGCGTCGCCGGCGTTTATTGTTCATGCGAAATTCAATTCCAGCCTTGAGGGTTATGTCGGTTCTGAGGATTCAAGCCTGATATTGAAGAATGATTCAACTTCTCCGCTGCTGATCCTGGATATTGCGGCAAAGGATTCGGGGCTGAAATTCAAAAACCCGTTCCGTATCATCAAACCCGGCGAGACCGCGAGCGTGCCGTTTGAGGGCGCACTTCCGAAGATCCAGAAGGTGCATTTCAACCTGACGGTCACGTATCAGCAGCTGGGAACGTCATCGTTCACGCCCTTCGGTCAGAGGATATTCGATTTCACCATAAAGAACGGCGGCTCGTTCAACTCTTCGTCCTATAAAAAATATGAAGACAACACGGCCACTACGCTGCCGCAGGCGATATCCGTCACCGCCGCGAAGGCGCTGGACAGGACGGGTATCTTCTCTGCTCTCGGCGCCCTGCTTACCATAATGATGAAGTTTGTGCGGTTCTTTGAGACCATGACGGAGTTTTTTAAAAGGTGACAGGTGACAGGGAACAGGTGACAGGTGTCAGCTAACAACAAACAACACGCAGATAATATAACGACAACAATCAGCAGGCACCGCGCGAATGTAGTAAAGAGACAGGTTTCAGTTATGATTTCATACCAGTCGGTTTCCGATGAAGCATACGCGCGGTATCTTCTTTTTGAATTTTTCGTCTTCAGCACGCGCTGTTACCTGTTTGCTGTATGCTGTTCGCTTATTACGGAGGTGCAGCCATGTTCTTTCTTACAGGATTAAATATTTATCTTGCCATCTACATCGGCGCGGCGGTCATACCTGCAGTCGGGCTGATGTTCTACGTATACCGCAAGGATATGGCGGAGCCGGAACCGCCTGCGCTGCTGCTGTCCCTGATCTTCTGGGGGATAGTTGCCGCGTTCATCGCCATGATACCGGAGATAGTGGGCGAGAGAATAGTCGGGATCCGGTTTGATCCCGAATCCTTCGAGTACACCGCCGTTCTGGCGTTCTTCGTCATCGGCATAGCCGAGGAGGGCGCGAAGTTCTGGATGCTGTATCGCCGCACCTGGCGCGACCCGAATTTCAACTACCGCTTCGACGGCATAGTTTACGCGGTGTTCGTATCCCTGGGCTTCGCCGCTTTCGAAAACGTCAGATACGTGTTCAACTACGGTCTGGCGGTCGCCCTGCCCAGAGCCCTGCTCGCCATTCCGGGCCACGCGAGTTTCGCCGTGGTCATGGGATTGTTCTACGGTCTCGCAAAACAGTATGCCAACAGTGGATATACCGTGCGCGCCAGGATCCTTAATTTTATCGGTGTCGTCCTCGCAGTCATAATGCACGGCGTATACGATACCTGTGCCCTGACATCTTCGAACGAAGCGTATGTTGCTCTGATCGGATTCGTGATCTTCCTTTACGTGATCTCGTTCCTGGTCATCAGGTATCAGTCGCGGCACGATGAGTCGATATGAGAGAGTTTTGTGCGTTGAATCTGCAGTGCCGGGAATTTTAATAAGATATCAATTATAGTATTCGTGTGCGGGCGACGCTGAGTAGTCACCCGCACGGCTGACTGAGAAAGACAAAAACATCATTACGCAGCGAAAAATAAACGGGAATTGTGTATTATTAAAACAGGAGGAATCATCATGATGCGAAAGATGATCAGCATACTGCTTTGTTGTATTTTTGTTATTGGCGCGGTTTCCGGTATGCTTACGACTGCGTCCGCGGCAATGATAGTTCATTACGGCGCCTGCGGAGATAACATCGGTTATACACGTGACAGCGATGGTATGCTGACAATAGGCGGAACGGGAGCGATGAAGGATTATGCTCGGAACAATTCACCGTTTAGTACGGATGAATACATCAAAACCGTCGTAATAGAGGAAGGTGTAACATCTGTAGGCGCTTACTCGTTTTCTGGTTGTAAAGGACTTACAAGCGTGGTAATACCTGACAGCGTTACGTCGATAGGCGGATACGCGTTTGAAAATTGTTCGGAACTTACGAGTGTTACCATCGGGAGAGGGCTGGCTGAGATCGGAGATGACGCGTTCTTTGGCTGCACCGGGCTTGAATCGATAGAAGTGTCAGCGGATAACCGGAAATATCACAGCTCAGGTAATTGTGTTATTGAAACTGAGCCAAAAATGCTTATACTCGGATCTGAGAACAGTATCATTCCCGATGACGGAACCGTGACATCGATAGGAGATCATGCTTTTCACGGCTGCGCCGGCCTTACCGACATTACTATACCGGACAGCGTAACGACTATAGGCAATTTCGCATTTAAAGGCTGTACGGGGCTGACAAGTATAATAATCCCGGGCAGCGTGACCTCGATAGGCGCGAGTGAACCGGTTTATTCTAATCAACCTTGGGAAGAAGAAGTGATTGCATCCGGTGCATTCTGTGGCTGTACCGGACTTACAAGCGTTACAATTAAAAACGGTGTAAAGTCAATAGGCTGGTTCGCTTTTTCCGGCTGCACAGGACTTACAGGTGTAAATATACCGGGCAGCGTAACTTCGATAGACGATTACGCTTTTTCCGGCTGTACAGGGCTTACAGCCGTGACCTTACAGGACGGCATTGAAACGATAGGTTCTTACGGGTTCTCCGGCTGCACGGGACTTGCAGGCGTAACGATACCCGGCAGTGTAAAGTCGATAAGTGAATCCGCTTTTTCCGGCTGTACAGGGCTTATAAGCGTAAACATCGCGTACGGTGTAAAGTCGATAGAAAAACGCGCTTTTTATGGTTGTATCGGGCTGAGAAGCATAAATATACCGGGCAGCGTGGCCTCGATAGGGAGCACCGAAGCGGTTTATAACAGTCAGGAGATTTATGGTGACGAGGCTCAACCGTATTGGAAATCCCGTGTGGTCGACTCCGGCGCGTTCAGCGGCTGTACCGGACTTACAAGTGTTACGATTGACAACGGCGTAAAGTCGATCGGTTGGTTCACTTTTTATCGTTGTTCCGGACTTACAAGCGTAACCATACCGGACAGCGTAACGAATTTATGTAGTTTTGCGTTTAAAGGATGTACAGGGCTGACAAGTATAACGATTCCGGGCAGTGTGACCTCGATAGGCGCGGGAGGACCTGTCTATGAGTATATTGATGATGGCGGTCCGTATTCGTATGAGATAGATTCCGGAGTTTTCAGCGGCTGTACCGGGCTTAAAAGTGTAACCATACGGGATGGAGTCCGGTCGATAGGATGTTATGCGTTCTGCGGCTGCACAGGGATCAAAAGCATAACCATACCGGACAGTGTATCATTTATGGGTGTAAGCGCGTTCTCCGGCTGCACCGGTCTTGAAAGTGCTGTTTTGCCGAAGAATATAGAACTTGTGAACCGCAGCGTGTTTGAAGGCTGCACCGGACTTGCAGGTATAAACATACCAGACAGCGTAAAAACGATAGGCGGTTATACATTTCGGAATTGTACCGGTCTTAAAAGCGTGATCATACCGGATTCGGTTACTTTTATTGCCAATTCGGCGTTTGAGGGTGCCGGAATAAAAGATATTTGGATTCCGGAAGAGACTACGCGGATCGGGGAGGCTGCTTTCAAAAACTGCACGGATGTCACAATTCACGGCGTTGAGGGATCATATGCCCAGACATATGCGAAAGCTTATAATATACCGTTTTCCACGGAATCGGTTCCGGCAGAAAATCAATCTTACGGTGCTTGGATGAAACTGAACGATGCACAGCATCAACGTGTGTGCATCGATGATCCGTCGATTATTGAGATTATGGACCACGTCTGGGATGACGGAGTGATTACCTGCGCAGCTTCCTGCACCGAAGCGGGAACCAAAACCTATACCTGCGGCGTTTGCGGAGCAAAGAAGACTGAAAAGATTGCGGCGACCGGACATGCGTATGGTTCGTGGACAAAATTGAACGATACGAAACATCAGCGCATCTGTGCCAACGATGCTTCTCATAAAGAAACGGCAGATCATATATGGGATAATGGTTCAATTACGACAGTCGCTACCTGCACCACAGCAGGAACGAAAACGTATACCTGCAGCGTTTGCGGAGCAAAGAAAACCGAAACGATTATGGCAACCGGACATGCGTATGGTTCGTGGACAAAATTGAACGATACGAAACATCAGCGCATCTGTGCCAACGATGCTTCTCATACAGAAACGGCAGATCATATATGGGATAATGGTTCAATTACGACAGTCGCTACCTGCACTGCAGCAGGAACGAAAACATATACCTGCAGCGTTTGCGGAGCAAAGAAGACTGAAACGATTGCGGCGACCGGACATGCGTATGGTGCGTGGAC
>JAILQN010000184.1 GCA_024699005.1 Clostridia bacterium
CTTCCATATGGAAGCGGGCAACCGCTGCAGGGACGAACGTCTGCCGGAGGAGACCAACCGCCGTATCGTGGACGTGATCTCGGACGTCAATATGGCGTATTCCGAGCGCGCGAGAGACTGGCTGCTTGCCTCCGGACTGCCCGCGGAGAGGGTATTCGTTACGGGATCGCCCATGGCGGAGGTTCTGACCGATCGGCTTGAAAAAATAAAATCAAGCGATATACTCGACCGTCTGGGGCTTGAAAAACGAAAGTACATTCTTCTGAGCGCTCACCGTGAAGAAAATATAGATTCCGAAAAGAGCTTCAGATCTCTTTTTACGGCTGTGAACCGGCTTGCGGAAGAGTACAATATGCCCGTTTTGTATTCCTGTCATCCGCGCTCCGCAAAGATGCTGGAAAAAACCGGATTCAGGCTTGACAGCAGAGTCATAAAGCATGAACCGCTGGGCTTTATCGATTACAACTGCCTGCAGATAAACGCTTTCGCCGTTGTAAGCGACAGCGGGACTCTGCCGGAAGAGAGCGGCTTCTTCACCTGTGCAGGGCTGCCTTTCCCGGCGGTCTGCATCCGCACTTCGACAGAGCGGCCGGAGGCTCTTGACAAAGGGCTTTTCACTCTGGCGGGTATCGATACAGAAGGGCTGCTTCAGGCTGTGCGGATCGCCGTGAGCCTTGAAGACAGCGGAGATCACGGTCTGCAGGCTCCCGATTACGCTGATATCAACGTATCGACCAAAGCGGTAAAGCTTATTCAGAGCTATACGGGGATAGTCAGAAAGACCGTCTGGAGAGAAACCGAATGAAGATACTTATAACAGGCGCCGGCGGATTCGTGGGCAGGAACCTTACGGAGGCTCTTAAAAACATCCGCGACGGCAAGAATCGCACAAGATCGGAAATCAAAGTCGATGAAATTTATCTTTTTGACGTCGATACGGATCCCGGTCTGCTGCGGCAATACTGTTCCGGCTGTGATTTCGTGTTCCATCTTGCGGGAGTCAACCGTCCGAAGGAACAGAACGAGTTCACAAGCGGAAACGTTGATTTTACGGGACGGCTGCTGTCTTATCTCAGCGAAGAAAACCCGGGCTGTCCGGTCATGCTTTCTTCTTCGATCCAGGCGTCTCTGGAAGGGCGTTACGCGGGCTCCGCATACGGCGAAAGCAAGCTGCTTGCCGAGCATGCCGTGTTTGAATATGCGAAGAAAACGGGGGCCGAAGTTTACGTATTCAGACTTCCAAATCTGTTCGGAAAGTGGTCAAGACCGGATTACAACAGCGTCGTTGCCACTTTCTGCCACAGGATCCCGCGCGGGATGCCGATCACAGTTAACGACAGGGAAGTGTCTCTTGAGCTTTTGTATATAGACGATCTTGTCAGCATTCTGCTTGACTGTCTTAGCGGGAAAGCGTATCATTGCCGGTATTGCGGTGCGGAAGCTGAACTTTGCGGCGACGGCGATTACTGCTATGCTCCCGGGGCTCATTCGGTAAAACTCGGCGAACTTGCGGATATGATATATTCCTTTGGGGAACTGCCGCATGATCTGACTGTCCCCGCAATGCCGGAAGGCTCTTTTATAAAAAAACTCTACTCGACTTATCTTTCATTCCTGCCTCCCGAAAAAGCAGCCTATCCTCTGAAGGTCAACGCGGATGAGCGGGGTTCCTTTACGGAGCTTGTTAAAACCGCCGGCTGCGGGCAGTTTTCCGTCAATATCACACGCCCCGGAGTCACAAAAGGTCAGCACTGGCACGACAGCAAATGGGAGCTGTTCATCGTGGTGCAGGGCGAGGCTTTGATAAAAGAGCGCAGGATCGGCTCCGGTGAGGTTTTTGAGTTCCGTGTGTCCGGCAAAAATCCCGAAGCGGTGCGTATGCTGCCCGGTTATACCCACAGCATACAGAACCTGTCGGAGACTGATGATCTGATAACGCTGATGTGGGCTAACGAGGTGTTCGATCCCGGACATCCCGATACGTATTTTGAAAAAGTTGACAATTGTCAGTAGATTGTGGATAGTGGTTATAAGTTCAAAGTTCAAAGTTCCAAGTTCCAAGTTCCAAGTTCTAAGTGGATAGTTTTCTAAGTGGATAGTACACTGTAACAACATAGATGGTTTTCGCGCGGTGCCCGTAGATGTTCATCGCAATTCGGGTCGCGTGCTATCCACTATAAACAATTCACTATCCACTGATCTCTGTCACATGAAAAAAGGAAATAAGAATATGAAAAAGATTATTTCATTTATTTGTTCGGTCATAATCATCCTGTCCTGCGTCGGCGCCGCGTTCGCGGCTGACGCAGAGGGAGAGTTCGGCGGTTTTTCCTGGAGTTTTGAAGGACGTGAGCTTACGATATCCGGAAACGGCGCGATCCCTCAGGCGGCCTCATATCCCTGGGCTGAGTATAAGGATTATGCTTCTTCCGTCGTTATTGGCGAAGGCGTCACGTCGATCCCTGCGCAGGCTTTCCGGGGGTTCAGTCAGCTTGAAACAGTCACGCTGCCCGAAAGCCTTGAATCGATCGGCAGTCATGCGTTTTATGAATGTCCGTACCTGACGGAAGCCGATATCCCGTCCGGATTGAAATCCCTTGGCTCTTTCGCTTTTGCAGAGTGTCTCGCGCTCAGGTCGGCAGTTATTCCGGAGGGTGTGACCGTGATTCAGCCGTATACATTTTATAATTGTTCCTCGCTTTCCGAACTGAAGCTTCACGACGGAATAACTTCTATAGGCGAAAGCGCGGTAAGAGGCTGCTCTGTCCTTGCGGAAGTGTATTTCCCGGAGGGGTTGGTTTCCATCGGCAATCACGCATTTTATCAGTGTTACGCGCTGGAAAAAGCCGAGCTGCCTTCGAGCCTTACTTATCTCGGCAAATTTGCCTTTGCTGAATGTACGAATCTGATGTCAGTTTCCATACCGGACGGTATCACGGCCGTGCCGGCATATTGCTTTTACGGCTGCGCCATTCTTGGAGAAGCAAAACTGCCGGAGACGCTTGAAGCTATCGACGGTCACGCATTCCGGGGCTGCAATTCTTTAAGGGAAATATCGATACCGGTGAACGTCCGCAGTATCGGTGATCATGCTTTTATGGACTGCTATGCCCTTGAAAGTGCAGAGCTGCCCGACGGACTTGAATCTCTGGGGGCATTTGCTTTTTACAATTGCTACGCGCTTGAAAAGATCTCTGTTCCCGGTTCTGTGGGGGCTGTAGGCGAAGCCACGTTTTACAGCTGCTTCAGGGCTGCGGAAATCACCCTGGGCGAAGGGATCGGTTCTGTTGATAAGGCAGCGTTCCGTCAGTGTACAGGAGTGGAAAATATCAGTCTGCCCGCTTCGCTCGAAACCATTGGCGACAGCGCATTCTATGGCTGCAATTCAATAGATACCGTAGTTTATCCCGGTACACAGGAAGAGTGGGAGAGTATCAGTATTGGTAAAAACAATCCTCCTCTTAATATTACGAGTGATATTACTGAACCGGAAAAGACAGAAGAATATCGCCTTGGCGATGCCGATATGAGCGGAGATATCACAGCCGCCGACTCGAGGCTGATACTCAGGCTCTCCGCAAAGCTTGAAGAAATGACCGAGGCAAGGCGTCTTCTGAGCGACGTTGACGTAAACGAAGTGATCGACGCCGCCGACGCAAGACTTACTTTGCGTATTTCCGCCAGACTCGAAAATTTGCCGGAGACAATGGTATCCGTTCCTGTGGTGTGATAAACCCTGTTCTGTCATCGTTAATATCGGTTTGTTGCTGTTTTTGGTTACAAAAAGTTCACAATTCCGAAAAAAGATGTAATATCTCTTGACATTCGGCGGAAGATGAATTAAAATACTTTAAAAGTATTATGGATGTTTTTGTGCGGGAATGGTTTATTGACTATATATTGTAGGTATCCGGATCATTCTGCAGCACTATATATTATTGTATTACAACGGAGTTTTTCTGATGGGGAAAAAATACGTAAAACCTATTGTCACATTTCAGCAGTTGAATATGGGCACCGACGTTTCCGCCGGGTGCTCCATGATTCTTTCATTTGCCGAATTTGTCTGCCCGATAGAGATACCAGAATGGGGTGAAACAGTCTTCACCGAGTCGAACTGCGATTGGTCCAACGATCAGTATTATATCTGCTACCATGTCCCTACGTTAGGATCGAACGTATTTGCATCCTGACACCGGCTTCTGTATGAAACACCGTATTTATTTCTTGTTTTGTATTCTTCTGTCCGCAGTCATCTGTTTTTCGGCGTGTTCCGGTTCTTCTGACATTGCCGGAGATGAGACGACAGAGGCAGAATCTTTTTCCGTAACAAAGCTTGGGGCATGGGAACTTGCCCCGGGGCTTTTTATCAGGGAGGTTTTTTCTTATAGCGGAAAATACCTGGAGGACGGCAGCAATGAAGACTGCAGCGATATTTGCGCGGTAATTCTTGAAAATTCATCAGATATACACTATCAGTATCTTCGTTTCAACGTAAAAACCAATGGCGGCGATTATTCGTTTTCTGCCACAACTCTTTTCGCCGGCGCCAGAATGACCGTTCTTTGTGAAGACAGAGCCGCTTTTTCAGACAGCAACATTATTTCGTGCGAAGCTCTCAATCTTGCTCCATTCGCTGAAACTCCCTCGGTACGGCTCGATCTGTTCGAAATCACTTACACAGACGGTTTCATAAACGTAAAGAATATCTCCGGT
>JAILQN010000195.1 GCA_024699005.1 Clostridia bacterium
GGGATATAATATCCCACAAAATAAAGGAGGCTAAACAAATGGCACTTGTTACAACAAAAGAAATGTTCAAAAAGGCATACGAGGGCGGTTACGCCATCGGCGCTTTCAACGTTAACAATATGGAGATCGTGCAGGGCATCACCGAGGCGGCGAAGGAGCTCCGCGCTCCGCTGATCCTTCAGGTGTCCAAGGGCGCGAGAGAGTACGCCAACCACACCTACCTGACCAAGCTTGTGGAGGCGGCCATCATCGAGACCGATCTGCCGATCGCTCTCCATCTTGACCACGGCGGCGATTTCGATATCTGCAAGTCCTGCATAGACGGCGGTTTCTCTTCCGTTATGATCGACTATTCGTCCAAGCCCTATGAGGAGAACGTGGAAGTCACTTCAAAGGTCGTGGAGTACGCCCACGCCCACGGCGTCGTCGTTGAGGCGGAGCTGGGTACCCTCGCAGGCGTGGAGGACGACGTTCAGGTCGCCGCGGAGGATTCCAGCTACACTAATCCCGACCAGGTGGAGGATTTCGTCACCAGGACCGGCGTCGATTCCCTCGCCATCGCCATCGGCACCAGCCACGGCGCCTATAAATTCAAACCCGGCCAGGATCCGAAGCTTCGTCTTGATATACTTCAGGAAGTGTCCGAGCGTCTGCCCGGCTTCCCGATCGTTCTGCACGGCGCTTCCAGCGTTCCTCAGGAATTCGTGGCGAAGATCAATCAGTACGGCGGAGCGATGCCCGGCGCAATCGGCATCCCGGAGTCCGAGCTCAGAAAAGCGGCTCAGATGGCAGTCTGCAAGATCAATATCGACTCCGATCTGAGGCTTGCCATGACAGCCGCCATCCGCGAGCATTTCGCCCTTTATCCGGATCACTTCGACCCGCGCCAGTACCTGAAGCCCGCCCGCGAGGCGATTAAGGCCATGGTAAGGCATAAGATCGTCGACGTGCTTGGCTGCGACGGAAAAGCGTGATTAATGTGCAATGTGCAATGTGTAATTGCGACGAACAAAATCCCGATCATATACTTTACACCGCCCCGTCAGCGTAAAAAATCTTAATCCTCCGAGGCGGAGTCAAGTCGGCAGTAATACATCCAAAACGCAATTACACATTACTGATTTCACATTGCTGATTGCTGTGTAGAACCATTGCAATTAATGAAGAAATGTATTCCGGATAAAACAACTCCTCTCGTTGACTACCCGCCAAAGGTGGAGGCGGCGAATTTCGTCACCCACCTTGCGGCGGCTGCGGCAAGCGTGCCGGCGGGCATAGTGATGCTGCGGCGCGCCGCGAAATCGGGCGACAGGGCCCGGACGGTATCGGCGGCGATGTTCTCTGCGGCGATGACGGCTGTGTATACGGTATCTGCCGTTTATCACGGTCTGAAGCCCGGCAGGGCAAAAGCGTCCGCGCGGCGGCTCGATCACATGACGGTGCCGCTGCTCATCGGCGGAACGGCCGCGCCCTGTTCGCTTGTGACGCTCCGCGCCGTCTCGCCGGCGAGGGGGCGTTTTGTCTTTCTGACCTCCCAGGCGACAGTATTGTCCGGCGCTCTTTCAAAGCTGTTTTTCTTCAACAGCAAAGCTTTCAAGACTCTTACTTACGTATTGTATATCGGCGGGGGAGCCGCTATGCTGTGTCAGTCCATCCCGGTCAGAAAGCGTGTGACAAAGGAAGGGGTTCGTCTTCTGTGGATCGGAAGCGCCATGTACCTTGCGGGAGCCGGCATCATGGCAGCGGGGAGGAAATACCCCGCGCTACATCCCGTTTTCCATATTGTGACCGCCGCCGCTTCCGCTGCTCACTGGGGGGCGATCTATAAGCATATCATACGGGACAAGGATGACGTTGCGGAAGCATAATGAATACTGAAGACTTAAGACTGAAGAATTAATAATTGCGCCGGACAACGTACCGCGGAAAGACCGCTTCCGCCCCGACAGCTGTTTTCTGCGCGGAAGAAGTTTTCCGTCAAACCGTTTTTGAGCGTGTCAATAAAAATAATTTTTGCATCAGCAAAAATTAACCGCAATTATTCATTATTAAGTTTTCAGTATTAATTTTTCAGTAAAAATCTCTTTGTAAATTTTACATACTTACGAAAATGAGAATCGAATATGACAGCCTGGGGGCAGTACAGATCCCCGACGACGCGCCCTGGGGGCCGCAGACTCAGCGGAGTCTTGAGAAATTCCGGATAGGCAGCGAAAAGATCCCGCCGGAGATAATACGCGCGTTCGCTTTCGTCAAAAAAGCGGCTGCGCTGGTCAACCGCGATATGGGCAAACTGAGCGCTGAGAAATGCGGTCTGATAACTGCCGCGGCGGATAAGATACTCGCCGGTGAATTGCCCGGCGCGTTCCCGCTGTCGGTCTGGCAGACCGGCTCCGGTACACAGACCAATATGAACGTCAACGAGGTGATCGCTCATCTCTCCGGAGGAGCGCTGCACCCCAACGACGACGTCAATATGTCGCAGTCGTCGAACGATACGTTCCCCACCGCCCTGCATGTGGCGGCAGTCGAAGCGGTCACGGAAAAGCTTATCCCTGCGATCCGACGGCTGGAGGATATTTTCGAACGGCTTGAAAAAGAGAACGAGGGAATCATCAAAAGCGGCAGGACTCACCTTCAGGACGCGACCCCCATTTCCTTTTCGCAGGAGATAAGCGGCTGGAGATACTGTCTTATCAACTCGCGTGAGCAGACAGAGGCGTCGCTTGAATTCGTCCGCAGACTTGCTGTCGGCGGCACCGCCGTCGGCACGGGTATAAATGCGCCGAAGGGCTTTGATACCGCCATGGCGTACAAGCTTACGGAACTGACGGGGCACAGATTCGTCCCGGACGAAAACAAGTTCCACGCGCTGACTTCAAAGGACGCGATAGCTTTCAGCCACGGGGCAATGAAAGCACTGGCGGCGAACCTTATGAAGATCGCCAACGACGTGCGCTGGCTGGCGTCCGGACCGCGTCTCGGTCTGGGGGAGATAACCATCCCTGCGAACGAGCCCGGCTCCTCGATCATGCCCGGCAAGGTCAACCCGACCCAGTGCGAGGCTCTGACCATGCTGTGCGCGGAGGTCATGGGCAACGACGCGACGGTCGGTTTCGCCGCGTCTCAGGGCAATTTCGAACTTAACGTGTTTATAACCGTGATCGCGTTCAAGTATTTCGAGAGCCTTAATCTGCTGGCGGACGGCATGGACTCCTTCGGGAAGAACTGCGCCGCCGGTATACGCGCCGACCGCGGAAAAATGCGCGGAAATCTTGACCGCTCGCTGATGAACGTGACGTGTCTGTCGCCCGTCATAGGCTACGAGAACGCCGCGAAGGTGGCAAAAACAGCCCATGAAACCGGCGAAACCCTGCGGGACGCTACGCTCCGTCTCGGATTTATGACTGCGGAGGAATTTGACGAAATATATCATCCGGAAAGGAATATATAAATGGAAGAAGAAATCAAAAAACTTAAAGACGAATTGTTCTATAAGCCGGAAAACGCCGCGGCGAAGCTGTCCGATGAAGAGATCGCCGCCGCCGACGAATTCTGCGAAAGTTATAAAAAATTCCTCGACGTCTCCAAGACCGAACGCGACGCCTGCGACGCAATAGAAGAGATCGCAAAGGCGAACGGTTTTGCGGAATACGTGTTCGGGCAGAGCCATAAGCCGGGCGACAGAGTCTATTACAACAACCGCGGCAAGTCGATCATCATGTGCGTTTTCGGCAAAAAAAGCGCCGCGGACGGCGTGAAGATCACCGCTGCGCATATCGACAGCCCTCGCCTTGACCTTAAGCCCAATCCGATTTTCGAGGACGGCGGTCTCGGTTTTTTCAAGACCCACTATTACGGCGGCGTGAAAAAATACCAGTGGACGACGATCCCGCTCTCCCTGCACGGCGTTATAATCAAAGCCGACGGCGGGAGCGTAAAGGTCAATATAGGCGAGGATGAAGGCGATCCGAAGTTCATCATAACCGATCTTCTGCCACACCTTGCCGCCGAGCAGAGAAAACGCACTCTCGACGACGGCATAAAAGCGGAGGAGCTCAATCTTCTGATCGGTTCGCGCCCCTTTAAAGGCGACGACAGCTCCGATGCGGTCAAGCTGAATATCCTGAAGATACTCAACGACAAATACGGCGTGACCGGAGCGGACTTCCTGTCCGCGGAGCTGGAGGTCGTGCCCGCGTTCAAGGCGTGCGACATCGGCTTCGACCGCTCCATGATAGGCGCCTGCGGGCATGACGACCGCGTGGACGCTTATCCTGCGGTCATGGCGGCTGCAGAGGCGAAGGAGCCCGATTATACCTGCCTTTCCGTGCTGACAGACAAAGAGGAGACTGGCTCCGACGGTACGACGGGACTTCACTCTTCCTATATGAAGTACTTTATCAACGATATCGCCCGCGCCGAGGGGCTGGAGGGCTGGCAGGTCCTGCGCAGATCCGAGTGCCTTTCCGCCGACGTGACGGCCGCATATGACCCGACCTTCCCCGACGTTATGGACAAGCTCAGTTCCGCCTATATAAACTGCGGCGTGTCGCTTATCAAATACACCGGCTCCCGCGGAAAATACGGCACTTCGGACGCTCCTGCGGAGTTTATGGGTAAGATAAGACGTATGCTTGACGCAAACGGCGTCGTATGGCAGCCGGGCGCCCTGGGCAAAGTGGACGCCGGCGGCGGCGGGACCGTCGCAAAGTACGTTGCCGAACTGGACGTGGATACGGTCGACATCGGCGTGCCGGTGCTGTCCATGCACGCCCCGATGGAAGTGGTTTCCAAGCTGGACGTGTATATGGCGTACAGGGCTTTTTCGGCATTCTTCGGCAATTAAGCCTCAGCCGTTCGGTCAGAATGCCGGAGGAATAATGTGCAATGTGCAATTAGCAATGTGTAATTGCGCCCCGGATTTCGTGAAACCGAGCTTTCTGCCGCCCCGGTAGAATTATGCTTTAATACTAATGTGGCGGTGAAAAGCTGACTGTTATCGCATGGCTCAGCGCAAATGCACATTACACATTGCAAATTGATTTAGTTATGGGAAATTATAAGGAGTATCGCAAATCCGTCCGACGGGAGCGTAAGGCTGCCCGCGCCGAGGAAAAACGAATAGACCGCCTTGCCCGTGAAGCAAAGCGGGCGAATGCTCGCGGCGAAACTCCGCAGCAGCCCGTCAATGCGAGACCCGGTACGGTATACGGCGCGGATAAAGCCGACGAATACGTAGGAAAGGTGTTCGGCGCTGAGCCGACCCTGAGACAGAAGATCCGCCGTGAGAGCCGCGAGCACATGCCCGCGCGGCCGCTGTATTACGTCGTCGGACTGCTTATCGTGGCGCTGGCGATCGTAGGTATCGTGTTTATCGTTACTTCCGTTTCTTCGTTCTTTGATTCAAAGTTCAGGGATAACAGCGAGATCGCACAGTTCAACGCGATACTGACTCCCATAGCCGCCACCGACCCCGACGCGTTCGACGCCGTCACTTCTGCGGACAGCGCGCAGCTTATCGACGCTGCGATATGGTACATCCTGGAGAACAAGAACGCGCCGGACTCCTACTCCACGTCGCGCGGGCGCATACTTATCCCCGAGGAAGACGTGATCACGTCCCTGACTGCTCTATTCGGCTCCGAAGCGACGGACAAGATCAAGCTTGCCAACGTCAACGGCTACAACTACGTTTTTGAGTATGACTCCGCCAATATGCTGTATAAAATACCCATCACGTCCATAGAGCCGGTCTATACCCCGAACGTGACGAACGTCGAGCGCAGCGAGGACACCATAATCGTGACTGTCGAGTACATCCAGGCGGCGTCGTGGGTGCACGGCGAGGGGCAGATCATGACCGAACCGACCGCGGATAAAACGATGAAGGTCACCTTCCGCAAATTATCCGGCAAATACTATATTTCCGCGATCCAGACCGTATCCGCCACCGTGCCCGAGACCGTAGCCGTGGCGCCGGCTGTGACCGTGAAAGAGAGCGAGACCTTCACCAGGCAAGAATATACCACCGTTGCCGAGACGACGACGGAAATGACCACCGCGGCTTCCGGCAACCAGTTTCTCGGAGGAGACCTTGTGTGGTAATGTGCAATGTGCAGTGTGCAATGAGCAATTGCGCTGTTACTGCTGACAACAACAAACAATTCACCGCCTTTATTGATGTCATGAATGCCGGATTTTCACAACTTTTAAAAATCATCTCTGCTCACTCCCGAATCTGCGTCGCTCTTTCCGGGGGGACGGATTCGGCGTTGCTGTTGTATGCGGCGGTCCGGGCTTTGGGAGCGGAGAACGTTATTGCGGTGACGGCTGTGTCTCCGTTGATGCCTCATAATGATAAGAATGACGCCGATGCTCTCTGTGAGAGGCTCGGCGTCCGTCATATGATATATACCTTCGACCCTTTTTCCGTCGAAGGTTTTTGCGGCAATCCGCCCGACAGGTGCTATATCTGCAAGAAAGCGCTGTTCGGCGGGATCATCGGGGCGGCGGCGGAACAGGGCTTTCCCGTCGTTGCCGAGGGGACCAACGCGGACGACGTTTCTGATTATCGCCCGGGCATGCGTGCGCTGGAAGAGCTCGGCGTGCTGAGCCCTCTGAGGGAAGCGGGACTTACAAAGGCGGAGATTCGCGAACTGTCCGCGTATTTCTCTCTGCCGACGGCTGATAAGCCCGCAGGAGCGTGCCTTGCCACCAGAATAAACACCGGCGACGAAATAACAAAAAACCGCCTTGCGCTTGCCGGCGGGGCGGAGGAGATTCTTCACGGACTCGGCTTTGCTGCGTCGCGGGTCCGGCTCGGGTTCCTGAATAACGGTACAGTCGCGAGGATAGAGGTCTCGCCGGAGGATATGCCGGGTATCGTCGGGGAAGAAAACAGACACGCAATAACCGGCGGTTTGAAAAAGCTCGGCTTTAAGTACGTCACTCTCGATCTGGAGGGCTATCGGCACGAGCATGCGCTCAGTATTGATCCTTCATCAGCCTGACGGCGATCACTGACGCTCCGATTATCCCGCCGATAAGAGCGGCCGCAGCTGCGATCATTATCCATTTGCTGTCTCCGAAAAGCGCTACGGCGCCGCTCAGAAGAGGAGCCGTAGCGACCAGCGCGATAATCTTCGCGAACCGGGACGCGTATTCTTTTCCGTCCTTTGGTTTTGCCGACCAGTTTCTCGGTATCATCTTATAATCTTTCGTTATCGCGATCAATGCGGCGTACAGCAGCAAAGCTCCCGAGAAACAGAACATCAGTATCGAATAGGGGGTCATGATCCGGCCTCCTTCTTTTTGCTGCTCATCTTCTTCATGATGAACGCGGCGGCAACTGCGAAAAGCAGTATCGGCAGCACGTACAGATAAGAAAGCGGATTTGCAAGGTCGCCCTTGTTGCCCAGCAGCGTCCACAGTACGTTGAGCGGCAGCATGCCTATGTTCGCGGCGATGAAATAGGTACGGAACTTCATATCCATCGCGCCGAATATGAGGCTCGACAGATCGGACGGCAGCATGCCCGAAGCCTTTACTATAAGGACTATCGCAAACTCGTTTTCGCCCGCGAAATTATCCAGCTTCTCTATTTTGGGGAAGCGTTTTTTTAATGAGTCCAGCATGCCTCTGCCGGTCAGCTTGCCTAAAAAGAACGGCAGCGCAAGGGACAGAACGGTCGCAATAAAGTTGACGAGGATCGCAACCCATAATTTATCAAAGAATATTCCGGAAACTGCATAAATGACTGCAGGAGGAAATATGAGGGCAAAAGACTTTACAACAGAAAATGCTGTTATCAGCGCTGCGACGGCGATCGTTCCTCCCGTGAGCATCCCCGCGATCTGATCGGCGTTTTTGAGCGAGATCTCGTACTTTTTCATCAGCACGACCACGGTGACCACGCACGCGACCATGATAACCCCCGCCGCGATCTGAAGGAGCTTGATGAGTTTGTCGTAGTTCTTTGTACTGTTCATGGTATTACCCCTTGTAGAATGTGCAATTATAAATGTGTAATTAGTAATGTGTAATGTGTAATTGCGCCTTGGATTGAACAACGGCAAGGTTCCTGCCGCCCCGTAAGATATAAGCAAGCTGACTGGGCGGTGAATTATCAGCGGCTGTGCATTCTTAAGCGCAATTACACATTGCACATTGCACATTGTACATTATTGAATGTCTCCGGCTTTCTGAAGCGCCGTTTTCGCTATCACCGGCCCGACCAGCTCGTAAATAGGCGGGCCGCAGAGTATGGTCGTGCGGATCTCGGCGCCGTAGGCGGGCAGTATGCTGCCCACAAGGCCGGACATGCCGATGGCGACGCCCGCCTGCGGAAGCAGGGTGAAGCCCAGATATTTTGTCACGTTTTTATTCGCGCGGGTGATCGCGGAGCCTGCTGTCGCGCCGAAGTATTTGCCCACGCCCCTTATCACGACGTAGGTGATCCCCGTGAGCAGGACCTCCTTTTCCGCCAGCACTCCCAGATCCAGCTCCGCGCCGGAAATCACAAAGAACAGCATGAACAGGGGCGGAGTCCAGCGGTCGCAGACCTCCAGCATGCGGTCGTAGTCCTTCGTGAAGTTCACCATCACCGCGCTGCACATCATGCAGACCAGCAGGGAGGAAAGACCTAATCTGTCCGCGAGCGCCACGCCTAAAAATGTGGCGCATACTATGACGGAGCTCCTGTTCGCGCGGGATTTGAACAGCCTGTCGCACAGGGCGACGACCGCGCCGAGAGCAGTGCCGAGCAGCAGAGAAAGACCGATGTTCCGAAGCGGCGAGAGCAGCATTTTACCGACCGACAGGCCGGTGCCGTTCTCTATGACCGCTGCTATCGAGGACAGCACCGAGAACAGTATAAGGCAGACTGCGTCGTCCATGGCGACCACGGGCAGCAGCATATCCACCACCGGACCGCTTGCCTTGTATTGTTTGATGATCAGCAGGGTCGCGGCGGGAGCCGTCGCGGCGGCTATTGCGGCAAGGCAGAGCGCTTCCGGCATGGGTCTTCTGAGCGCGAGCATTGCGAGGAATACAGCGAGAGAAGCGCCGCAGGACTCCATCACGGTGATCAGCAGCACCTTCGGGCCTATGGCGCGGATATTGTCCAGCTTGAACGAGCCGCCTATAGAAAAAGCGATAAAGCCCAGGGCGACGCTTGTGATTATATTCATGCTGCCGACCGCGTCAGATGGAAGTATTTTGAATACGCAGGGGCCTATAAGCAGTCCCGCCACGAGATATCCCGTGACGTTGGGCAGATGGGCGAGCTTTGCCAGTCTGTTGAAAACAAGTCCGGCGACCATTGCAATGCCGAGATAAAGTACGGTTTCCAAAACTTAAGACCTCTATTTCTTTCTGAGACCGTAGGCCTTCTCGATCGGAAGGACGAACGCCACGCCCGTGTCGGGCTTGTCGATTCCGCCGACGCGCCTGTCGATTATCTCCATGGCCTTGTCCACGTCTTCGTCCGGAAGAGCGCAGAGCAGGGTCTTTGATTCCCGCTTGCTCCTGCCGATAACGAACCTCAGCCCGCCGAACATCGGCAGCGGCTCCACGTTGGATTCCGACAGCACGTTGAGGGCGCCCTCGGAATCGATGACCGTCGGGTCGCCTATGTTCTGCCGCTCAAGATCCGAGATTATCCCCGGAACACATTCTGTTTTTGAAAGTATCACTATTAATAGTTTCACGTTTACCACCTGTTCGCTGTTTGCTGTTTGCCGTTCGCTGGTTGCTGTTTACTGTTTACTGTTTGCTGTTTGCTGTTCGCTGTTTACTGTTTGCTGTTCGCTTATTATAATACTATAATCCCTTACTTTCAAGAATTATCTTCAGGCAATACCGCATAATTATCGGCGCGCAACTTGCTTGCATATTATTCCGTTATTTTGCCCAAAAATGCTCGTTAATACACAAAGTATTGCCTGCGCTTTTTGGACAAACTAACGAAAAATCTGACTGCGCAATCTGCACACCATAATTATGTGTTATTGCCTTTACTTTTGCCATCTCCTGTGCTATGATTACCTGGTATAAGGGGGAATTTCACTTATGAAACTATCCGACTGCAAAAGACTGGTGTTCAAAGTCGGCACGTCCACGCTGACTTATCCGAATTATAACGTCAATATACGCAGACTTCAGAAGCTGGTCTCCGTTCTGGCAGATCTGCACAATTCCGGGCTGCAGGTCGCGCTCGTGACGTCCGGCGCCATAGCCGTGGGCGTGGGCAAGCTGCGTCTGGGTTCCCGTCCGGAGTCTATTCCGGAACGGCAGGCGGCGTCCTGCGTGGGACAGTGCGAACTGATGTTTTTATACAATAAGTTCTTTTCGGAATACGGGCTCAACATAGGCGAGATGCTGATTACCACAAAGGACGTGGACGACGACGAGAGCCGTCAGAACCTTAAAAACACTTTTGAAAGCATTTTCGCAGCCGGCGCCATCCCCGTTATAAACGAAAACGATTCTGTCTCGGTGGAGGAGATCGTCTTCGGCGACAACGACCACCTCTCTGCCGTGGTCGCGAAGCTTGTGGGCGCGGATGCCCTCATCCTTATGACCGATATCGACGGTCTGTTCAGCGCCAATCCGGCGGAGGACCCCGGCGCGAAGCTCATTCCCCTTGTGGACGATATCACGGACGAGATGTTCGCCGTCGCGGGGGGCACAGGTTCATCCCGCGGGACCGGAGGAATGGTCACGAAGCTCGACGCCGCAAAGATCGCCGTCGGCGCAGGCATAGACACTTTCATTATCAACGGCTCCGACCCGGCCGATATTTATAAACTGATCGACGGCAGAAGCATAGGAACGCATTTTGTGAGTAAGAAGCTTATGTGATCAGATCACAGACATCCTGAAAATGTGTAATGTGCAATTAGTAATGTGCAATTGCGCTGAACAATGAGACAACACTTAGCGATCCGCCGCCCCGTTAACGGCAACACATAATCTGCCGGGGCGGCAACAAGTCCGGAATTGCGAAATCCGGAGCGCAATTACACATTACACATTGCAAATTGCTAATTACTATATACATAAAGAATCAAGGAGCGATAAATGAACTATACAGGTATAAAATGCCCCGCCTGCGGGTTTATATTCAAAGAAGGCGACGATATAGTCGTCTGCCCGGACTGCGGCACACCGCATCACCGCGATTGCTGGAAAGCGAATAACGGCTGCTTCAACATGGCAAAGCACGATGGCGCTTTCAAATTCGAATTCACCCCTCCGGAGGTCATCCCGGAACTGCGCGAAGAGGATGCGGAGGGAGTGTTCTGCCCTCGCTGCGGCTTTAAAAATCAGATCGGCACCGTGTTCTGCAGCAAATGCGGCGAGCGGCTTTCCCCGGATGACGACGGTGAACCGGATACCGAAGAGGAAATGTCCTTCGGCGGTTTTTTGCGCACGTCTGACGGCAGGTACAAGACCGGCTCCGGGAACAGATATTCCCCGTATCAGAATCCCTATGTAAGGGAGGCGGAGAGCCGCTGGGGCGGGCGCAGCGTGGACGGCATACCCGTGGGCGAGGTCGCTGAGTTCGTGCAGAAGAAATCCGGTTATTATATAGGAAAGTTCCTTTCCATGCAGGATAACGAGACAAAAATAAGCTGGAATTTCTCCTCGTTCTTCTTCCCGTTCTTCTGGGCTTTCTACCGCAAAATGGTGGGCATAGGCGTAGCAGTGATGCTGCTGATGTTTTCGGCCGGTATGTTTTCCGGCTCTATGATACCCTGGATATTTGAGAAGACCTCGCCTGCCGTTTTTGAGGAATACGAGAACGCTTATGAGAGCATGTTTGATTCTTATGCGACTCTCAGTCAGAGCGGCGGCTCCGAAGGAATGAATGAGTTTTACGAGGCTTTCAACACCTTTGCAGCCAGCCCCGTGCTCAAGGCTTCTCTGGTCACCGGCGCGGCTCTTCAGCTGATAATCTGCGTCTGTATGGGTTTTTTTGGCAATTATCTTTATAAACGCCGGGTCCTGCGCAATATCAATCTCCTGCGGGAACGGTGCGGGGACGCGAACACATATCATATGCTTATGCGCGGCGCGGGCGGCGTATCGGTCTGGAGCGTGGTTCTGCCGGTAATAGTCTATTTCTTCGCCATGATGATGTCGGGGATGTTTTGAGTAAGTTCCAAGTTCCAAGTTCCGAGTTCCAAGTTCCAATCAGACAGGGATTGACTCTGTCAGTTACGAAGAACTCTGAACTCTGAACTCTGAACTATGAACTATGAACTCCGTATTGAAATGTTTAGAAAAAACGATTTGATTACACTTACAACAGAAGCCCTGACCAATTCCGGGTCGGGGCTCTCTCGATACGGCGATGAAAAATTCTGCGTATTCGTTGCCGGGACGGCGCCGGGCGACGAGTGCCTGGTGCGCATAATAAAGGTCAAAAAGAATTACGCCGTAGGCAAAATCGAGAAGATCATTGCGCCGTCGCCTGTCAGGATCGGACCGGATTGCCCCGTCGCCGGAAGATGCGGCGGCTGCGCATTCAGGCATATAAGCTACGAGGCGGAGCTTGAATATAAACGTCAGACGGTCAGAGACGCATTTCTGCGCATAGGACATATCGATACGGACGTGTCCGGAGTCTCGGCGTGTCCGTCCCGTGACCGTTACCGCAACAAGGCGCAGTATCCTGTCGGTTTTGAAAAAGGCAGGATAAATATCGGGTTTTACGCGCCCATGTCGCACAGAGTTGTCGATATAAAGGACTGCCTGCTCCAGCCCGAAGAATTCGCCCGTATAGTCGCGGCGGTCAGGGAGTGGATGATACGCTTCGGCGTGACTCCGTACGACGAAACGACCGGCAAAGGGTATCTGAGGCATATTTATTTAAGAAAGGGCTTCTCCACCGGGGAGATAATGGTCTGCGCCGTGGTCAATTCGGACAGGCCGAAGCGTTCCGATGAATTCACGGCGGCGGTCCTTGACGCCTGTTCCGGGGTCAGGTCCGTTGTTTTTGACTACAATACCGCCGATACCAACGTGATCCTGGGCGACAGATACGACGTCGTTTACGGGACCGACGGTATATATGACGAGCTTTGCGGCGTCAGGGTGAAGCTCTCGCCTTTGTCTTTTTATCAGGTGAATCACGACGGCGCGGAGCGGCTGTATGGGCTCGCCGCGGAACTCGCCGCCCCGGGGAAGGATGATACCGTCTGCGACCTGTACTGCGGCGCGGGCACGATAGGGCTTTCGATGGCTTCGAAAGCAAAAAAAATCATCGGCGTGGAGATCGTCCCCGAAGCCGTGGAGGACGCGAAAACGAACGCCCGTATCAACGATATAACCAACGCGGAATTTATATGCGCGGACGCCGGCGCCGCCGCAAAGCAGCTGGAGGAGAGCGGCGTCCGCCCGGACGTGGTCATAGTCGACCCGCCCCGCAAGGGCTGCTCGCCCGGACTGCTCGCCGCCGTGGACGCGATGAGCCCGGACAGGCTCGTCTACGTCTCCTGCGATCCCGCCACCCTCGCCCGCGACTGCGCGGAGCTGTATAAGACCGGGTGGAGGGTCGATGAGGTCAGACCGGTGGATATGTTCCCGGGGACGACGCACGTCGAGACAATAGCTTTGATGAAGAGAACCGACGCGGAAAAGGGCTGAAATGCCGTATAATAAAGGAATTCCGGGGCACGTTGCCGAAAAGCGGTGATGCCCCGGAATCATTTTTGTGTTTTTCAGTATCTAACCTATACACCGAATCAGCCGAGGTGCGAGGCTACGGGTTAGATATTTGCGTGGCGAGGCTATAGGTTAGATATCAATGGCGTCTGTGAGGATTTGGTTCGATATATATATTCAATTGTTTTCATATGACAGAAGCTTTTTTATCTGTTGTTTTCTATGAATAACGTTGTATATTTTTTTACGCAGCCACTCTGTAGCGCGTGTAAACATATTCGTAAATGCGCTGGCGGTATTCGGAGATGCTGATTTCATCATAGCACTCCGGCAACTCGGCCCAGAGCGTATCGCGGATAATTTACATCTACGGTCTTACCTTTGAACTGAACGGTAAAGAGCATCCCTGGACAGAGCTTTACACCGCGGAAGAGAAAGCACGCTTCAGCGCAGCCCTCCAGTAAGCAGAAAAACACCAGCGAGCACGGCCTTCGGGCTGTGTTTTCTCTGTCATAATACACACGTAATATATACATATTCCGGACCTCAAGTTTGTGCAATATATTGTGGCTAAATGACTTGATAAATACTACATTTAGAGTTAATATGCAGTCACAAAAACAAACGGAGGACAACACGATGACACAGAAGAAGATCAGCAAAAGGGCAGCGGCCTACCTTAAGAGAATCGAGGCCTGCACCAACCGGAACGAGATTGAAGGCATTCGCATCGAATTCTCACAGGATTGCAGCGCATACCGGCTTTCTTGGGAAGACTTCATGGTCCTTTACAAGGCACAGCAGGCCAAGCGGAAATTTATCCGCGGAGAACGGTAAGGAGGGCAAAACGATGACAATCAACGACGCAATGAAAACCTACAGGCTGCCGAACCCCACCACCAGCGAGGACCTTGAATGCCACTTCAGCAAAACGCTGAACTTCGGCGACCGGGTACTGCTTGCCGGGTATTACTATAACGGCATGAACGAACCCTGCTGGTACGGCGCTGTTTACGAGCATCTTGACGATGACCTTACCTGCGAGGGAACAATCGGGCTGATGGCTGTAAGTGAAGTCGAGTTTGAAGACGAGGGCCACGCGATTGCCTGGGCGATGGAATCCTACAGAGAAGTTGATGATCAATTTATTCGTACGGATGTTAAGCAAAAGACGAATGAGAATTGCTCTAAGCTGGTCATGCTAATGGAGAAATATTTGAATTTACAGTAACATTGAGGGAGCTACCGACTGAAATAGAAGTAAGCGTCAAATCGTAAGCGTCAAATCTGACGACGAATAAAAATCCCGGCTGCCTAACCCATTTTGTAAAAAACGGCGCGAGAGCCACACGTGCACGGACTTTTAGCCACACCGTGCCGGAGGCAACCACATTGTAACGGCAACAGCCACACCAGACTGTGATTCTGATATAATTGAGACGGCACACGGGAGTGTGACTATCAATTATGGGAGGAATACCAGCATGGTAGACTACCGAGAAATTCTGCGATTGGACTACGAGAATTGCTCTCTGAGAACGATTGCAGCCAGCATCCACAGTTCTCATCACACCGTTTCAGACACGTTAAAAGCGGCGAAAGAGAAAAACATCGAATGGCCGCTTGACGAAACGGTCACAAACGCACAGCTTGAGGAGATCCTGTTTCCTGATAAATAATATCTTCTCAGCAACTATCAGGTCCCGGACTTTGAGCACATCCACAAAGAACTGGCCAAGCCCGGCGTGACGCTGACGCTGTTATGGACGGAATATGTCCGTGAGTGTGAAGCGTGCGGGAAGAGACCTTATCATTCTCGTTGAGCATAAGTCTCTCCTTGCATTGCTGGTATCGCAACTACAATTCTGGAGGTTCCTATGCTCTTTTTCAATGCCTTTTTTCTGGTTTTTACACGGAAATCCGTGAAGAGGGAATAAAACAGCCCTTTTATCATTACAGAAAGCAAAATAAAGAAAAGGGGATGTATCCAGTATTGGTTATGATGCTGTTGCCGCAGCCCCTCGTTCACATCGATTGCCCCAGGAATCGATAAGTTCCCCTTCACGGTAAACACGTATTACTTCGCAGTTGTTTGCGCATTTACCGCAACTTTTCCCGGTAATTCTGAAATCCATATCTGTTATATTGAAATCGAACTTATTTTCTTTGCCGGTTCTTTCAGCGAGGATCGCTACGCCGTAAGCTCCCGCAAGATGCCCGTTCCTGTCTACCGTTATCTCATAGCCGGTTTCGTCTTCGAATGCTTTAACTACGCCGATATTCTTGCTTACACCGCCTTGAAATACTACAGGTGGTTCGATTTTTTTGCCTTTGGCTACGTTGTTGAGATAATTTAACACAACCGCCCTGCAAAGACCGGCGCATATATCCTCTTTACTGCACCCTATCTGAAGTTTATGGACCAGATCGGATTCAGCAAAGACCGTGCAGCGAGCGGCAATCGGAGTCGGATCTTTTGATTTGAGCGCGATACCTCCGAATTCCTCAACGGGAATATCAAGCCTTGCCGCCTGATTTGATATAAAGGCGCCTGTGCCGGCGGCGCAGAGGGTATTCATTGCGTAATCGGTAACGACTCCGCCGCGCAGAATAATTATCTTGGAATCCTGTCCGCCTATTTCAAATATGGTACGCACGTCAGGATGTATGGTAGTTGTGCCGATAGCGTGAGCAGTTATCTCATTTTTGACAACAGCCGCGTTAAGTACCGCTCCGATAAGTTTTCTGGCGCTTCCGGTCGTTCCGACGGCAGTAATTTCATATCCGGAGCAGTCAAACTTTTGTTCAAGTTTTTTAAGAAGTATTTTAACAGCGTTGAGCGGATCACCTTTTGTATACAGGTATTCTCCCGCAAGGATATTGTATTCGCCGTCGATTATAACACCCTTTGTTGAAATGGAACCTATATCAATACCCATATATGCCTTTTTCATTTTGTTTCACCGTCTTTCTTAAGCTGCGCTTCCTTTTTTAGTTTGATCATATCGTAAAATGCTTCAAGTCTGGTCTCTATTCCCGTATCGGCGTTCTGACAATCAAAACTGAAAAACAGAATCGGAATATTATAATCGGCGCTGATGTTCCGGAGCACGGGCATAGCGTCGATTTCCGGCGTACATCCGAATGATTTTAACTGGATTATACCGTCAAATCCCTTTTTCGCGCAGGTCAACGCAAATCCGATGTTTGACGTCGTGGTAACGCCGATATCATACTTGACGTAATCGCGAATCACCTTTCTGCGTCTGGGCGCGGAATAATGGAGGACCGTATGCGATACATTCATCCACCGTTCGACCCGCATTCCGTATTTCGCCATCTTCTTCTCAATGTTGTGGCTGCTGTAGTCATCCATAACAGTATAGTATTCGCCGATTAATGCGATTCTGAGAGGACGTTCCGGAATATTCACAGGTATCGCCTTCATATTCTTTTTGGTGCGTCGGTATATTCTGTAGACAGACACAGGATTATTCGGACTGTTCCGGAGATTATTCAGAAAACGATGAAATTCCTTGTCATAGTCTCCGTCGTTTATTTCAAATCCTACGTTTTCGCTTAAGATTTCCTGGGTCCTGTCAAGAGCTTCAAGCATCGAGACGACGGTTATTCCGGTTCTCAGCAGTTTCAATATTGAAAAGTCCGGATTGATTTGTCGGAATAGCGCCAGAAACGATTTCGGGTTTTCCCTGTTTGCATTTGCTAGATTTACAAACTCTATATTATACCCTAAATCCTTTATTATCTTTTCCTGAAGCGAGCCATAGTATTTAAGCCTGCACGCTACAATACCGCCAACCTGAACGATCGTGTCTGCGCCGGCTTCGATCGCTTCAAGGAAACAGCCCAAAGTGAATTTAAAAGGAGAACACACGAAATCCGGACTGTTCCGGTTGCCCAGTTCCATAGTTCGTTTGGTTATGAGCGGCGGAGTAACGTAATTCTGTTTCAAACCGTGCTTAATAAAGTACTCAAATAAGAGATTGTAATTACCAAATTGCGAAAATGATACGTTCTTTTTCGGTCGGTCTGACTTCTTCATTTCATTTTACCCCGTTTTTCCGAAAATTCAGGATATCCACAAAGCTTTCAATTCTTGTCTCGACACCTGCCAGAGCATCCTGTCCATCCTGAAGAAGATATAGAATCGGCTTATCGGTAACCTCGCGTTTTATTACTTCATTTACAAGCGAATCCGGTCCGCATGGAAAACAAGTCAGAAGCACAAGTCCGTCAACACGGTCATGGTAGTGCGCAATTCCGCCGAGGAGTTCCCGGCTTACCGTCCAGGGCAGCGTTGAATCTGAGAATTGAAGGTATGCCTTCTGCGCTTTTTGTCTGTCAAAAAGATTTGCGTCTATAACAGTCATTCCAGACTTCCTGAAAGCGTTAAGAATCGGTCTTCCTATATATGCGTCATATATACTGTAATCATGCCCGACCATCAGGATTTTAATACCGGCGCCGTCAGCAAGTTCTTCTCCCTCCGAATTTTTCTTCAGTAGACTGTCTTCGTAGAACAATTTCGCGGCAACGTAAGCTGTCTCAATTTCTTTTTTGCTTCTGTTCAAAGCTCCCGACATACTCATAAAAGCAGTTCTTTCATCTCCGGCGTGCTTCATATCCTGTGTGCCGGAATAATCTATCGCATAGGTGATAAGCTTGGGAGAGCGCTCACGATAGATGTTGGAGATCAAAGCGTGATAGGCGCGAAATCTTGTACAATTGATTCCGTCTTTGCCGAAGTTGGAAAGCCACGGCACAAAAAGACAGTCACATCGATCCATAAGCCAATCAACGTGCCCCATATATATTTTTGACGAAAGGCAACTCTCATCCGCCATAAGGGCTGAGCCTTTGTCGAGAATTCCTTTATTCGTCTCGCAGCTCAGGATGTATTCAATTCCAAGTTCATGAAGGAACCTTTCCCATAATACTCCGTAGCGGTAATACATTCCCGCCCTGGGGATTCCGATAACCATATAATAGACTCCGTTCTGAATGAGTTTTCCAACATCATTTACTTTCGGTCGAATTTTTAACAACTGAAAAAGTAAAAATGTCGGATTTTAATCGCTCTAATTGTTGTGGAAATATTGTTTTTTTCTTGACGTTTTATGAACGAATATATTATAATCAATTTATATTAAAGAACAACCATTAGACTTCGATAAAATTGTCGTATATCCGACATAAACGTGTGAATTAATCGGATTACAACGAAAAGAGATGTATGTCAATGAAAAATAATAACCCCGTAAATGAATACAGAAACTCCAAAAATCCCAATGACAAACGTACGCGCAAGACTAAGCTGAATATCAGGAACGCACTGTTCACACTGTTGGAAAGTAAAAGCGTTGATCAGATTACCGTTTCGGAAATAGTAAGGACTGCTGATATTAACAGATCGACGTTTTATTTTTATTACCAGGATATAAAGGATCTTTTTGAAAAAACCGAATCGGATATTTTTGAGGATTTTACCAATAATATCGTGGCTACCGATTTCAAGTTCGCTGAAAAGAAAGAATTTGTATTATATCTGAGTAAGTATCTGAATTTCTGTAGTGATAACTACGCCATGTGCCGTTTTCTGACGTCTAACAGATGCAATAATAACCTGGCTGACAGGATTATGTCAGAACTTAAAAAGGCAATTCCAAATTCCCAAATGATATATTCCAAGGGTGATCCCAGGTATTATCTTACAACTTTTGCTATATCCGGATTTCTTTTCGCCATCCTGGATTGGATGGACGACGGCATGAAAATACCTGCCACAGAGATGGCCGAATTTCTTGCGGATACATATATAAAAGGCTCGTATTACATAAAAAATAAAACGACTCATAAATCAGGACAATAAATTATTGCTTATAACCTCTGTTTGCTTGCTGTCTGGTCGAAAAATGTCGTTATAAGGAATGTTATCGCTGGTTTATTAAACAAAGCGCAAAATAATCCTGAAAAACTATTATGGGCATTGTAATTACAATCAGAGAAGATTTAAGGACAAAACAACTTTTTTACACACAGAGTTAGTAAAAATGGTGGAAAACATTCAGAAAACCTCTCTATTAAAAAAGATGGTCCAGTCCTGTTATCCGCCCATTCCTCGTGACCCTCCGTGTTGTTTCATGGAGGGTCGTTTTGGCTTAACCAATAGGGTTCAGCAATCATCACCTGTTATCCGCGTGTGCATCTCTTTTGATCAAATTCTCGGCTTCCTGTTCCTCCGGCGACGCTTTCGTGATTCCGTGCGGCACGCGTTTTCGGTGAAGATACCCGCCCTCTTTCATCGTTCGGTACACGGTACTTCGGCTGCGCTCGATCCCTTTTTGACGCAGCGCGGTTTTGATTCTCTCGACGCCGTAGTTCTCATTGTCTTCATGTTCTGCGTATATTCTTTCGATTTCGACCGGAAGAAGTTCGCGCTTCGTTTTCCTGCTGCGATGTTTCAGCCATTTGTAATATCCGCTTTCAGTTGCGCCGAGCACCGGACACAAGTCTTTGACGGTATATTTTTCTATCCTGTCATAAATATACCAAAAACGTTCCAAGCTCCTAATTCTTCCGGTCTTTTGCCAAACAACCGAGCGCGTCCTTCAATATTTCATTTGCCCGTTCAAGCTCTGCGTTCTTCCGCTCCAGTTCCTGTATGCGGCGTTCATTTTCATTATCGCTCAGCTGTCGCTTGTGTCCACTCCCGATATGTGCTTCGGCTCCGAAAACCCTTTGTTTGTGTCTCCAGTCTGCTAACGTGTAATACGGGATCCCCAGCTGCTGCGCAGCCTTCTTGACCCCGATTTCATCCGATAGCTTCACTGCCTCTTGTTTGAAACTCTTTTCGTATTTCATGTCCTTCTTACCTTTCTTTTCTATATTCCATCTCTTTTTGATGTTCGACTGGACTTTAATGATAACACTTCAGAACTGCAAGCCCACCAGGTGCGCCTGCAGTTCGTTTTTGTGAGAGACTTCTATTACAGTCAATGTATTTTGGTTATACCTTAAGGATTTTCTTTCGGGGCGGTCGTGTCTGCTAACAAATCGTAAACATTGACTCCGATCGCATCAAATTCCTGGATAACTTCAAATCTTTCAAATATTAAAATCAGAAGTTTTTTTATCATCAGGATTACGGTTGCCATGTCTAAACTCATGTTCTCTCTCCTTTCCTGCTTATTGGATGTTTTCTTATATCTTATATTACAGATTGTATATAAAAATCCGGATAAATACATATAAAAAAATAAGCAAGAAAGAATAAATAATTAATAAAATGTCAACCCGGTTACGTCCTGAATCTGTATCCGACCCCCCATATTGTTTGAAGATATCTGGGTTCATTTGAATCATCTTCAATCTTTTCACGGATTCTGTTCATATGAACTGTAACTGTAGCAGTATCGCCGTAGGAATCCATCCCCCAAACCTTGTCATATATCTGTTCTCTGGAGAACACATTATCCGGATTTTCCATAAGGAGAAGGAGAATATCAAATTCTTTACTTGTAAAACTAATTTCGACTCCGTTTTTATGTACCTGTCGCGTATTGACATCTATTTTTATCCGCCGTATTCAATTATGTTTTCACGTCTTCCTGAACCTTGGGACGTAAGCCTTTCAAATCTTGAGATTTCTTTCATTTTCAATCCATCCTTTCTGTGACACTTGGTCAAACAGAGTGTAATGGACGGTCGTGAAAAATGAAAGAATAGCTCTGTCACATCTGCGATACGAATCGTGTCATTGCCTTTTCAGAACTTATTCTCGGCAACAAGGACTGTCCAGCCCTCGCGATATACTTTGCCTATCATATCGAGTGTCTCCTTTACAAATCTCGTTTTCTCGCCGTCTATTATACCGGCGATGTATGAACATTTCTACCGATAAAAACAGCCGGGACACCCCGACTTTCACAACTTACCCCTCAAAAGCCAACTTACCCCTCAAGCGGCAAAATCGGCGGAGGAATAATTAAATTGTATCAATCTCGGTGTTTTTATATCGAGCAGAACACCCTGTTTCGGCTCAATAATGTTTACAATCATTTTTACAAGGGATTTCGGCGTGAAGAACACACCGTCATCCGAAGCGACCACAGGAGCGAACTTACTGAGGAAGTATTCATAGATGCGTCCGATGATATCGCCGCCTATGTCGTCAAGGGCGCTGTTGTTGAAAATGCGGAGAAGCTCGGCCAACAATTCGTCGGAAAAATCAGTATAGCTTTTCGGGAGAACACCTGTGAGTTGTTCGCTCTGGTCCTCAATCAGCTGCATAGCGTTGTTGACTACTTCACCGAGGCTGTTCATCGGATGGCCGTCTTTATTGACAAGTCCTGCCGCAGCGATATTGTCCGGCAGATTGACGAGATATTCGTACTGTGCCTCTTTCGGCAGGAACAATGCGCTCTTTGCGGAAAAGTCGCTGGCCTCCACGGGCATTACGCGTCCGCCGCGAGAGGGACGGTCCTTCAATATCTCGGCTTCGACCTTCTTAAAACGGCTGTACGCATAGCGCAGGAAGATCAGACCCAACACGGGCATACAGTATTGATTCGAGGTCAGCTTTGACCCGGCGCGAAGGAGATCGGCGGATTCCCACAATTCTTTTTCCAATTTACGAATGTTGACCATTGGCTATTCCTCGTATTAGTTCGTTATATTAATAAATCTGTAACCATAACTACACAGACTCCTGTAATAATTTATACCACAATCAATTTTTTAATTCAACACATATGATAGAAGTTATAGTTATAAGCCATATGACAAACACATAGAAATTTTAAGATTATATTTTTACATTTAAAATGCCGCCTCGGTATGAGACGGCGCTGTCAACAAAATTATTACTACCTGCAAAATTATCGTTATACCTACGTGTGTGCTTGATTGTATTATTCTGCTATTCAATATAATTTCTCAAGCCCGTATTCAGGAGATTGGAGAAAGGATTGTCTCCCTGCGCGAAAGGCGGCAGGACGTACTCACGCAGGCTGCACTCCGTAAAGACGAAATCGACAGGATCAAGGCCATGATCACATTCATTGAGGAACAGACCGGCGAGGCGGAATACAGTGAGGCGCTCGTCCGCAGTATGATAGAAAAGGTCACCATCCACGATGACAAAATCGCGGTAGAGTTCAAATCCGGCCTTGCGATAGACGTGGAAGCATAAAACATAGAACAGCATGAGGCGCTCGGAGTATATCCGGGCGTCTTTTTTGATGTATGTATTGAAAACTTCATAAACTTGTGGTATAATGAATTATCTTGTGAGTGCAATCGTATTTCACCGAAAGCGAGGTGCGTTATGGTAAAGAATGATTTTGATATAGATGTAAAGGTCAAATGTCTGGAAGAGCGTGTAACCCAGGCGCAGCTTGCCGAGATGGTAGGGACTTCCGCTCCGTACATCAGCAGG
>JAILQN010000068.1 GCA_024699005.1 Clostridia bacterium
TCGGAGTCATGCCGGCGTTGATAAGAAGTATTGAATTGTCGCCGTTGGGCACGAGTGAAAAGCTGGGTAAACGCAAGTGCCCCTTCGATTCAAAAAAACTTAAGTATGACTCTCTTAATTCGTTAAGACCTGTCCATTCCATGTATGGTAAAGTTCCTTTCCTGAGCGTTTTGCTCCTTTTTCAAAATATTATTTTATTACTATAATACTGTTTTGTCAATTTCATTTTTTCAAAAAGAATGGGCGCGATCCACCGGGAAACGCGCCTTTTCTATCAGTCGTTGCAATGGCAGGTAATAAAAGTTGAATGATCCTTATTCTGAATCAGCGTTTTTTCTCCCAGCCCTCGAAGATCTCGTCGAAGTCGTAGACGTTGTTCTCGTCCTTCCTGTGCTCGGGATACCAGACCTGAGCGAAGAACGGGTTCGTCCTGGCGACGGCGTCGTAGTTCCACTTCTTATAGGGGACCATGCACTCCGGGCACCAGTGGCCGCCCTTGAGGATGAGGCGGGGGCTCGCGGTGAACTCTTCGCCGCAGGTGCCGCATTTCCATTTGAGCGGGGTGTCGAGGTCGCCCTTCGTCATCTTGCGGGACAGGCACTTGCCGCCTCTGAACTCAGCGGCTTTCTTCATGTCCGCAAGATCAAGTTCGCTTTCGGGTTTTGACTCGTCATATCCGTGATCGAGTCTGTATTCATCCGCGGCTTTTGTCTTAGTTTCATAATGATCAAGTTTGAAAGTATCCCAAAAACCGGTGATTTTAAGCCACTCGTCATATGAACCGTAATATGCGGTCAATCTGTTCTGGTCCTTATTTTTGATCCAATCGAGAGTACCCCACTTGGGAGTCTCTGCGATCTTTTTCATGAAAGGTTTAGCCGCAGCGGATATAAGCTTTTTCGTGGGTATGAGTTTCGGGATCCTGTAATAGAAGTCGGTCTGCTTCGCCATCCTGTCGAAGTACAGCTCGACGGGCAGATTCTCGCGGAACTGCAGATACTCCTCGAGTACGTCGCTGTCGGCGTAGAACTGGCCGTGGAAGTTCTTTAAGGTGAACCAGTTCGGATCGAAAAGGCCGGTGGGATCGCCGAGGCCTATGGAACCGAGCAGGAGCTTCTCAAACTCGTAGTTGGTGAGCCTGAACTCCTTGCCGGAGCCGATGTTGTAGAAGCGCTTGAAGAACTCCTCGGGCAGATCCTTCAGGACGAAATTCGCCATGAGCCTGCCGGAATCCTCGACCGTGCACCACTCCAGAACGCCGTTCAGCGGCACGTGGTACATGATGGGCTCCATATTGTGGAGAAGTGCGGGGTAGAGTATGCCCGACTGACGCATGACGACCCAGTGCTTCAGGCCGCTCTCGACAAATTCCTTCTCAGCGATTACCTTGGAAACGGCGTAGTGATCGTAGACGGAGACCTTGATCGGGTCGCCGGTCCTGCCCCAGTGGATGGGGTAGTTCCTGCTGCCGGTCTCGGCGACCGTGCCGATGAAGCAGACTCTGATATCGTCCGCGTTCGGCTGCGCCTTTACCGCCGCGACGATATTCTTCGCCGCGCCGACGTTGGTCCTGCGGGTCGAGTAGGGCTTGTAGTCCGCGGCGGGGGATACCATTCCTCCGATGTGAAGGACGTAATCCGCGCCGGTTATTCCCTCGAGGATGGTGTCATAGTCGAGCAGATCGCCCCATATGATCCTGACGTTGGGGTAGGAGACGTAGTCTTTTAAGAGCTTGAAGTTCTTTTCGCTTTTGCGGGCAAGGAGCCTGATGTTGACCTCTCCCGGGTGCTTGAGCAGCTCCTGGAAAGTGGCCCAGCCCATGTTGCCGGTTCCGCCTGTCATGAAAACGGTTTTTTTGGTGGTGGACATAAATAACCTCCGGTTAAATAATATGATTTATTGTGAACAACGGTATTCCCGTACTATCGTGCTGATTATCTTATTATAATCGAGTATTCTGAAATAAACCTTGCCTTCGGGATCTGAATAAACGCACATTCCTTCTGTTTCTGTTTCCGTGAGGCCGGTTGTCGCTCTGTCGAAAAGAAGCCGGGTCTCACCGGTGGCGAGGTCTACCGCATAAACTTCCTTATTGCCTTCGTGAGGGTCGCAGTTCATATACAGTGTTCCGTCAAAAACGTCGCCAGCCTGGTTTCTGTCGATTTGACGGGAAAGAGTTATGACGTGCGACAAACTCATATCGGAAAGGTTGAAAGCGAGTATTTTATCGGTGGAATGGAACGTGGAAGTATAAAGATAATTATCATCGCTGGCGCACCAGGGTATGCCGTCGTCCAGAAACTCAGTATCGAGCTCATAGCAAATACCCGTGTATTCAAGCGTATCGGCTGAATAAAGCAGGATGCAGGGATCCTCCTCCGTCTCGTCTTCAACAGGTGCGTATATGATCCCGTTCTGAACGGTGATATCGCCGATATGGTCGCTGCCTTTTTCTTTCAGCTCTTTCGGAAGAGCAAAACAATTCGCGGCGATGATCCTGTTTGTTGATTTATCAATCTTTGCAATGCCTGCTGCTTTGAAAGCAGATATCGCTCCGCTTGAATAAAAGAAGTCGTCGTCGGAATCATAGCCCTGTCCGGTAATATAAGCGTCGTCAATAGCGTAAGTCTTTACGTGTCTGACAGATGCAGTGTCTGTATCAGGCGGGGTGGGATTCGTGATACATGTCAGCGCGATTATTACCGATCCCAGAATGGGAAACAGGAGTTTCCCGAGTTTTGCTGTAAATATGTGGTTCATAGTGAGTTTATCCAGTTAAGTATCTCGGCATATATCTCGTCTTTGTTGTCCTCGTTAAGTATCTCATGACGAAGACCGGGGTAAATCTTTGTAGTGATATAAACGCCGAGATCGGACAGCTTTTCATCCAGAGATATTATCCCGCGCCCGAAAGCGCCCACAGCGTCTTTGCCGCCTGAGATGTTTAATACCGGAACGTCGGTCGGAAAAGATGCAAACCACGAAGGCGCCGAG
>JAILQN010000045.1 GCA_024699005.1 Clostridia bacterium
GCGCCCGGTGGTGGTGATTGTGGGCACTTCTATGACCCGGGAATTGACCCAGCGGTATTTGCCGTTGTTCGGCGCCGAGAAAAGCGCGCCGAAATACAGCACGTAGGGAAATTCCTGTTCAAGGGCGGACTGATACTCCGCGGCGTAGTTAAGATTGGGCATGTTTTTTACCTCCTTCTGATTTGATACTTTCGGTATTGCAATAATAAAGAACATATAATAATGAGCAATGTGTAATGTGCAATGTGTAATTGCGCTTAAGAAATCATAATGGTAAGGTTGTCACCGCCCCGCAAGGTTTTGCGTTCCGGCATTTGTCCGGGGCGGCGGACAACTTTCCGCTGTCGTTCTGTCCGGCGCAATTACACATTACACATTACTAATTACACATTATCTCAGATGTGTGAACCCGAACCGGAATCCCGCTCCGTCGTCACCCGCGTCCCCGCCGCTCGCCGCTGACGCGAACACCGGTCTGAGCTCCTTCGCCTCCTGCGCGGTTTCGTCCTTCTCCGTGACGAACGCCGCTTTGTAATCGTCGTTTTCCATAAGCGACTTCATAAACTCCTCCCCCTCGGGGATGCTTCCGTTTTTCACTTTGAAATTCTTTGCCCGCAGCTCCGCAAGCACGCCGTTTTCCGCGGCCTTGCTGGTAAAGCGGTAACCGGACAGGAACGTCCTCTCCGCGAAATCACGCTCCTGCGCCCCCAGTCTGTTTCTGAGCTCCCCGGTATCGGCGTTATACTTGTCTTCCGACACGTACCCTCCGCCGGCAATATTGGCAAGCTCCACCCCTTCGGCAGCGTTAAGCCTTTCGACGAACTGCGAAAAAGTCAAAGAGACTTCATTCCCTTTCTCATCCGTTCCGAAAACGGACTTCAGATAATCGTACATAATTCTCTCCTTTCTGTTTTTTCAGTTACGAGTTGACAGATACGAGTTACGGGATGACGACAAAAAAGTTGCGTCTGTTCAACAATGCTTTCGGCTTTGTTATATTCACATTCATAATACCTGTTATGCCCTCGAGTACTCGTATCTCGTAACTTGTAACTCGTAACTCACTCCTGACTCCCGAAATACCACTCCCTGAACTCATCCTTCGACAGGATGCCCATATCCACCATCCGCAGGCGGCGGTCGTACTCCGCCTCCGTATCCTCCAGCACGCCGTCGCCCCAGGTCACGGTCTTTTCCACCGTTCCTCCGGGAGCCATGCCGTAAAGGTCGCAGAGCGTCTCCATCGCGTACAGAAGACCGTCGAATCCCGCGTCCCACGCTCTCTGCATGGCGTTCACCGACGCGTAGCTCCTCTGTTTTGAATAACGTATCTCCGTCGCTGTGCGCTCCCGCGCCGATTCGCCGGACAGATCGGACAATGTGCCGCAGGCGAGCCCGCAGGCGAACTCCACGCCGCGCAGGATGCGGTTCAGTCCTCCCCACATGGCGGCGTCCCGGATCTCCGGACTGTAAGCCTGCAGAAATCCCGTCGAGCCGAAATCATAGGTCCGGAAAAGCCTCTCCCGCCCGACCGGCAGCACGGGGTTCCCTTTGCGGTCCGTCATGAACAGGTTTTCGTCCGCGTCTATCGCCGCTTCCTTCGCCTCGTATTCCCAGACCGTACGGCTGAACTGCCTGTCCGCTTCCTCTATAAGGTCCCGGGCCCTCGCGAAGACGCTGACCCCGAGGGGCGAATCCGGGTCGACAGTATTGGCGAACGGAGTTCTGATATACGTGAAAAGCGGTTTTCTGACTCCGTCTATCACCGTCACGGGACGGATGCCCCGCCAGTCATCCACCGCGTCAAGCGGTATCTCCCTGCCGTAAGGACGCGCCGCCGCCCCGGGGAAAGCGGTATACGGCCTCTCGCAGCGAAACGCCCTGTTCACCACCGTGTAGCGGTCCCCGGAGAGCGAATGACGCTCGAGCCTGGTGTAAACGCAGTCCCCCGTCCGCTTTTTTTCCGTGAATACCGCGCCGGTTATGGTTTTGTCGGAGGCGAACGAGACCGGGCGGAATCTGTCCGCCCGCACCGTGTCCACCGCGATCCGGTCCGGCGCGTCCGCTTCCCCGCCCGATCCGTAAGCGTAGGGCTTGAGCACGATACCGCCCAGAGCGCACCATATCTCTGCGATGCCGCTGAGATTATCGAGGGTGTTTTTCAGGCATTCGCGAAGGAACGCCGCCCGCTCGCCTCCGCTTAAAGCAAAGCTGAACTCCGTGAGCATCAGCCTCGCCGCCTCCGACGCGATGCCGGCGGGCAGGTTCAGGCTGTGGGTGCAGCCGTTCACCCCCAGCCACGGCGGTTCGTTCCTGTACATATCCAGCCAGAGTGAGACTGCTTCCTCCATCGCCGGAGAGGAAATGGTCCGCGTGTTCAGGACGGACTCAAGGGTCGGATTTCTGTTGTTTATAAGTTTCTTCATTGTCGTTGCATTACTATGTCTGAGAGTGGAGAGTGAAGAGTTGAGAGTTGAGTTGTGGTTTTTGTCTTGTTTAAATACGCGTTTCAGGCTGAAAAACAGCAAGCTTATTGCCGTGAATAACTCCGCTCTTCACTCTCCGCACTCCACTCTTAAAAAAGCTTCCCTATTCTTCGTTCAAACGAATACTCAAAGGCGTCCAGCGTATCGATATCCGTGCTGCCGTCGTCCAGCCGTTCCAGCTTCGACGATTTCGGATTCCACTTCGCGGCGCTGACCGCCCGCTCAAAGGTCCGGCATTCTTCGGTAAAAAAGAAACGCCCCTGAGAGGCGAGTGCTGAAACGGCTCTTATCCTGCCGATTATCGGGCTTTTGCGGGCGTTTTCCACCCTCGCGCCCGGGAACCCCGCCTTGAAAAGGGCGTTTCTCAGGCCACGGATCAGCACCTGCTCTGCGCTGTCGGCGTATATCCTCGTCACAAAGCCGTAGTCTCCGATTATCCCGGAGTAAAAATCAATGAAGAGCCGCGAAAGCTCTTCGGGATCGATATTTCCTCTCCTGCGGCCGGTCCCGGGGTCCGGCTCCCCCTCGGCGTAGCGGACAGAGCGCAGGACGATCAGTTTGCCCCAGCCCTGAGTGATGCCCGTCGCGACGAAGGCGTGCCCCGACGTATTCCCGCCGAAATCCACACCGACGTTTATCTCGGCGATCGCGTCGCGGTCTGCGCTTTCTCCCCGCGCCATCGCCTGCGCCGTAACGGCTGGCAGCAGATAACGCCCGTCCTTTTTCGAGATGCTCCCTGCAAGCCCCGGATAGATAAGTCCCTCCGCGCCGGTCCACAATCCCAGGATATACCTGTCGTAGAACGAGCCGGCGTACTGCCGGCGGTAGCGCTCGCGCACCTCTTCGCTCAGGGAGGGGTTGTCCTCCATGGTGAAGTGCAGGTGCAGGGCGTTCTTTTCCGCGGCGGGCAGGATCCACTCCTTCAGGAACCAGTGCTCCGGTCCCTCCGGGTTGCAGTTGAACCACAGTCTGGAACCGGGCAGCGAGCAGCGCGCGCATGCCTGCTCCACGAACGACCGGGGCATCAGCGCGACCTCGTCCAGCAGCACGCCGCCCAGCGTCATGCCCTGGATCATGGCGTAAGAGCCCTCGTTGAGTCCGCCGAACAGATAGAACCGGTTCTCCGCGCCGTCCTTCGTCACCAGGATCAGGTTCTCCGACCGTCTCTGGATGACCTCGCAGCCCTGCTTTTCCAGGAAACGGAGCATCGGCGTTATGATGTTCCTCGTCACCGAACCTATTGACTTTCCGGCTATGACGAAATCCGTGTCGCTGAATCCGCTCATCGCCCATTCGGAAAAGGACAGGAACATGCACAGTGTCTTGCCGGACCTTATCGCACCGTCGCAGATCAGCGCCTCGTATCCGGCGTCCCGCGACCCCTCCCGCCACCAGTTCATCACCCGCGACTGCTTGTCCGACATTTTCATTTCCGTTTGTTTTACTGCCTCAACCACCCCTTACGTAAAAATTCTAAAGGAAACGCTTGTTTTGTTAAGAATTATAGTATACCCGGATTTCCCGTTTGTCAAGCGTTTTGCAAAATAATATTGCTTTTATCCGTCCCATAAACTATAATAATAAACGGTTTAATAATGCAGAATTCGTAAGATGTATCGGTACAAAAAATATGATCCAAAAAATAACAGCTTTTTTTATCAGCATCCTCACCTGTCTTTATTCGGTCGCAGGGATCTCGTTCCGGCACCGGGAACAGTCGATGACGGACGTCTATATCTCAGAATACTCTTCGCCCGGCGGGAACGCGAAGACCGATGAATTAAAGGCGTTGTACGCCGCCGTGAAGGAACGCGATCCCGTCGTGACCGCCTGCCCGGAAAAGGACCCTTATCCGGACGATAAAAGGATCGCGGCCTTTTATTACGAGGGTGCGGAATGTCCCGGACGGACCGGCAGAGTATTCGCATACGTCGGTTTCCCCGAGAACGCATCCGCAGAAACGCCGGTTCCCGGCATGGTGCTGGTGCACGGCGGGGGCGGTCACGCCTACGCGGAGTGGGTACGGTACTGGGCGGATAACGGTTACGCCGCCATATCTATGGACGGTTTCGGGCAGGGCTACACCGGACCTGACGGC
>JAILQN010000151.1 GCA_024699005.1 Clostridia bacterium
TGAGGGGGCTTTACAACTACGATTCCGACCTCGGGTCTTTACCAATGATCCTTCATTCCGAAGGACTGGTGTTTTCTCCGGCAGAAACGGATATGTCCATACGCCCGGGCTGGTTCTGGCATGAAAAAGAAGAACCGCACAGCCTTGACCGGCTTTTTGATACGTATATCCGCACGGTAGGCGGCAATACGACCTTTAATCTGAACGTACCGCCGAACAGAGACGGCTTGTTTGACGAGCGCGACGTAAAAAGGCTTAAGGAACTCGGGCAGAAGATAAGAGATTCATTTGCTGATGATCTTTCAGCTGATGCAAGGATAACGGTTATCGATCGGGATACGACTCATCCTGCATTTGTTCTTCATCTTCCGGAAAAAAGAAAAATCAAATACGTCGAATTGGCTGAGCAGATTGAAAACGGTCAGCGAGTAGAGTTGTTTGCCATATATGACGGAGACGAGAACACCCGGGTCGCGTCTTACACAGGTACAACGATCGGGAATAAGAAAATCGTCCCGCTTCAGATGGAAACGGATACCGTTACCGTTCAGATACGGGCTGCAAGAGGGAATATTCATGATATTTCTGTTGCGTTATATTGAAGAGAATATACCAGAGGTTTTATTATGGAATTTTTGCGTTTTATAGGTTTGCCGGCGGCGGTTCGCAAGCTTATACTGATACTTGCTGCTGTTATAATCATTGCCGCATCGCCGTTTTCGAATTTTACAACTCCCGAGGAAGCATCAAAGTATATGCTCCCCGGCGATGAGACATTCTCCGATACTGTCGGCGGCGGCTGGACAGTCGGATTTGCGAAGACGGTGCTCACTCCGGACGACGTAGGTGAAAAGACTTACTACATCGCCGGATATAATTCCAACAATCCTGCTGAAGGCGTTCTGGATGATATGTACGCAAGAGCCGTTTATCTTGACGACAACACCGGACGCGGAGGCGTTGTACTCTGCGCTATCGACTGCGTAGGACTGAGCCGTCATGATATCAATGAGATTAGAGCAGCCGTGATTGAAAGCGGAAAGATCCCCGACGTAAAATCTATCAATATCTGCGCAACGCATTCCCATTCCGCTATCGATACGCAGGGACTTTGGGGAAGATCATATTTCAGCGACGGCAAGGATAAGGATTTTCAGAATAACCTGAAAGAAAAGACAGCCGGAACGATCATAGCCGCGTATGAAGCACGGCGATCCGGAAATCTGTATTACGGTACGGCGGATATCGCCGACAAGCTTGCCGACACAAGGACCCCTGTAGACTACAATCCTCTTCTGACAAGGTTCCGTTTTGCTCCCGCAGACGGCGGCGCGGATATTTACATCGTCAATATGTCCTGTCATCCTGAACTGCTGGGCAGAGGTACTAAAAACGTCAGCGCGGATTTCCCGGCATATATGGGACGTGAAACAGAAAAACAGACCGGCGGCGAATTCATGTTCATCAACGGCGCGATCGGAGGTCAGATTTCCTCCGACAGGATCGACGACGTTCTGAAAGACCCTGATCTCGACTGCGAAGCGTATATGAAGGAATACGGCAGAGAAATAGGTGAGATCGTCGTGGGGATCACAGACGAAAAAGAGATAACTCCGCTTCTTAATATCAAATCGCAGAGCGTTTCGATCGAGTGTGAGAATACAATATTCAAGCTCGGAAAAATCATAAAGATACTGAATAACGATATAGAAAAAAAGAAGTTCAGTACACAGATGAATATCCTGACGGAAATCTCCTATATGGAACTCGGCGAAAAGCAGATCGGCATGTTCCTGATACCCGGAGAAATGTATTCCGAGCTTTACAGCGGAAATTTCCTTCCTGCCGAAGAATCAGCCAACGGTTTCGACGCAGAATATAAAGTTCTCTCCGAAATGACGGACTGCGAATACAGCTTTGTGGTCGGGCTGTGCAACGACGCTCTTGGCTATATCATTCCGGATAACGACTTTCTTAACAACGAATGGCTGGGTTTCTTTGATATCTGCAAGGATCAGTTCGGCAGGACGCATTATGAGGAAACGAATTCAGTCGGCCCGAATGAAGCGGGAGTCATCCTTGAGAGCATGGACTCGCTTATAGCTTCGACGAAATAATAATATGAGTGGGGCTGTAAAAAATGCGTTTTTTACAGCCCCTGTGAAATGCGTCTTCGGCGCGTGAATTGCACTTCTTGCATGAATTGACCGCAGGAAACCTGCGGTCGTGAATTGCGCTGACGCGCATTTTTTCATATTTCAAAAGGTCATTTATTAACATTTTAATATGGGTGCGGGCTTTGCCCGCCCTTAATGCGTCGCTACGCGACGCAATTCACGCCGCGTAGCGGCAATTCACGGCGACAGCCGATTCACGACGTGAAGCGTCAATTCATCGACTTTTTTTACAGTCCCGATCTTCCTTTTACTTGCAGTTTCTATCCCATTCTTCCCGGGCGAGCAGATTCACGTGCCCGACGCGTGTTTCCCCCAGCTGCGGGACCGGCAAGTCTTTTGTCGTCCACTGATAACGGAAGCCCAGCTTTTCCTGTACACGCTTTGATTTTTCGTTGCCGTCGTAATATCCGCACCATATCCTCTTAAGGTCCAGGTTCTCGAACGCGTGACGAAGAAGCTCGCGCGCGGCTTCCGGGACAAGACCCTGCCCCCAGTAAGGCACGCCTATCCAGTAGCCCAGTTCCGCCTCGTCTTCTTTTTTAGCAAGATCGTTCCGGTGCAGTCCTATACTGCCGACAGGCAGTCCGGTTTCTTTCAGAACGATGGCGTAGGTTTCCTGCGCCATAAGGACGTCATGAATTATCTGCCGGCTGTTTTCAGCGCTTGTATGGACCGGCCAGCCGGCAGCCGGCCCCACGCCGGGATCTTTCGCGTATTTGTAACACTCTTCAGCGTCCGATTCCTCCCACGGCCTCAGGATTAATCTTTCGGTTTCATGCCGTCCGGTTCTTTTTGTCTCATCATACCGGGTCAGAAGATCAGAAATCCCGTCCTCGGAAAGAACTCCTCTTTTCAGGCTCTTGGGCAAAAGCCCTGCTTCGTCGTCTGCAAAATCCTTTTTCCAGAGGGGGCTTGTGTAATATGTCTCGAGAGACGCCGTAAGTGAAGACAATCTGTCACTGTCAGGATCGGACTCTAACAGAGAGTTTGCTTCATCCAGTATTTTTTCATATTCCGTGATCCGCTCAATCTGCGAATCAAAATTATAGATATCACTTATTTTTGTATCCTCAGACATTCAGATTCTCCCAATCGATTTTTTCATCTTTGCAGCAGTATATATGGTCGCGTTCGCCGATCTCTCTTATGATGCGGCATGGGTTGCCTGCCGCGACGACGTTATCCGGAATATCTTTCGTTACAACGCTCCCTGCGCCGATCACGCTGTTCCGGCCGATGCTCACGCCGGGAACTATTACGGTATTTGCCCCTATCCATACGTTGTCGCTTATATGCACGTCTTTATTATACTGCAGAGCTTTTGAACGCAGTTCCGGATCAACGGGATGATTTGCCGTTGCCACCGTCACGTTCGGCCCGAACAGTACTTTATCGCCTATATAAATATGACCGTCGTCCACAAGAGTAAGGTTTGAATTTGCGTATATCCCCGATCCCCAGTGCGTGTGATGTCCGCCCCAGTTTGCGCGAAAGGGGAGTTCGATATAATTATCCTCACCGCATTCTGCAAATACGGATTTCATGTATTCTGTTTTTGCGTTGATATCAGACGGTCTGAGCTGATTGAATTCCCAAAGTCTGTCAAGGTAGGGGAACTGCTCATCCATGATCTCCGGATCGGTCGGATCATATATCAGTCCTTTTATCATGCGTTCGTATTGTGTCACTGCGGTTTGCTCCTGTCTGATTATTTTATTGATTTCCGTGTTGATTTATTCCGATGTCGGTAGTAGACTGTTTTTACTGATTTATGGAGTTCATTATGAAAATAGATAATATTGATAAAGGACAATCCTTTGATTTCGGAAAAACGGCGGCGTCATATGCGGCTTTCAGAGATATTTATCCTGCTGAGCTGTACGACCGTCTGCGTTCGCTCGGAGTCGCTGCGAACGGAACGGCCTGGCTGGATCTCGGCACCGGTACCGGAGTGCTGCCGAAAAACTTATATAACCCCAATGCGGAGATCACAGGCGTGGATATCTCCGCCGAACAGATCGAGTACGCGCGTCAGGATGCGACGCTGAACGGATGGAATATTTCTTACAATGTCGCCCCTGCGGAAGAAACGGGATTGCCGTCTCGCAGTTTTGACGTCATCACCGCCGCTCAGTGCTTCTGGTATTTTGACAGAGAAACCATACGGGAGGAAATCCGGCGGCTGCTGAAGCCTGGTGGACGGCTGATAAAAATAGCGATGGATTGGGATCTTGCCGACCCTATCGCTGCGCAGAGCATCGGTCTTGTGCGGTCAATGAATCCGAAATGGACGGGCGGCAATGGAATCGGCGCTGATATTTACGACGATATTTTCCCGGGGCAGAAGACGGAAACCTTTTATGCCGATATACCTTTTACCCGTGACAGCTGGCACGGACGGATGTGCGCGTGCCGCGGGACTCTCGCATCAATGGATGCTGATACCTTCGGGAAGTGGGAAGCAAAACATCAGGAATTACTGAAGGATCTTCCGGAGAACTTCACTGTCAGACATAAGATATATTATTCGTGGTTTATTCTCTGATCAATGATCTCTCCGCTACAAGTTTAGCCCGCCCGTTCACGACAGCCCCGGAAATGACTTTGAATCCGTTTTTCAGCCAGAAGTGCGTGGACTGCGGATTTCCTTTGTCGATTGCAAGTCTGACTGCCGTTTTTCCTGTCTCTTTCAGATATCCGGCTGTTTCGCTGATGATCGAAGTGCCGATCTGTTTGCCCTGATATGACTTGTTCATCATGAAAAAGCCGATATAAGCAACGTCGGGTCTGGGATAACTAAAGAAACCGCAATAGTATCCACTATACAAAATTACTAATATTGCAAAAGCAGGCAAAAACCACACAAAGCAATCAAAAAATGGGCTGAGAAAAAGAAAATCAGCTCATTTTTCTGTTGCAATTTATGGGAAGGCGATGTATAATAGTATCGAGGATATCCACAATACTT
>JAILQN010000238.1 GCA_024699005.1 Clostridia bacterium
TAAGGCGGGAGTCGCCTCGAATAGTGGGCATCCTCTCCTCCGCCCTACGGGCTCCGGCTCGGATGCCCACTATTCGCAACCCATACCAAGCCCTTTTCTTTTTTTGAACGATATGGTTCATATCAATTGACATCGCAGAAATCAATGAACTATTGTAGTTTTACGCCCTTGCAGTATACGGAAAAATATTATATAATGATACCCTGCAGGTGATCGATTTCGTGCTGACAGATCTGCGCCGTGTAACCAGACAGTTTAATCTTCCGCTTTTTCCAGCCCTGATCCGTATATTCCACTTCGATATCCCGGTACCTTACGGTCTTCCGGATGCCGTCCAGAGACAGACAGCCCTCTTCGGTCTCATACGGTCCGTCTTTTTTCACGATCACGGGATTATACATAACGATATCCATAAGTCCCATATTCACTATGATGATCCGTTTCCTTACGCCGATCATATTCGCAGCCATGCCTACGCAGCGGTCTGCGTTCGCTTTCAGGGTGTCCCGCAGATCCTGACCGACGGATATATCGTCTTTTGTCGCCGTTTCGGATCTCCCGCCGAGGAATAAAATATCCCTTACTATCGGTCTGATCATACGTTTCCCTCCCAGATGAACAGTCCTTCCGCGGACGCTATGCTCCTGACAAGACAAAGCAGCCGTTCATCCGGCGAGAACAGCGTCATATGCGTGTCGTCCGGCTCGGACAGGATCATGGAATCTCCGATCATGATATACACGTACCGGCCGCGCATTGCCCGCGCGATCTCATCCGGCAGAGGATTCACCCTGCCGTCTATCTCCACGTCCGCGTAGCAGTTCAGCTTCAGGATCACGTTTATATGCTTCCGCTTAATCTCTTCAAGCTGTTCCTTCAGAAAATAATCCTCCACGGCGAAATACCTGCCGAGACCGTTTTCCGGGACCCTCGCCGGCAGTATATCAATGATCCAGCAAGGTTTATTCAGCAGTTCTTCGATTCTGTCCATACGCATCACTTTTTCTTTTAAAAATCGTTTTCCACATTATATCATTCAGCACCTGATTACACAATATACTTTTTCCGAAAGAGCCGTCATTACCGTAAAAACCATGAGAGAAAAGATCTGTTCATACGTGAAAGAAAAATACTCAGCCGGCCCGGAGTATCTGTGGGCGCGGTATCCCGACTGCGCGGTTTTCCGCCACGCGGACAACAGAAAGTGGTTCGGCATCATCATGGACGTCCGCCGGAACAGGCTGGGGCTTGAGGGCGACGGAATCACCGACGTGCTGAACGTCAAACTCTCCGACCCGATGTTCGCCGACTTCCTCGCCCGGCAGCCGGGCTACTGCCGCGCGTATCACATGAGCAGAGGCAGCTGGGTATCGGTCCTGCTGGACGGGTCCGTTCCCTTTGAGGATATATGCCGGCTGATCGACGAGAGCTATCTGACTACCGCTTCAAAAGAGAAGAAAAAAAAGCTGCGTCCGCCGAAGGAATGGATAGTCCCCGCCAATCCGAAATACTACGACATAGAACACGCCTTTGACGCACAAACGGAGATACGCTGGAAGCAAGGCGCGGGCATCAGGACCGGCGACACGGTCTATATGTACGTCGCGGCGCCCGTTTCGGCGATCCTGTACAAATGTACCGTCAAGGAAACGGACATACCGTGCGAGATCATACGGGACGGGGCGCTGCGGATAAAAAGCCTGATGAAGATCCGGCTGGAAAAGCGTTATTCCCCCGACGATTTCACATTTGAAACGCTCGGCAGGGAATACGGTATTTTCGCGGTGCGCGGGCCGCGCGGCATACCTGAAGACTTAAGCAGGGACCTGAACAGATGATCAGAAAACGCATAGTATTTTACGGCTCCGTCCAAGGAGTCGGTTTCCGCTGGAGAGCGCTTCACGCGGCGAACGCGTACGGATGCACGGGCCGGTGCCAAAACGAGTGGGACGGCTCCGTGACCATGGAGATACAGGGAACCGAAGAGCAGATAGACAGCGTCATAACGGCGATCGAAAAAGGGACGTACGTCAGGATAGAAACCATGAGCGTCAGAACTCTGCCCGTCGACCCGGATGAGCGGGATTTCAGGACAGAATAGCGCAGGCGTTTTGCGTTTTGCGTTTTTCGTGTTGCGTTTTGCGTGTTGCGTGTTGCGCTGCAGTATTCTCAACCATAAAGGATGTCATTCAATAAAATGAAATTCTATATTACAGACGGCGCAGGAGCCGACTTTTCCGGTTTCACCGGCATAACTCCGATATCCGCCGAAAACGGCGCGGAGATATATAAGATCATCATATCTGAAAAATCCGGCTCCGTCAGGATCGAATGGCGGGAACCGATGACGGACCACATCGGCTCGTGGAATCCCCTTGCCGGCAGATGGCGGGGGCTGCCCCAGCGCTTTCACGAGGTACGCGCAGACTCCTGCCTGCACAGAGGCGCCCCGGTCATCGCCACCTTCAGAGCCGACGGGACCGCGCACAGGACCGTCGCCATATCAGACGCGGCGATAACCTGCGTGCTCGGCTACTGCGTGGACGATTTTAAAGAGAACGACGAGGTCGCGTTCTTCGCTGAGCTTTTTGACGTTCCGGAGGATTATTCGACGGAACTGCGGATCGACAGAAGCGGTCTCCCGCTT
>JAILQN010000261.1 GCA_024699005.1 Clostridia bacterium
TTGGTGTTTACTTTCGCGAGTTCGTCACAGAATACGGCGAAACTGATCTGCTTGTTGTTCATATGTTTATTATACTACATTATCGCTGATAATACCAGCTTTATCACAAAAATAATAAAACCGTTTTTGTGCGGTGTTGCCCTAAAAGAAAAAAATAAAGAAAAAGAGGAACGGTATGATGCGTAATCTAAAAAAAGTGTTCGTTGTTCTGCTCGCAGTCTTGCTCATGACGACTGTCATCAGCGTGCCGGTTACTGCGGCTAACAGCGAATCGAAGGAGAGCTATACATTCTCCGAGCAAGTTGAGCATAAGTTTTATCAGTTTGTTGATAAGCTGATATTTATGATCGGGAAGGTCCTGAATCTGCTTATTCCCGGCAAGGACTGGGCAGGGAAGATACCGAGCATAAAAAAATATGTTTCTGAACACTTTTACCCCGGTAAAGCGAAATTTGATACAGAGCCCAAGGAAGGCGCCGCATGGAGTATGGGCTTCGGCAAAGAATCGTTCCTTACGAATATCGATCCGTATGACGGAAGCTATTATCTTGCCGGATCATTGGAGCCGTTTGACGGCAGAGTTCCGGCGGGCGTACTTGACGATCAGGGCGTGAACACTGTTGCGATCAGCGACGGTGACGTGACGATGACCTATTCCGCCATAGACGGTTTCGGCATAACCCGCGGCGACGTTATGGAGATCCGCAGCCGTCTTGAGAAGTTTGCAGAGGAAAACGGTATTATTTCTGTCAACGTTTCCGCGCTTCATCAGCACTCCTGTATCGATACTCTCGGTCTCGGCGCTCCGATAGTCCCTGCGGTGCTGGTCAATCCTTTCGCGACCGTGTTCAAGGAAGACGCGATGATCAGGGGCCGCAACCCTGTCTTTATGGAGGAACTTTACAAGGCCGTTGTAAATTCCGTAACAGAAGCTGTGGAGTCCATGTCGGCAGGATCGCTTTATTACGGCAAAGCAGACGTGAGCGATTATATCACCGATAAACGCGATCCTCAGGCTTTCGACGGCAACATAGAGCGTCTTCGCTTCGTTCCGGATGACGGCGGGAATGAGATATGGGTCTGCGAAGCCGGCATACATCCCGTATCAGTCAGCTCATCATCCAGACTGCTTTCCTCGGATTTCCCGCATTACGTGGAGGAATACGTTAAAAATGAAACCGGCGCTGATCTGGTTTATATCCAGGGCGCTGAGCTTGCCATAACGCGGAATACCGATCCCATGCATATAGATCCGGATGCGGACGATAAGGGCAGACTTGAAGCGATGGGCGCCGCTTACGGATCCCGTCTGACCGGTATCGAAGAAGAGACCGAGCTTCAGCCTCTGCTTAACGTGACTCACCGCGAAATAACGGTGAAAGCCGAAAACCCGATACATATCCTTGCGGGACGTGAAGGGCTTCTCGGCAGCGTTCTGGCGCGTGACGGACTCGATTACTGCGTCATTACGGAGCTTGGATACGTTGAACTCGGCGGTAAGCTCGGAATCGTGCTTGTGCCGGGAGAGATCGATCCCGCCATCCTCTGGGGCGGCGCCGTTTCCGCAAGCGCGAGCTGGAAAAATGAAAGCTGGGATTACACGCCCTGGGCCGAGACATGCGGTGCGGATACACTCATTTGTTTCGGTCTTTGCAACGACCAGATCGGATATATCCTCTGCGATAACGACGTGCGTTCCATGCTGACTGAGAACGAAGAGGTCAATGCCGTTTCTACCAAATCCGGCAGCATACTCACAGAAGCGTTTGAGCAGCTTATCTCTGAGATCAAATGACCATAATGAGAATCAGACCATACGAACCGAGAGACAGGGACGGTGTGCGCTTTGCATGTCTGAACAGTGAAGGCCCCTGTACCATGACTCCCGCCGAACAGCATTTTATACTCACCACATATTGCGATTACTATATTGAGCGTGAGCCGGAAAACTGTTTTGTCGCCGCAAACGAGGCAGACGAAGCGGTAGGTTATGTGATCTGTGCTGAAAATTATGACATCTTCTGGCAGGTATTCCGTAAGGAGTACCTGCCGCGTATCAGTGAATCTGAAAAGCATTTCCGTCAATCTGCGTCTTTGTCGACAGTTCTGCAGGATAAGTATAAAGAATTCTATCCCGCACATCTGCATATCGATCTGCTTCCTGAATATCAGCGGCAGGGGGTCGGAAGCAAACTGGTCGATGCACTTGCCTCGCATCTTCGTGATAAAGGCGTGCCCGGAGTAATGCTCACGGTGGGTTCTTCTAACTACGTGGGGCAAGGCTTTTACAATAAATACGGCTTCAATCTTCTGGAAAAGACGTCCGGCGACGTTGCATACGGGCTGAAGCTTACGGAATAAAGGAGTCTCTTATGCGCTGTTATCTGGGTATAGACGGCGGCGGAAGCAAAACTTCCGCCGTTCTTTGCAGCGATTCATTGCAGGAATTATCTCGCTTTACCGGGAAAGATCTTAATTACAACGCAATCGGCATGGAAGCTGCGCGTGATAATCTGAGGGAGATCATCGACGGAATTCTGACTGAAACCGGTTTGCAGCCTGATGCTGTCTGCATTGGTCTGTCGGCGCTTTCCGACAGAGCTGATGAGATGCTTGTGCGGGAGTTCTGCGGCGGGATAGTCAGGTGTGATAAGATCCTGCTCGACAGCGACGTATTCATCGCTCTGGAGGCAATGGACAGCGACGGTCCCGCGGCTGTAGCTATCGCGGGTACCGGCTCCATGGCAGCCGGCAGACTTGCCGACGGCACAGTGCTCCATACGGGAGGATGGGGCCATCTTCTGGGTGACGAAGGATCGGGCTATGCTCTTGCGTCGGAGGCTGTCAAGGCTGCTGTACGCGGCGCTGAGGGAAGCGCACCGTATACCATGCTCACGGAAGCAATGCTTTCACATTTCGGAGCAAAGTCATTGGACGATCTGATCGGGATCTTTTACGATCCGCCGATAGAGCGCAGCCGGTTCGCATCCTTTGCTCCTTTCTTATTTGACTGTTATAGAAAAGGAGATGAAATGTCTGCCGGTATCGTCTCGCAACAGGCTTCAATGTTCGCCGACACAGTTCGCGCGCTGCTCAGGAAAATGCCCGTCGGAACGCCTCTTGGACTCTGGGGAGGCGTTTTTGAACATCAGGAATGTTATGCTGCCCTCTTTTCCGATGCGATCAGTTCGGAATTTCCGGAAACGAAGACGGGGCTGCTCAGAATGTCGCCTGTCCTGGGCGCCGTCCGCGCTGCGATGAAGTTTTATGAAGGAGAAGTGGCAGACTGATGATAATACCGAATGAAAACATTCCTTCCGGCGTTGAACTGTTTCCGGAGCTAATCGGGGAGGAAACCCCTGAAATCGAAATCTTTCGGGAGGACTCGTACAGAGTTTGTTATGACGAAACCGCTCACCGTGTTACGGACGAGCAGTTTATCCTTCAAGTAAGCAAAAACAACGGTAAACCGTTTGTTCGCGTCGTTTGTTCCGGTGAAAAAAGCGCGTTTTATGCGCTTGCAGAGACTTCATTGCGCGTCGAAGAGAACCGCCTTGAACCGGGTGAGTATACAGTCGCTCCGCGGTTTGCAGTTCGCGGTTATATAGAGGGCTTTTACGGGCCGCCCTGGACACATGAAAACAGGCTCTCCGTCCTTTCTCTTATGGCGTCATGCAGAATGAACACGGTTTATTACGCCCCGAAAGACGACGCTTATCATCGTGAAAAGTGGCGTGAACTTTATCCCGTTGATTCTTTACAGAGGCTCACAGAGTATGCAAAAGCCGCAGCTGAATATCATATGGATTTCGTCTGGTGCGTCGCGCCCGGGCTATCGATTCGTTACAGCGATCCGGAAGATTTTCAGGTCCTTACAACAAAAACAAAACAGTTATATGACGCCGGAATCCGTTCGTTCGGATTGCTGCTGGACGACATAAGCGACAGATTGACTGATCCGGAAGACATAAAGCGTTTCGGAGAACCTGTCAATGCTCATATCGATCTTATATGCAGATATCACGATGAACTTGAGTCGATGGCGCCGGGGTCAAAGCTCACTGTTTGTCCGACTCTCTATCATGGGACAGGAAACGAATACTATATCTCAAAACTCGGCAGAGAAATCCCGCCCGGTGTGAGTCTGTTCTGGACAGGCAGAGATATCTGCTCACGCGAGCTCACGTGCCGGGAAGCCACGCAGTTTTTCGATGGCACACGCCATAAACCGCTGTACTGGGATAATTATCCTGTCAACGATATGGCTATGCGCCGTGAAATGCACTTGGGTCCGCTGATCGGACGCGATCCCGAGCTATGGCGATACGCGGAAGGTATCATAGTCAACTGTATGGAATATGCAGAATGTTCCAAGATACCGCTTATCACCGCGGCGGAGTATATGTGGCAGGGTGAGAAATACGATGCGGAATCTTCCTGGAGCCGTGCTGTCCGTCAGGTGATCGGTGAAGAGTATGCTGATGCGTTTATTACCTTTGCTGAACATATGCGTGTTTCATGTCTTATGGATGATAATTCTCCGCTGTTGAAAAAGACGTTCGCCTATATCGGGCGTGCGCTTGACGGTGGGAGAGAAGAAGAAGCAGAATCGCTTGCCGTCGATTATCTTGAAAGAATGGAATACGCCCTGACTTTTTTGAAACGCGATCTGCCCATATGCCGGGAACTTGCGCCGTGGTCATGCAAATTTGAGCTGCTGTGCGGACTTATGCCTTTGGTGTTCGGCGATATGCGCTCTCCGGACGAAAGCCGTGCAAAAGAGTTACAGGAAAAAGCGGAAGCTTACGCATCCGTACCGTGGCGGCTTGCTGAGGAAATGGATCTTTTAGAAGCTGCGGAAGGCGGCTACAGGGTATACAAACCCTGATAAACACAGAATAAAAAGCCGAAGACCCTTTATGATCCGGGATCTTCGGCTTTTTTGTATGATCAATACTACATTAATAAACGGATTATTTCCGATGTTACGCGGCTTCAGAAAGAGAACTTTCGGTGCCGGGCAAACCGGTTTTCTGCACGCCTTCTCCGTAGATAGTCTTCCAGTCTTTTGCCATGGAGATCGCAGTCCACGACTGCTTTTCGACTTCTTCATAAAACTCGGAAGCCTTTTCCTCGCTGCCGTATTCACGCTCGGTATCGTCGCATACTATAAAAAAGCCCATGCCTGCGTGATCCGGATTGCCTTCGGCATAGTTGAGCATTGAGAAATCTCCCGAGCTGTTCCCGAAAGCCAGAACGGGTCTTTTGCCGATCTCGCGGGCAATAGCGGCGGATTTTCCGGATTTTGCGCATTCCACTTCGTCCAGAGGCGCTCCGAGGAGTATGCTTTCGTCGCTGTCCATGTTATAATTGTCGGCGATATCATCGCCCAGTTCGGACGTATAATATGGTACGTCCGTAGCTATCACATGGTCGTAAGGGATATCAAAGCGTTCCACAAGCGCGCGGACGACCTCGCGTTCACACGCGGAAACCATCCATACGTCGAAGTCATTGGCGCGAAGGTAATCGATGACCTCGATCATAGGTTTATAGAACGACTGGCCGTAGGTCATTCCGGAAAAGCCCACAACTTCGTTGTTATCGGCAAAGTTTACCGTATACGCGCGGAACTCCTCGGGAGTCATACCGGCAAACGCGGATGCCACGAGGTCGTCTTTAGTGATACCTTCCGGTTTGAACGTTTCACCGTATGTATACGCGTGATCCCGTACCTGCTGCATGGCGCTGCGTTCTTCATCGGTCGCTTCGTATGACGGATCATCAAGCACTCTGTACATTGTCAAACAGTAATCTATATAGACAGGCGCTTTTTCACAGAGGATAGTACCGTCCATGTCAAAGACCGCAATACGGTCGGCCGGCTCTAAATAGCCGCTGCTTTTTTTATCCGTGGTATCCGATACGAACGATACAAGTTCACGGAGCGATTCACTGTCCGGATTCCATGAGGGGTAGGTCTCGGTATAGTTCAATTCTTCGCCCGAACCTGAAGATAACTGAGTTGACTCTGCTGTCTTTTTTGTCGAATCTTCGCGTGATTTACGGAACGACAGATTCCCTTTAATTGCAAAGATTATTACCACAGTTATCACTACGCCTGCCAGGAACGCCAGGACCGTAAATAATCTGTTTTTTGCTTTTTCATTCATTGAGTATGTCCTCCTGCATTAATGCTTATAAATGGTTTTATCGGTTCTTGGTTAGTAAACAGACTGTTTCGACATGCCTTAGGACAATAGCGTGAATAAAATGCCGTTATCAACGCTGTTGTCACGATCACCCTTGTGGCTTAGTTCTCATCATCTAAAACGGTCGAGGCAACAGCATTGATGATTCCTTTACAGTTTTACTGTTTTCAAAAAAGCAGCGCACTCGGGTGTGTTTTTCAAACTGTCTTTGACTTTGTGCGTGTCCAGGATTCCTTGAATCCTGCTTACAATATTTGGCGTACTTAAGCGAATTGCTTTTTCATATGCTGCTGCCGCTTCATTTCGCATCCCTTTCCACGAAAAAATCACGAACTCCGCGACAGCAATACGAAATTCGTTGTTGATGAAGGCTTTTTCAAAATCATCAATTTCTGAGAATAACGCATAATACTTCTCAAGTTGTTCGGAGTATTTGAAGTCATCTACATGCAAGAGCATCCACATCAAAATTCCTGATATTGTACGTTGATACGAGATTTGATCTTTGTTCAAAATATCTGCTGCCTTCCGATACACTTCATATGCAGCAGGGTAATTTTTGCAGCGCTCGTGGATCATGCCTATGTTGTAATAGGCAGAATAAGTCGGAAACCAAGTATCAGGGAATTTCTCTAAAGCCCATTGTATCAGGTCGATTCCTTCTTGTGACCGCTTGATCGGAAACTGAACGGCAGTGGTGTAGCAGTGTTGAAGACGAAGGAAATTACCCCGGACTCGTTTTAAGAGTGTTTCATACTCAGCGTAGGCCTCTTTGGGCATTCCTTCTTTGATGAGTTTCTTCTCATATGCTTCAATCTTCGTCACAGTTTCACCTCCCTCATTTACATCTAATCTGTAGTCACGACCCGGCTCGAGACATCAATACGACTGATTCGACGTGCATTGAGACGATGGCGTGAATAAAAAAGCACATATTCACGCTGTAGTCACGACCCTCGACGTAAGGAATATGCCGTTGACCGGTTGCGTCAGGGCACCCGGATCGGTTTCACAACTGATTCAACGCGCACTGGACAACGGGATTGATCAGCTATCCGTAAAGCCGGAACCGCCGTATTGCCGGTCTGAAGGAAAAAAGTCACTCAACAAATCGGGAATTATCTTCAATTTATCTTTTCTCCGATGCACCGGATCTTATAAATTTGCTGAAGCCAATCCGGTTGATTTAAAAATGCATCCTTGAGAGAAGCAAGTTTCCTTTTTCCCAAGCGTCTGTCCATTAATGCAAACATTCTCTCCAGCGGATTATCAGAAATGACACTATCGCCGATACTTTGATTTCTGTATCCGGCGAGAGCTTCGCAGAATTCGACATCCGTATATTCCGTCCTGGCGGAAATGGGAAAGTGATCAAGAGTTTCCAAATACCCCGTCCAATACTCAGCGATTCCGTACGGGTTATCGTTGTCTTTGTAACCGTTTTTCAAGAAATAAGTATTGACCGTTTCATGAGAAAAACGCTTTATGAGATGATCGTCAATATGCAGTTCAAAGACGCGATCTCCATCCATACCTACATATGCAGTACAGTTATAACGAACCCGACCGCGGAGACAGTCAGCCAGCATTTCTTTTTCAAGATATCTTCTCATACCGCTCCATGAGCCCATAATACTACTCATTCAGCTGCCTCGTCGATTACTGTTTTTCCATTTGCCTTTTTTATTGACTTTTCATTCATACTTTATCCTTTATGCGATATGTTTTCGCTTCGCTCATACGCGATATGATATGAATTCCTTACTCGTCCCGCAGGGACATATCGCGAATTCCGTCAGAAATTCATATCGCTTCGAGACAGCAGAACGACCGTCTCGACATGCCTCGGGACAATGGCGTGAATAAAAACGCCGTTATCTACGCTGCCCACACAACCCTCGGCGTCAGGAATATGCCGTTGACCAATCTTCCTAATCAGCAATTATAGTTTGCTTGTCTGCTTTCAAATTCTTTCAACCACACAAGCCACATTTCGTCCTGATCCTTTTCCGCTCTGAACTTACTGTATTTCAACGTTTCCTCGGTCAGAGCCTTTGGCATTTTAGCAAGACGGTCGAGTATAATCTCAGACACGGGCCAATTCAAATCCTGCAGCCACTCAAAAAGTGAATAAAGATATGGCGTCAATTCCTCGTCGGATCTGTCCGCAATGACTTTTGCACATGGCTCCCACACAGACTTGCTTTTCCCGTTTGGAAGAATCGGCTGCAAGAACGGAAATAAGTATTTCACTCCTTTTGCAAGCTCAAGTCCTTGCTGTTCCCGCTGACTGTATTCTTCTGGAGTATAGGTG
>JAILQN010000310.1 GCA_024699005.1 Clostridia bacterium
AATAATCTTCGGAACAAAAATCTTCTTCTGCAAGCACCTTTTACTCTCATTTTGATCTTTTTCCCGGTGACCCGTCTGTTTCCGCGTTCCCAGTCCTCAAAACCCCCGTAATAGTCGGCTCTGCCGGCTGATGTGCTTTGGCCGGTGACCCCGCCCTATATCCTGCTTACCCCTTACGACGGCAAAAAGCCTCCGAAAAAGGCGTTTACTGTCTCCCTTCCGGGATACTTTCGCTGACCGTAAATCCTGGCCTGTGAGCTGCAATTTGTTTGGCGCGGAGCAGCATGCTTTCCTGTTTTGCTTTCCTCGCTTGCCTGGCGTTCCATGCTTTGATGACGGATTGGATCGGACGCACATGGTATTTCAGATTGCCGTTCCATTTGAAACCGTCGCTGCGTTTCACTTGGGTGGGCTCCGTCACAATGAATTCTTTTTCCTCCAGCCGGTGAACGTATTTCATCACCGTGTTGCGAGACATACACAGCGCGGCGCCGATGGTACGATAGCTGGGCCAGCACTCATAGCTCTCCCGATCCTCCCGGTACAGAAGATAGCCATAGACCGCGATCTCTCCGACGGACAATCCGAAACTGAAAACAGAATTCGGCAGAGGAAAGAAATGACCGACGCGAAGCTTGAGCTGCTCTGTGAGCATGATCGTATCGCGCAGAGAAACGGAACCGCGCAGGAATCTTTTATCGCGCTGCAGAGAAACCAAACCGCGATTCTCAAGGATACGCACATATTTTTTCATCGTGTTCCGACTGACGCCGAGATTCATTTTGACTGTCATCAGATTGGTTGGTGGAAGTTTTTTCATCTGTCGGCAAAACAAATACGCCAGGATCGAGAACTCACAGGCTGTGATCACGCCACGAAAAATTTCATTGGGCAGAGGAAAGTAACGGAGGAGGACTACATCCTTCGGCGTTTTGTTGAAACCAAATTCCATTTTTTCACTTCCTATCCCGCTATCTATTACAAACTATTTGCATTTTGCATGTTGTTGTGATATACTGATAACAGAAACGGTGACTTCTCCGCTGCGACGAGTGCGTATAGGCGCAGCGGCAGTAGCGTTGGAAGCGTCGCGAACCGCTCCTTCTGCATTTGTTGCCGTTTCGTTTTACAGACACGGGATCATTTCTCGCTTCCGGTATGGGAGCGAACCCATGCAATGAAATCTTCCTTCGGAATCACCAGACGGTTTCCGATTTTCAGCGTGGGGAAATCCTTTTCGTGCATGAGCTCGTAAGCAGACGACGGCGCCACGCCCAGCACCTTTGCCAGCGTTTCCGCGTTCAGCATCAGCGGCAGCTCGTCATAGCTTTTGTAGACACTTTCCTTCATTTTTCAAGCCCTCCATAATCTTTTTTCGAAATCAAAAAACACTTTTTGCGCATCCTGCATCCCTATTAGAGCATATTTGCGGTACCATATTCCGGACAGTTATCCTTCGTGAAGAAAAAAATTTCCTTGGCCTGGCAGTACACCAGGCCAAGGTTTTTCCTTGATTACGGCAAACCAAATTTTGACAGATGGTTCTATTCAAATCCTTTTTTCAAATCTTTTGACAGGAACAGCATCAGATCGTCGTCGTTATTGTACTCGGCATAGGGCTTGCAGGGACGATCTCCGTACCAGACGCCGCTGCCGTCGGGGATGTATCCTCGCTTGGCATACATGCGCTGCGCACTTCCGTATCCCGCGTGGAGACCGACGCCGAGGTATACCATATCCGCATATTGTCCCGCAATCTTTTCCGCCTGATCCATAAGCGCGGAGCCGATCCCTTTCCGTCGAAACTTTTCCAGAACGCCGAAGTCTACGATTTCGGGAAGATCCTTGTTTCCAAACGGTCCTTCGATGGACCGCGGATAGATATTGATATATCCGGCGACCTGACCCTCGTATTCCGCGACCAGAGATATGCACAGCCCTTTCTTTTGATGCTCCAGCCGCGCCAGATACTTTTCGATCTTCTGATGCCAGCCCTGCGCGATCTCTTCTCGGGTTATGATCTCGGCGGCAGCCTCAACCATATCCCGAATGACAATCTGTTCCGTTTCTGCGTAAATCATATCGTTGCTCCTGTCTGTTTTGCTTCAACTATAATGGATTGTATCATGATTCTCCGTAACATACAACACAAAACGGAGCCTGATCGAGCAAAGCATTGGCTTCTGTAATAGAAACTAAATTATTCGTATTGACAGTCA
>JAILQN010000337.1 GCA_024699005.1 Clostridia bacterium
CCGGATACATTCTATCATATCCCGTTTTTATCGATCACTGTCCTTTTGTCGGGGTTTTGACTTTCTGCTCTTGTCCACTTTTCAGGGACATTCCCTCAAAACCCTACAATCGACCTGTCCGTTTTACGGGGTACAGTTTACTATACACTATCCACTGATCCCTGATCCCTGTCCACTGACCACTGAATATAGAACTGAATAAACTCAACGGAGGTATAAAGATGAGAACACTACTTGTCGGCGCGGGGGCCATAGGCGGCACCGTTGCGGTACTTATGAAGGAAGCGGGCTTCGATATCGACATCATGGAGATCAATGCGGAGCGCGCGCGGGATATCCGCGAAAACGGCATATTCCTGACAGGCGCAAAGGGCGATCACAACGTGAAATTCGACGCCTACGGCAGCGCGGATGAACTCAGCGGTATCTATGATTTCGTGATCATCGCCACAAAGTACCAGGCGCTGATCCCCGCGGCAAAAAGCATCCTGCCCTATATCGGCGACGATACTCTCGTCGTTTCCATGCAGAACGGTATCTGTGTGGACAGCCTCGCGGAGCTTGTGGGGCAGCACAGGGCGGTGGGCATCATGATCGGCTTCGGCGCCACCATGACCTCGCCCAATCACAATATCATGACGAGCCTCGGCGAGTTCTACATCGGTACGGGAGACGGCAGCCATACCCCGAAACTTGATGAGCTCAAGCGTATGTACGACGCGGTCCTGCCCACGGAGATCACCGACAGGATCCGCGACAGGCTCTGGTCCAAGCTGATAATCAACTCCTGCATCAATTCCATCGCCGCTATCACGGGCAAGACCCTCGGCACCATCGCGCAGGATAACAGAGCCGTTCAGATATTCCTGAAGATCGTCCGCGAGGGTATGAGCACAGCGCGCGCCATGGGGCTGAAAGTGCCCAAATACGGCAAGCTTCTCGATTATAATCTGCTCATGCTGGCGGATGCGGACTGGTACAACAAAGTCGCCGGGCTCATCGTCAAGATGGTGGTCAAAGCAAAATATAAAGACGTGCGTCCGTCCACCCTGCAGAGCCTGGAGCGCGGCGAGATCACGGAGATCGATATGTTCAACGGTTATATCGCCGCAAGAGCAGCCGAGAACAACGTTCCCGCCCCCGTGTGCGAGACCCTGACCCGCATGGTCCACGAGATCGAGCGGGAAGAGAGGGAGATCAGCGTGGAGAATCTGAAAGAGCTTGAAAAATTTTTGTAATAATTTGCAATTTGCAATGTGCAATGTGTAATTGCGTCGGACAGGGACACGGTTCCTGACGTTTATCTCGCCGTCGGATTTCTGACATCTTACGGGGCGGCAGGAATCATACTGCTGACACATCCCTGATTGCAATTGCACATTGCAAACTGCACATTGCACATTGAACGAGGTGCCGCATATGCTTGATGATCTGAAACAACACGTGCTTTCCGCAAACCTGCTCCTTCCCGAATACGGTCTGGCTCCCTTCACCTGGGGCAACGCCTCCGGCGTGGACAGGGAGAGGGAAGTGATCGTTATTAAACCCTCGGGCGTGCCGTATCCGGAGCTGACGCCCGATATGATGGTGGTCGTCGGTTTCGACGGCCAAGTGGTTGAGGGTAACCTGAATCCTTCGTCCGACACGCCCACCCATATAGAGCTTTATAAGGCGTTCCCGGATATCGCCGGCGTGGTCCATACCCACTCGAAATACGCCACCGCCTTCGCCCAGGCGGGCAGGGGCATTCCCGCTTACGGCACGACTCACGCGGATTTCGCCTTCGGCGCCGTGCCCTGCGCGGACGAGCTGACCGCCGCCGAAGTGAATACGGAATACGAAAAAAACACCGGGCTGGTCATAGTCCGCAAATTCAGGACGGAGGACATAGACGAGAACGCCGTTCCGGGTGTGCTGGTCAAAAGCCACGGCGTGTTTACCTGGGGCAAAAACCCGGAAAGCGCGGCTCAGAACGCCGCGACACTGGAGATCATCGCCGAGATCGCCCTGAATACCGAGATCCTTAATCCGGGCATAAGACCGATCAGACAGTATCTTCTTGACAAGCATTATCTGCGCAAGCACGGGAAGAACGCGTATTACGGGCAGAAGTGAGTGTAAAGCGATCTTCCCGGATATGTTTTGTTTTTCGCTCTTCACGGAAAGTTGGGGGATTTTCAAGAAATAACTCCCTCAGTCGCTTCGCGACAGCCCGCGCTAATTGGGCGTGGGCGCAGCCCGACCTCAGCGAGGGAGCCTTTTTCTGGCCCCCCTCCGCGAGGGGGTGGCGCATGCGCCGGGGGGAGTGTCAAAGATCAGTATAACATCTTATCGGTAATCATCGCGTCAGCGATTGACACAATTCAAGTCTTTTTTTGCGCAATCTTAATCCCCCAACTTTCCGTGAAGAACCTTGTTTTTATCAATAACACGGATTCCTGACATGAAAAATCAGGGATCCGTGTTTTTTTGGATTTCAGATTCGGCAAAATATATAAAAATATGCGATAAAATTTGTCGTGCAAAAACGAAAAATATCCTTTTATAGTCACTTGTGATGATGTTATACTGCTTTTGATATGATATAATAAACATGTATTATTATACTCGGAACGGAATCTTCTGAGTTCTGAGTTCAAAGTTCTAAGTTCCAAGTTCCAAGTTCCAAGTTCTAAGTTCTAAGTTCCAAGTTCTAAGTTCCAAGTTCCAAGTTCCAAGTTCCAAGTTCCAAGTTCTAAGTTCCAAGCTCAAAGCTCAAAGCTCAAAAAGGAGACACATACCTATGAAACGTATTCTTTCGATTCTTATCACCGTGATGATGCTCGCCGGGGTCCTGGCGGTCCCGGGAGTCCGTGCCGACGACGCCGGAACTTCCGGCGCCGGAGTGATCGATTCGCTTTCTCTTGTTTTTTTAAAAAGGAGAAACCCGCTGATAGGTAAACCTTTGGATTACAATTGTTATGAATTGACATATTTTATGTCTTCGGGAACCGTCAACGGAGATGAAGTGCCGGGGGAAGATCTGCTGGCATATTGCGAAATTCAGGGCGTTCTGACGTACGGCGCGGACGGGACCCTGACTCCGCTGCCGGAAGGCGCTCTGATCGAAGCTGATAAGACTTACTTTTCATCATGCAGCCTCTATGCCGCAGAGGGTTACGTCTTATCTGACGATCTTACCGTATTATCTTCTCAATACTATCCGGATGAATCCATTCCGACGACTGTCACAGCAGTAAACGCCGGCTGTGTTGAAATTGCGATACAGCTTCCCGCTCCGCAGCCGGTCGTTGATCCGGACGATCCGCGTATGCCGCTGAATGAGCCGCTGACTTACGAAGTCCGGGATGGACTGTACGTCGGCGAATACCCGGCGGGCAACTGCCGCTGGACCTTCGATCCCTACTATGGCGAAATGATCTTTTACGCCACCGGCGAAAACGCCACCGTGCCGCCGGGGGTACAGGATTACGATCTGCTTGCGCCCTATGATTTCCGTTTTGACGTTCGCAGCGTCTACGTGGACGAGGGGATCCGTTATATCGGCTACGGCGCGTTCAGTTATATGTTCGGCTTGCGGGAGCTGATCCTGCCCTCCACTCTGGAAAACGCAGAGATGACTGATGAATACGGAAATTATCATGTAACGCCGTACCTGGCGGCATTGAAAAGTCTGGAAACGATTGTCGTCAAATCAAAAACAGTAAAATTATTTCTTGATGTGTGGACTTCAGCCACCACGGATCCTTTCCCGACGTTTATGAGTTTTGGTCCCATCAACGACGTGAATGAGAAGCGGGCGCTTATGGATATCCGCTGCGCCTACTACAACACGATATACGGTTACCGGCAGGATATGGACCTTGATCCTGACGGCGATGAACCGGATTTTGCCGTGGTCCTGCAGCCTCTGGTGGATGCGGCTAACCGGAAATACGGAGCGCATCTGCCTGACGTGACTTCCATGGATATCGTGGAGTGGTTATTAACAGATGTCAGATTGTCCGGGAAAGGTGGCTCTGCTAATGGTGATAATACGCCTAAGCTGTGTCCCGCATATTTCCGGCTGATCTGCGCGCCGGATTCAGCCGTAGCAGACGAGTGGCAAGCTTTAAAAGAAAGCATGCTGCTTTTGTTAATTGAGAATTATGAAGATGAAGTAGATGACCCTGATTTTAACCCCAATGTTCCCGGCGCGACGCCGGATCCTGACTCTTACATGCAGTTGTATTATACGACGCTGATTGAACCCTACCATGAGGAGGAGACCGTCTATCCTATATACGAAAACGCTCTGGTCGATATCGCCACCTACACGGAAACGAAACCCGCCAGCTACGTCGATCCCGGCAGCGGTCAGTCCTCCCCGGACGCGGATTTTTCCGTGGGCGATCTGGTCACCTTCGGTTCCTATCCCCAGACCCGGGTGACCGATCCCTCTCTGCTTGATGCGCTGAATTCACAGACACTTGACTGGACGTATTACGATTATTACGTCGGCGGTGTTCATGAGGATTTTATGAAATACGCCGACGTGACGGTGTCTGGCGTCAGATACCGGGCGGTACAGTTCAGCCATTACAGACCGAGGCCTGCAACAAGTTCTGATTATACGAATACATTTCAGGATGACAACGGTTATGAGCCCGGGCAGGTTTACTGGTTTAAATTCGAGCCGATAGTCTGGCGGGTGCTCGATCCTTCAGCCGGGCTTCTGATGACGGAGAGTATTATTGACAGTCAGACCTTCCACAACGAGAATCACGACGGATACGGCGACGCCGGAAAGACGCATTATGCTTCAGACTGGGCGTATTCGTCCCTTCGCTCCTGGATGAACGGGGACTTTTACAATACCGCATTCTATGCCGGACAGAACTTTATAAAGGATACGTCGCTTACCACGCCTTCGAGTTATTTGTCGGAATATGACGCCGATCCGACGACAGATAAGGTATTCCTGCTTGCAAGAGAAGACGCGCTGAACGAGGCGTACGGCTTCAGCTCCTACTCCGGTTCCGGTTCGGATACGAACAGGACCGCATTCGGCACGGACTACGCAAAGTGTCAGGGGCTGGATGTCGACTCTTCAACAGGGAATTATTACAGCGGCGCGTCTTCGTGGCGTCTGCGCACGCCAAGCGCCGACAACGGTACTGATTACGTCAACTGTGATAGCATAGTCGACGACTACAATATAACCTACTTAATTATCGGCGGTATCCGTCCTGCTCTGAACGTTGATCTTAAATCCGCAGTCGCGGGGTCTCTGATCAGACCCTTCACGGGTATAGAGACGCTTGAAGATTCCGGGGTGACGCTCTCCTGGACGAGCAAAGCATATAACAGCAGCGTGCAGAAGCCGGCAGTCACGGTGAAGAACGCGGCTGATGAGACGCTGGCAGAGGGAACGGACTACACTCTCGAATGGTCGGGCGACAGCAAGCTGCCCGGGACCTATACGGTGACGGTGAACGGTACGGGAATCTATACGGGTTCTGTTTCAAAGACGTATATCATCGGCAAACAGGCTCTTGCCGCCTCCCGGATATCTCTCTCCTGGACAAACAAGGCGTATAACAGCGCCGTACAGAAGCCGACGGTCACGGTAAAGAACGCGGCGGGTACGAAGCTGACTGAGGGGACTTCATACACTCTTGAATGGTCGGACGACAGCAAGCTGCCCGGAAACTACACCGTGACCGTGAAGGGCAAGGGCAGTTTCTCCGGCTCGGTGCCGATGACGTATACCATCGGCAAACAGGCTCTTGCCGCCTCCCGGATAACTCTTTCCTGGACAGACAATGCGTATAACGGCGAGGTCCGGAAGCCGACGGTCACGGTAAAGAACGCGGCGGGTACGAAGCTGACAGAGGGGACCTCCTACACCCTCGAATGGTCGGGCGACAGCAAGCTGCCCGGAAATTATACCGTGACGGTGAAGGGCAAGGGCAGTTTCTCCGGCTCGGTGCCGATGACGTATACCATCGGCAAACAGGCTCTTGCCGCCTCCCGGATAACTCTTTCCTTGACAGACAATGCGTATAACGGCGAGGTCCGGAAACCGACGGTCACTGTAAAGAATGCCGCGGGCCTTAAGCTGACGGAGGGCACCTCCTACACCCTTGAATGGTCCGGAGACAGCGAGCTGCCCGGCACGTACACGGTGACAGTGTAAGGAAAGGGCGACAAATATTCCGGCTCGGTACCGATGACCTAT
>JAILQN010000339.1 GCA_024699005.1 Clostridia bacterium
TATTTCTCGCCGTCGATCTTGACCTCGGTGCCCGAATACTTGGAGAGGATGACCTTGTCGCCCTCGTCCAGTTCCATGATAACGTCCTTACCGTCCACGATGCCGCCGGGGCCCACCGCGATAACTTCCGCTATCTGCGGCTTCTCCTGCGCGGAAGAGGAAAGGATGATGCCGCCCTTGGACTTCTCCTCAGCCTCCAGAAACTTGAGAACGATCTTGTCGCCTAAAGGTTTGAGATTCATTTGATTGCCTCCTGTATGTATTGTCTTTGTAAACTGTTTTAGCACTCGCACCTCTTGAGTGCTAAATCTATTTTAATCCGTTTTCCGAAAATGTCAATACTTTTTTTATTTTTTTCACAGATTTATTTTTTCGTGTATATTAATTGACATTTGTCTTATATTCGATTAATATTGATTACGTTACAATTATCGTGTTGTGTTTCTTTTCCGCAATGAAAGAGAGGTGTCCCTATGGCAAAATCCGAAAGGAAAGAGGATCTGCGGGTCAAACGCACCAACAGGATGCTGAACGAGGCGATCTTTGATATGCTCAAGACAAGAAGCATAAACAAGATCTCCGTCGTCGATCTGTGCGAGGCCGCAAAAATCCACAGAGCGACCTTCTACAAGCATTATAAGGATAAAGAAGGTTTTATAGAGCATATCATCTCCATGCAGGTCGATAAGCTCTACAACGAGGCGAAAAGCCGCATCATGACCGACGATCCCACCGAGTACGTCCGGGTCATCGCGGACGTCACGATAGACTTTGCCGCCAGGAACAAAAACCTGATCCTGGCGAATTCCGGATCCAGCGAGGGCGCCGGGCTCATGGGGATACTCGCTTCCGTACTCTCCCGCGAACTGAAATACCAGATCAGAAAGGCTGCCGGCGACTCCGCCGACGACAAGTACCTGGACGTTGTATCCCACTACCTCGCGGGCGGCTTTATTTATCTCCTCGGCTGGTGGTTATCGAACGATACGGGCATAACCAAACCCGAGCTTGTCGAGCGCATAGTCCGGTTGGTCCTTCCGAACAACAATTTTGAAGAATATTATAAAAACGATAATGCATAAGGAGTAACCCACAATGAAAGAAGACAAACACATCGACACGCGAATCCTCCGGACCTACGAGCTGCTGACAGAGGCTTTCTTCCGGCTTGCGGATACCAAAAGCATAGATTCCATCAGGATAAGCGAGATATGCGACGCCGCCATGGTGCACAGAGCGACCTTCTACAACCATTTCAACGACAAAGACGATTTTATCAATTTCGTAATCGCGTCCACATTAAAAAAGACCTACGACAAAAGCCTTAAGGAAGCTGAGACGGACGACAGCAGATCCTTCGGCGAGATCCTGCTGTACAACCTGATAAGCTTTGCCGAGTTGCACCGCAGTCTGGTACTCGACACCACCGCCGGAAACGGCGGTCTGGTACACGACAGGCTGTATGACTTTTTCCTGGATCAGCTCGCCTCCAAGGTAGTCCCGAATATAGAGAATTTAGAGAACAAACAACAGTTTGAATCTGCGTTCTGCCATTACATAGCAGGCGGCTCACTTTCGCTCATCAGATGGTGGCTCTCCGGAGGGTACGATTACAGCACCAAGGAGAACCTGGTGGAAAGGATAAAGCTCGTTCTCAATACGCTTCTGGCCGTTGACAGATAGTTTTTTAGATTGATTTAAGTTAAGTGCAATAAAATGACCCCGCAGCTGCCCTTACGGCTCTGCGGGATCCGCATTTTATTGGTTACAATTTTGTAACTATATATTGTATACCGATTGCTTTTTAACACAGTTTTGTCGCATATTTTGTTACATATTTTTGTTGAGTCGTTATTTTAGACAAGGCAATATATCCTTTTTTGTGAAAAATGCTTGATTTTTTATGATTCATATGATAGAATGATGAAAATCAATCATTATGACGGAGGGGTCAGGATGTCAGACAAATTATTCCAGAGCGTTATTTTTCAGATGAAGGATTCTGTCGGCGGCACGCTCGGCATCATAGACGAGAGCGGCGCAGTCATCGCCTGCAGCGATCTTACCAAAATCGGAGAATCGTTGGATAAAGCCGTCGCCGCCGCGGTATTCGCGGCTAACGATGCCTACGCTACCGACAAATACACCTTCAGGACCTTCGGCACTCCGGTCCATCCGGAATACGCCGTATTCGTGGAAGGCGCGGACGATACTGCCGTCAGACTCGCGCAGGTCCTGGCTGTATCCGTCACGTCCATCAAGCAGTATTATGACGAAAAGTACGACCGTGCGAATTTTGTCAAGAACATCATGCTTGACAATATCCTGCCCGGGGACATCAGCGTCAAAGCGCGCGAGCTGCACTTCCCCGCAGACGCTTATTACGTGGTATTCCTTATAAGGATCGTCGGCCGCGACAACACCGCCACTTACGACGTTATCGCAAAGCTCTTCCCGGACAAGGCAAAGGATTTCGTCATCAATATCAACGACACCGATATCGCCCTTGTCAAAGAGGTCAGGGAGTCCGTTGAGCGCACCGACCTTGAAAAGCTCGCCATGTCCGTGGCGGATTCTCTCGGACCGGACTATTACACCCACACCCTTGTAGGTATCGGCACCGCAGTCAGCGGTCTGAAGCAGCTCGCAAAATCATTCAAAGAGGCGCGTGTCGCGCTCGAAGTCGGCAAAGTATTCGACACCGAAAAGACGATCATCAGCTACGAGAACCTCGGCATAGCCAGGCTTATCTATCAGCTTCCCGGCGCTCTCTGCGATATGTTCCTGCGGGAAGTGTTCCGCAAGGGCTCCATTGACTCCCTCGACGCCGAGACGCTGTTTACGATCCAGAAGTTCTTCGAAAACAACCTCAACGTATCCGAGACATCCAGAAAGCTGTTCGTACACAGGAATACCCTTGTTTACAGGCTTGAGAAGATCAGGAAACTGACCGGGCTTGACCTGCGCGAATTTGACGACGCGATAGTTTTCAAAGTAGCGCTCATGGTCAAGAAATATCTTGAATCCAACCCGACAAAATATTAATTACAGCGCTTAATCCGCCGGCCCCCCGGCGGAACAACTGTTTAAACATCATGGTAGAATTCAAAGGAGTAACAAAGGTCTACAACGGCGAGTTCGTAGCCCTGCGAAACATCAACCTGAAGATCAACGACGGTGAATTCGTATTTGTCGTCGGCGCTTCCGGCGCGGGCAAAAGCACCTTCCTCAAGCTGATAATGCGCGAGGAGGTCCCCACCCGCGGCGATATCATAATAAACGGCTTTGATCTGAACCGGATCAAAAAGCGCCACATCCCCTATTTCAGGCGCACGCTGGGCATAGTGTTCCAGGATTTCAGGCTGATCCCCAACATGAACGTTTACGACAACGTCGCATTCGCTCTGCGGGTCACAGGCGCAAAAGAAAGGGAGATACGCCAGCGCGTCACCCACTCTCTGGGAATGGTCGGGCTTATGCAGAAGGCAAAATCCATGCCGCATGAGCTGTCCGGCGGCGAGCAGCAGCGCGTCGCCATAGCCCGCGCTCTCGTCAATAACGCAGAGATCATCATAGCGGACGAGCCTACCGGCAACGTCGACCCGCAGATGTCCATCGAGATCACTCAGCTGCTGGACAATATCAATTACGAGAAGCACGCCACGGTCATCATGGTCACCCACGCACACGATCTGGTGCGCAAATTCGATCACCGCATAGTCGCCCTCAACAACGGACGGATAGCGGCGGACGGTTTTGACAAGAACGTCATTCTGCCCACGGTGGACGAGACCGCGCACGAGACAGTCGGTTATTTTGAGCAGCCCGGCACGGCAGGAGACGTAGACGACTTCATTTTCAACTACGGCAGAGAAGAAACAGCCAACCGTTCGTTTGTCATTCCGGCAGACGGCAAAGTCGCGTCTGCTAAAACCGCCGGCGCGGCAGTTCCGGCCCCAGGCCCCAGGGTTCCGGGTCCCAATCCGGTGCCGGCGGAAAGATCCCAAAGCGCAGCCGGGCCGAGATTCCGTACGGAATCCCCCGCCGGCAGGCTGCGCCGTCAGCAGGCGGCAGAGAGAGCGGAGAGTGCAGAGCACAGAGCGGAGACACCGTCCCCCGCACCTCAGAATCCAACGCTCAACGCTCAGAACTCAAAGCCCAAAACCGATCTCCCGCCCGATACAGGTTCCTTCACGTTCAATTACGGAGGCGTGAACAAAGACAGCTCCGGACCGAATGGAGGTGACTCCGATGGCTGACAAAGCTGCGGCCCGCGCGCGCAAAAAACGGATACGCGAGCGCAAGGGCAGATTCAACGGTTCGTATCTCACCAAAGAGGGATTCAGGAACATACGCATACACAGGCTTATGAGCGTGGCTTCAGTCGCGGTAATGATGTCCTGTCTTCTGCTGGTCGGCGGCGCGTTCCTTATCTACGTCAATATACAGACAGTTATCGACAGAGTCGGCGAACAGAACGTGATCATGGTCTTTATAGACGACAACGCCACCGAGGCACAGGAGGCAAAGCTCGCTGAAAACATACGCAACACGGCGAACGTCTCGGACTGCGTATTCGTATCGCGCGACGATTCCTACAGCAGCATTCTCTCTTCGATGGGCGACTCTGCGGACATCATGGAGAACGTCGACTCCAGCTTCCTGCCGGATGCGTACAAGGTCACCATAAGCGATATGACCGCCTTCAAGGCGACCGTGGATACGATCAGCGGTTATGAAAACGTCCTGACCGTACGCGAGAATACGGAACTTGCCGAGAAATTAGCGAGCATACAGAAGAGCGTAGGGCTTATAAGCCTGTGCATAGCCGTTATCCTGCTTATCGTTTCGCTGTTCATAATAGCGAACACCGTCAGGATAACAATGTTCACCCGCAGCCTGGAGATATCCATAATGAAGGCCGTCGGCGCGACCAACCGCTTCATCAGGTGGCCGTTCCTGGTCGAGGGCTTCGTGCTGGGCATAATCTCTTCGATAATAGCGTTTGCCGTTGTCTTCCTGCTGTATTACGGCGCAGATCAGTTCTTCGGCAGTCTTTTCGATTTGCTCGGCAGCAAAATGGTACCGTTCGAGGACGTCACGGCTCCCCTGCTGTTCACGTTCATGGGTATGGGTATCATCACGGGCGTTTTAGGCAGCGCAATTTCGCTCAACAGGTATCTGAAGGATCACGGTAAAGTGGTGGAATAACAGTTTTCAGGTTTCGGGGATCAGGGTTCAGTAAAAATCAAGCAGATTTCAACGTTTCGGTTTTATAAAATCTCAGTCGAAAGCATAATTATTTTACTGTCGAATACTGACCGCTGCCCCCTGATCACTGACCACCGGTCCCGATCCTTCACACAAACTCCCGCAAAGGAGGAACAAAAAAATGAAATTTCCCACAAAGCGCCTTGCCGCGGTGATCGTATCGTTCGTCATGCTGCTCGGCATAATGATAATCGCGCCGGCGGAAGACAGCGAGATCGACAGCATCAAGGACAAAATATCCGCCGCGCAGCAGAAGATCGACAGTGCGGAGGAGAAGCTTGACAGCCTTGAGGGCGACATCTCCAAAACCAAGGAATATATCTCCGAACTCGATTCGCAGATCAGCGCCTACCAGTCTCAGATAGACGCTTACTCGGAACAGATCGAGGAATACGAAGCCCAGACGAAGGAGCTGACCGCCGAGCGCAAACAGCTGGAATCCGATATTGTCGGGCTCAACAACAAGATCGACAGCTACAACAAAAGGATCGATTACCTCAACACCCAGATCGACGGCAAGATGGATCAGCTCAAGGAGATACTCCGGGCAAACCTCCTTACCGGCGAGACCTCGGCTCTCGAGATCCTGCTGACCAGCGAAGATTTTGCTGAATACCTGACCAAGACCCAGATGCTGTCAAGCATTGCCGACAGGCAGGACTCCATCATCGAAGGGATCAACGGGGATATCGATAAGGTCAACACCGTAATTCTGCAGGTACAGGAGAGCAAGGAGCAGGTGGAGACCTACAAGGAAGAGGTCGCCGCAAAGATCGAGAACATCCAGGTCCTGAGCGAGCAGATAGCAGACAGTCAGGCAGAGGTAGAGGCAAAACGCGCAAAGGTGCAGGAGAAAGTCGACGAGTCCAATTCCTATCTCTCTCAGCTCAACAGTCAGAGCGAGGAGTATCAGGATATGATAACCGGCTACGAAACCGACATCGCAGAATTCGAGAGCGAGATCTCGTCCATACTGCAGAGGCGCGCCGCGGAGCGCGAGGCTGCCCAGCAGCAGTCAAGCTCCGGCGACGGCGGATCGTCCGGTGATTCGGGTTCATCTTCTTCGGGCGGCGGTTACACCGGCACCGGCGACTTCGGCGCTCCCCTGTCCATAAGCGGACAGTACGTATCCTCCGGTTATTATTACAGGACAAACCCCGTCACCGGCGCGGAAGAGCACCACGGCGGCCTTGATATAGCCGCTCCGAACATCTACGGTGCAAGCATCTACGCCTGCGACAGCGGCGAGGTCGCCACCGCGACCTACCACTACAGCTGGGGCAACTACGTGCTTATCGACCACGGCAACGGCTACGCCACTCTCTACGCTCACATGAGCTCCATAGCCGTGTCGGAGGGGCAGTCGGTATCCAAGGGCCAGGTCATAGGCTACGTCGGTTCCACGGGCTACGCCACCGGTCCGCATCTGCATATAGAAGTGTGGATCAACGGCTCCAGGACCGATCCCTCGCCGTATATACCGGTGGGATAGAGTTTTGAGTTTTACGTTTTGCGTTTTGTGCTTATAAGGTTTTTTGATATATATAGAATAAACCTTCCGTGCACGACACGCAACACGCAACACGCAAAGCGCAACACGCACAATGAATAAAAAAATCTCTTTAGGTCTGACATTCACGCTTATAGCGGCGGCAGTCGTAATTTCGGCTGCCGCGGCGGTTTTTTTGTCGATCAGGGTATTCAACAAAATAATAATCGATCTTCCCGCGCGTGAGGCGGCATACAAATTCCTGACCGAAGCGGACAACATAATCCGCACGAATTACTACGGCGACGTGGATCCGGACATCGCGGGCGAGGGGCAGGTGAGCGGATATCTGAAGGCGCTTCCTCTCGGCACGAACTACTATATGAGTCCGGACGAATATTCGGAGTACAAGCGCGATCTGTCCGCCTCCGGCTCCGTCACCTGCGAGACCTACGCCTCCGCAGGATATATAAAAATCCATTCTTTCACAGACAACACCGCGAAGGAGTTCAGACACGCCGTAGATGAGTTGACCGGCAAAAACGCCACCGTACTCATCATCGACCTGAGAGGCGTGCAGAGCATCAATACCGAAGGGGCTGCCGGGGTGATCGACGAGATCGCGCCTATCGCATCCGCCGGCACGGGGGTCATCGCTTCGGCAGTCAACAGGGACGGCAAGACTATCACGTCCTTCTCGTCCGACGCGGACAGTATATCCCTGCCCATGGCGGTACTGATAAACGGCAGGACCGGCGGCGCGGCGGAGCTTGTGGCGTGCGACGTGCGCGACTTCGGCAAAGGGATAATCGTGGGCGAAAAGTCCATGGGCAGCGGCGGTTATCAGCAGATATTCGAACTGTCCGGCGGCGGCGCCATCACACTGACCACAGGCGTCATCATCCCCTATTCCTCCGACACCTACGACGGCGAGGGCGTCACGCCCGATTTCACCGTCAAGAACCAGGGCGAGGACACGGGGAACCTTTCGGACGACGAGCAGTTCATGAAGGCGTATACCGAGGTATCTTAGTTTTTAGTG
>JAILQN010000346.1 GCA_024699005.1 Clostridia bacterium
AAAGACAGCGTGATCGCCACCGTACTCCCGGATCGCGCGGAACGGTATTTCAGCACCGCGCTGATCTGATATAAGAAATGGAATACGTAAGAGTAACAAAAGAAAATCTGGAGCGGGAGCACATCTGCTGCGCCATTTCCAACAACAATGATATCCAGGTCGCATCCAAAAAGGCGTGGCTCGCCGTCAGATTCGACGAGGACCTGGTCTTTCTGAAAAGCGTCGAACGCGGAAAGTGTTTCATCGAGTATATTCCGGCGGAAAACGCGTGGAATCCCATAGACGCCGACGGATATACGTATATAGACTGCCTCTGGGTATCCGGCTCGTTCAAGGGGCACGGATATGCCGACGACCTGCTCGGGGCGTGCATTGAAGACAGTAAGGCGGCGGGCAAAAAAGGTTTGTGTATCCTCAGCTCTGTGAAGAAAAGACCGTTCCTCGCCGATCCCGGATTCCTGAAATACAAGGGTTTTTCCGTATGCGACGAGGCGGACAACGGTATCCGGCTGTGGTATCTGCCCTTCTCTCCGGACGCGGAAAAACCGCGGTTCAGGGACTGCGCAAGGCATCCTCATACCGACGCCGGCGGGTACGTGCTTTATTACACGGATCAGTGCCCGTTCAACGCGAAGTACGTGCCGATAGTGGAGCGGACAGCCGAAGAGCACGGCATACCGTTTACGGCGATACATATCGTGAGCAGGGAACAGGCAAGGAACGCCCCGACTCCGGTCACCACCTACGCCCTGTTTTTTAACGGGGAGTATCTGACGAACGAGCAGATGAACGATTCGAAATTTTTAAAGCTCGCTGCAAAAACGCAGGGTGATAAGCGGATAGTGGATGGTGGATAGCGGATAGTGAATAGCAGATAACAAAAAACTGACATAGCTCAGCATTCAGAATCATGAACCGGGATCCGTTTTCTGTTAGAATAGCCGCAGGACAGGAGGAAAACCATGGACTGGATAAAATGTATTCAGAGAGCGATCGATTACACGGAGGCGCACCTGACCGAAGAAATTGACTATGACGCGGTGGCGGGAGAGGCCTGTTCGTCCTCGTTTCATTTTCAGAGGGTATTCGGCATCATGTGCGGCTATACGCTCGGAGATTATATCCGCATGCGGCGTCTTTCCCTTGCGGCGGAAGAGCTCAGGGGCGGCGCTAAGGTGATCGACGTCGCTCTGAAATACGGGTACGAAACGCCGGAGAGCTTCAGCCGCGCTTTTTCGCGGTTCCACGGAATCACGCCGAAGGAAGCAAAAAACGGCGGCACCGTCAAGTCCTTTTCCAGACTGTCTGTAAAACTTATTCTGACAGGAGGAAACGAAATGGAATACCGGATCGAAAAACCGGGCGCGATCAGCGTGATCTGCAAAAGGACCGCCGTCCGTAAACCGGAGACCGGAGCCGGAACACCCGAGATCACCGGATTCTGGGCAGAGTGTGGCAGGGACGGCACGATGGGCAAAATCATAAGCCATATCCCCGAAAAACCGCGGCTCAAAGGACTCCTCGGCATCTGCTTTTCGCTCGAGACCCAGGGGAATACGTTCCCTTACGGTATAGGCGCGGAGTATGACGGCGCCCCGGTCGAGGAAGGGCTTGAGGTCATAGATCTGCCGGAGTACACCTACGCGGTGTTCCCGTTCAGGGGAAAAATGCCGGATGCGTTCATCGGGACGTACAGAAAGATCGTGAGCGAGTTCTTCCCGGGCACCGACCGCTACGAGTACGCCGGGGGCGCGGAGTTCGAGGTCTATCCGTCCGATGATACGGCGGATCCGGATTATTACGGAGAGATCTGGATCGCGGTGAATGAGAAATGATCTAAAAAGCATTTTGGCATCGGCGCCATTGTGCGCCTGAAAAATAGCGGCGGAAAGCCGAAAAGAATCGTTAGTGAAAAAGAAAACGGGCTCTTTGCGGAACCCGTTTTGTTGATTTTGTTCGGAATCAGATCAGGATACAGTACATGGTAAGGAATTGTGCAATTTGTTCAGACTATGCTTTATAAGTTTCGACGGCATCTGATACTCTGTCGGATAGATAATCATCAAACGAATCGAACGTCGATATCATATCTTGTTCGGTCCATGCCACAACTTTGCCGGTATTGCAGTCTAAACAGTAAACCTATTCGTCACAGTTTTCGATAATGACAAGATTATCCGGCAGGCCGTATTTGCGGTAATCCAGAGTTTCGTAGACAAAAATCGGCTGACTGTTCTTTCCTATGCCTATTGTCTCGACTCCTCCGATCCCGTCGTGACCGAAATTGATAAGAAATTCAATATACTGTTCGGGCAGTTTGACTCCTAATGCGTTTTGTGTATCGTTCAGTAAGGATTCGTCAAATATTGCGTGAGTAAAGTCGTTGGGTTTTTCGTGCAGTTTTATTTGTTGTTTTAATGTATCATTCAAATACTGCGGATAAAGCTTAATTTCGAACTGAAATTACAAGTGGCGAACTATTATTTTTCCTTTTCTGAAGTAATTCATTTATTCGTTTTTGTCTTTACAGTCTTTGTAATGTTCTGTATTCCTGCGGAAACGTATTTAAGTTTAACAATATAAACCGCAATAAAAGACAAACGAGTCGGTGAAATACAAAACGTCCGTCATTCCCGGGGAAGCCCGACCATCTCTCCAAAGAACAGATCAAAATGCATTATCAGCAGAATTAAAACAGGTGATTATACAGCAGCATGAATCCAAGCAGCAGGAACAGAAAACTGAAATTCAGCAGCGAAAACCGACCGATGTAATAACCTGTCTTCCCCGGATTGTTTTTGACATATTCTCTGAAGGTGATCAGGCTGGCAAGAGAGGCAATCAGTGTGCCCACGCCGCCGATATTCACGCCAACCAGCAAATCCTTATAATTAGACGTGAATTGTGAAAGCAGAATTGCAGAAGGTACATTACTTATGACCTGACATGACAATGTGCTGAAAATCAAAGTGCTTTTTTCAAGCAGCGTGGAAAAGAAATGGCGGAATGCTTCTATCCGAGCCATATTCCCGGAAAAAATGAAGAAAAAAACAAAAGTGCACAATAGTGGATAATCCACCATTTTCAGCGCCTTCCTGTCCGCAAAAAAAAGCGTGATTGGAATAACGATCAGTCCGATCCAATATGGTATGACGCGAAAAACGATAATGATCGAAAATGCGAACAGCGCCAGATACAGCACAGTCCTTCCTGCCGGCAGACTGATTTCCGTGTTCTGGATTTCCATCGGTTCGTTCTTGACGGCAATCAGGCACACCACTGTGATCAGCAGCACGGCAAACACAAAAGGCGGTGCCATAATACGGATAAACTCTCCTGTCGGTATATCAAATTTTGTATACAAAAACAAATTTTGAGGATTGCCGAAGGGAGTCAGCATGCCGCCAAGATTCGCAGCAATGTTCTGCATGATGAAAGTGAACGCCATATACTTCTGCTTGCCGGTGGTTGTAAGCACAAGGAAACCGAGAGGCAAAAATGTGAGCAGCGCCATATCATTCGCGATCAGCATTGAACCGATAAACGTTATATATACCAAAGCGACAATGCACAGGCGGGCATTCCTGAACATCTGAACGATCTTATGCGCCAACATATAGAAAAAGTTAATGTTCTTAAGCGCACAAACTACAGAGAGAACGCAGAACAGGCAGGTCAGCGTTTTGTAATCAAAATAACCAAGATAGTGTTCATCCGGAGGTATAACAAAGGAAGTAATGATTGCAGCCAGCATGGCCACAATCATTACGACATTCTTTTTTGCGAAAGCCAAAAATGCTTGTTTAGAAACGCTTGTTTTTTCTTCCATTATTCTATGATCTGTTCTTCGATCGGCTTGACCTTGATTCCGTTTCGTTGGCAATAAACACTGATCGTGGAATCCGGTTCACAGTATACTGTTACCGTATTTTCACAGCCGTCGAACAGACCCCAGCCAAGGTCTTTCACAGAGTTGGGAATGACGACCCTTTCGAGGCTGACACATCCGCGAAACGCGCAGTCGTCGATTTTTTCAACGCTGTCGGGAATGACGACTTCATCGAGCAGCGAGCAGTTGCAGAACGCGCCCTCTCCGATAGTGTAAACACTGTCCGGGATCGTGATGCGGTTCAGCTTTTTACACTCACAGAACGCCCAATCACAAATATTGGTAACACTGTCCGGAATGTCGTACTGTACCTCCCTGCTTGCCGCGGGATATGCTATAAGTATTGACTTATTTTTATTAAACAGTACGTGATCTTGCCCGTCACGCTTGCTCGGCGAGGATTTGTAATACTTATTCCGGCTTTCCACTCTGATGGATTTCAGCGATTCACAACCGCGGAACGGCGCATCATTTATATTGGAAAGTGAGGCAGGCAACACGATCTCAGTCAGGGAATGACAGTTTTTAAAAGCGCCTTTGCCGATTTTTTTGAGTCCTTCATGCAACTCAATCTTTGTCAGCGAGATACAGCCGTTGAATACGAGATCGTCGATTTTGTTTACTGTTTCGGGAACATAAATATCTTCCAGGGATACGCAGTCGGCAAAAGCACTTTCACCAAGGATCGAAAGATTGCTTGGAAGTTGTATGTGCTTCAGACTACGGCAGCTGTTAAATACACCTCCGTAAATTTCCATCAGGCCGTCCGGAAGGTCTACTTTATCCATAGACGAGCAGTTTTCAAATGCACGTTCTCCGATCTTAATACAGGAATTCCTGATCTTAAGCGATTTGATGCTTGTGCAGTCGCGAAATGCGCTTTCGCAAATACGGATAGTTGATTCGGGGATGTCCATCTCTTCAATATTAGTGCATCCGCGGAAGCTCTCGGTCCCGATTTCTTCCAATGTGGAAGGCAGGATAACGTGATGCAGTTTTTTTCTGTTTTTAAAAGCATCACTGTCGATGAAACGGATCCCTTCATCAATGGTGATTTCTTCGCCGTTGTCTTCGCATTTTTTCAGACGATCGTCTTCTGTCGTCAGACGATCCATTGTAGCGGCAGGAAGATCCCGGACCATAGAGCGTATCAGCCGGTCCATATTCTCCGCAGTACTATGGTGCGTATTTGCAAGCAAGATCGCAAACGCGGGCGGTATTTCAGAATCATCGAGGAAAATGGGGTACAAGCGCTTTTTGTTCTCACGGGCGACAATGATCTCCATGCCGCAGAAAGGAGACGCCATTGAATTCTTTGATACAAAAAGAATCACTGCCTCCGCTTTTTCAATACGATGACGCAGCTCATCTCTGAAATCGTTCCCGTTCTCACAGGATTCATCGTACCAGATACGATACTTTCGATCGTAAAGCAAATCCAGAATAGGATATACCATATCGGTATCCCTGTGTGAATAACTGACAAACAGATATGGTTCTTTCCCGCTATAAGCCTCAAATTTTGTACTTATATTGGCATTGTCCGGAATTTGTTCCACGTTTTTCTTTGATGCCATATCTTTCCCCTCTGACTTTTTTTGTTTAGTATACATCAAAAACTCGAGGTTGTCAATTCTAAAAAAAGGATAAAAAGTTCAAAAAAGACCGACGATGAATGATGAAATACGATGAGTTTTTCAGCACCTTTTTATTTGTTATCGCCTTGATTTTGTTCCGATAATCCGTATAATGGTATAAATACGATGAAAGGATAATCAAAATGGAAAAAGTGGTAAAATTCTTAAAGGACGCGGGAACGTATTATCTCGCGACCGTCGACGGCGATCAGCCGAGGGTCAGACCATTCGGCACGGCGCACGTTTTTGAGGGCAGACTGTACGTCCAGACCGGCAAGGTCAAGGAAGTATCAAAACAGCTCCACGCGAATCCGAAGGCGGAGATCTGCGCGTTCAAAGACGGGGCGTGGCTGCGTTTATCCGGCGAGCTTATCGCCGATGACAGGCGCGAGGCGAGAAAGTCCATGCTTGACGCCTATCCCGAACTGCGCCGCATGTATAACGAGGACGACGGCAATACGGAAGTGTTTTATTTCAGAAATGCGACAGCAGTTTTCAGCTCTTTCACAATGGCGCCGGAGACTGTGAAGTTCTGAAAAACGCTTTTAAAGGAGTGAAAAACGAAAAACACCCGTTTACCCGGTTAACGGAAATAATAACTTCTGGAGGTAAATAAAATGACAACCACTACATCTGCTTACTTCGGAAAAGAAGTTCCGAAACTCGGCTTCGGTCTTATGCGTCTGCCGCGCAAGGGCGTGCGTATTGATATCGAACAGGTCAAGACCATGGTAGATATGTTCATGGAAGCGGGATTTACCTATTTTGATACTGCGTACGTATATCTCGGCTCGGAAGCCGCGGCAAAAAAAGCGCTTGTCGACCGTTATCCGAGGAACAGCTACACCCTCTGCACCAAGCTCAACGTTACTCCGGCGCTGACCGAAAAGGCGGCGAAACAGCAGTTCGAAACCAGTCTGGAGCGCACGGGAGCAGGTTACTTCGACTATTATCTGCTCCATGCTCTGATGGAGAACAACTATAAGAGATACGACAAATTCCACCTCTGGGATTTTGTGAAGGAGCAGAAAGAAAAGGGACTTATACGCTCCTATGGTTTTTCCTACCATGCGGGTCCCGAGCTGCTGGATAAGATACTCACGGAGCATCCGGAAGTCGGTTACGTCCAGCTTCAGATAAACTACGCGGACTGGGAAAATCCCTCGGTATCCTCACGGAAAAATTACGAGGTCGCGCGCAAACACGGCAAGTCCGTGATAGTGATGGAACCTGTCAAGGGCGGCAAGCTTGCCGACCCGCCCAAGGATGTCAAGAAACTCTTCGGCGCTTATCATCCGGATATGTCCTGCGCCTCCTGGGCGATACGTTTCGCGGCGTCGCTGGACGGGATCCTGACCGTGCTTTCGGGTATGTCGAACGTCGGACAGATGCGGGACAACCTATCGTATATGAAGGACTTCACGCCGCTGAACGGGGAGGAACTGAAGATCATCAGAGAAGCGCAGAAGATCATTGGCAGATCGTCTGCGATACCCTGTACCGCTTGCCGTTACTGCGTCGAAGGGTGCCCGAAGAACATCGCTATCCCGGAAATATTCGAGGCGATGAACAAACAGCTCGGCGACGGTCAGCTTGAAACAGCGAAGGAGATGTACCGGGAGATAACGGCGAAAGGCGCCGGAGCGGGCGACTGTATCGGATGCGGTCAGTGCGAAAAAGCATGCCCGCAGCATATTCCTGTGACAGAGAATCTTAAACAGGCTGTGAAAATGTTTGAGTAAAAATTCCTGTCAGGATATATATCTTTTGTTTTGTTAATAAATATTCCGAATTCGGAAAATAATTTCGATTTTTGTCGAAAAAATTCCGAATTCGGAATTTTTGTGTTGACTTTTTGATGAAAATACTTTAAACTGCGATTGTGATTCAATATTATGGAAGTGAATTTATGATACAAAGAAAAGAATATCTGGAACAGCTTATACAATGGAAAGATAAACAGGTTATAAAAGTCGTTACCGGTATCAGACGGTGCGGTAAATCTACGCTTCTTGAATTGTTTCAGGAACATCTGAAAACGACCGGTGTAACTGATGATCAGCTTATTTCCGTTAATTTTGAGAATCTGGAATATGAGACATTGCTGGATTACAAAGCGTTATATAACTATGTTATTAAACGGCTCCATAAAACCAAAACCACTTATATTTTTCTTGACGAGATACAGCAGGTCGATGATTTTCAGAAAGCGGTCGACAGTCTGTACGTACAGAAGAATACGGACTTATATATAACCGGATCGAATGCTTATCTGTTATCCGGAGAACTTGCGACTTTGCTTTCAGGCAGATATATAGAGATCAATATGCTTCCTCTGTCGTTTTCCGAATATCGCGCAACAAACGATTTCGCCGATAATGACAGTCTTTTCGCCGATTATATGAAATACGGCGGAATGCCTTACGTGGCGGCGATCGGCAAAGATGAGAATATGATCGATACGTATCTTGAGGGGATATATAATACGATTATAGTCAAGGATATCGAGGAACGTCAGAACCGAAAAGAAAGTGACCCCGACAAACGAAAAATAACCGATATTTCTCTGCTTAAAAACATTTCAAAGTTCCTTGCCGGTTCCGTCGGCAGTCCGATTTCCGTAAAACGTATCACCGATTATGTCGTCTCAGGCGGAAGAAAAGTATCACAGAACACGGTCGACGACTATATAGAGGCCTTGACAGAACCGTATATCTTTTACCGGGCGGAACGTTATGACGTCCAGGGTAAACAGCTTCTGAAACAGAATCAGAAACTGTATATCGTCGATCTGGGGCTTCGCAGGCATCTGCTCGCCAGACATAATTACGATCTCGGTTATTCTCTTGAAAATATAGTATTCTTTGAACTGAAGCGAAGAGGTTACATCGTCAATATCGGCAAAGTCGGAATGACGGAAATAGATTTTGTCGCGGTAAAAGGTGACAGTGTCCGGTATTTTCAGGTATCCGCTTCCGTGGTCGACGAAGCCACGTTCCAAAGGGAGATCTCTCCGCTTCGGAAAATCAATGATAATTACCCGAAAACGATATTGACTCTTGATAAGTTCACGACAGGCAATTACGATGGGATAGAAGTTGTGAACGTGATAGACTGGCTGCTGCAGAAATAAAATCAGCGGTATCGTCCTGGATCATGGCACGGCGGCGTATGGGGAGTGAGCTGAATTGAATGATATTTACGGCTGGTTCACAGTCGACAGACTCGACGCGCAGACGTTCGTAATAAGCGAGTACAGGCATTGGGAAGAAACTCACTGTTATCTTTTATGCGGACGGGATAAAGCCGTTCTTATCGATACCGGTCTGGGCGTATCGGATATCGGAAGCATCGTTGCCGGTCTGACCTCTCTGCCTGTCACGGTGTTCACCACGCACGTCCACTGGGATCATATCGGCGGACACGGACGTTTTGATAACATTGCCGTGCATGAAGCGGAGAAGGATCTGCTTTCCGGCAGGTTTCCGCTGCCGCTGCGGGAGGTTAAGGAACAGCTCGCGAAAGTTCCATGTGATTTTCCGGAAGGATTCGATATCGGTTCGTACAGGATCTTTCAGGGAGAACCGCAGATACTTCTGCACGACGGCGACATCTTTGATCTGGGCGGGCGAGCGGTACGGGTCATACATACGCCCGGACACTCTCCGGGGCACTGCTGTTTTTATGAGCCCGAAAGAAAATGGCTGTATTCCGGAGATCTGATCTATAAGGGCTGTCTTGACGCTTTTTATCCTTCGACCGATCCGCGGCTTTTTTACCGTTCCGTAAAATGCTTAAGGGAATATGATATCGGACGGGTTCTGCCCGGGCATCACGATATCGATATTCCTGTCTCATTGATCGGCGATATCGAAGCCGGATTCGCAAAGCTGGATAAGAATGGGCTGCTGAAACAGGGGAGCGGGCTGTTCGATTTCCGAGACTTTCAGCTCAGAATATGAACGGCAGCTCCCGGTTCTTTTGGTGAAAATATGAAAAAGATAATTTCCCTTTTCATGTGCGCGGCGCTGGTATGCTGCGCGGCGGTCCCGGCCTTTGCCGGCGACGGCGGCTGCGACTGCGGATTCTCTCCGGTCATTTACGTGGGGCCTCTCGGCTGCACTCCGATCGTCAGGGACGAGGGTGCGGAAAACGAGCAGCAGCTTTGGAAGACCGATACGAAATTCCTGCTTGCCAATCTGAAAGACGCCATGCCGGATATAACGAAAGCCCTGCTGACGCGCAGCGCCGATAAACTCGGGGACGCTCTTTCGGAATTTGTCAAAGCCTGTTTCGGGGATCTCGCGCTTGACAGCGAAGGAAGATCGAAGGATAACGTCACGACTCCGGAACTGAACGCGCCGGAAGGCGACAGACATGGTCCCGACAGCGACTACTATTTCGACTACGATTTCAGGCTCGATCCCTATGAACACGCTGACAGACTGCACGGATTCATAGAGCAGGTAAAAGCCCTGACGGGGCACGACAGCGTGAAACTGAAATGCTCGAGCATGGGCGGCGTCGTGCTCTCCGCGTATCTTGACAGATACGGCTGTGACGGTATCGACGTTATCATCTGCCGCTGCTGTCCTCTTTGGGGGACCGCAGTCGCGGGCGAAGCTTTCACCGGCAGGATTGAGCTGAACGCCGCCGCGCTCACGTGCTACGGAGAGGACGCGATTCCGTTCCTTGAGACGGGATTCGCCGACGATTTCATCGAGGGCTCGCTCTACGCCCTTCTCGACGTCCTCAAAGGAGCCGGGATAATCGACGCTTTATGCGCTCTCGGGGACAGAGTCATAAAGGACGTCGGGGACAAAGTATACGAGCAGGCGCTTATCCCGGTTTTCGGAACGCTCCCCGGGCTGTGGGCGTTCGTTCCCGAAGAATACTTCGACGAAGCGGTCGAATTCATGAACGTGCCTTCCGGAGGCGGACTTCACGATAAGATATTCGCCTACAGGAACGCCATGGCGGATATCGCGGACAACCTCAGAGCCGCGAAAAACGCCGGCGTCAGGATCTGCATGATCTGCGGATACAACGTGCAGAGGACGCCGTTTGTCATGCTCTGGAAG
>JAILQN010000015.1 GCA_024699005.1 Clostridia bacterium
ATAAACTATCAGCGCGTCAATACAACATTTTTGCTTCAGCAAAAATGAACCATAATTGCACATTGCACATTGCTAATTGCACATTAAACGGAAAGCTATGAAAATAAAAGACATTTACGATTATATAGACTCCTTTGCCCCATACTCCTCCCAGTTCAGCTGGGACAATTCGGGGTTGACGGCGGGCAGCATGACTGCCGAAGTCACCGGCGCGGCGGTCTGCCTGGACGCTACCGTCGCCGCGGCTGAGTTTGCCGAAAAGAACGGCTGCAATACGATAATCAGTCATCATCCCTCTATCTTCCGTCCGGTCAAGGCGGTCGGCGCCGATTCCGCGGTATACGCGGCGATCAGGCGCGGGCTGAATACCCTTTCCGCGCACACAAACTGGGATATGGCGGACGGGGGAGTCAACGACACCCTCGCCCGTATTCTGGATCTCTCAGATGTCGAAAAGCTTTATGAGGAAGATAAACCGATACTCAGGATGGGAAACGTGCCGGAACGTTCACCGGCGGAGTTCGCCGCGTTTGTATCGGAAAAGCTTTCGGCGGCTGTAAAATACACCGTCGGCAAAACTCCGGTCAGAAAAGTCGCTGTGGGCGGAGGATCCTGCGGAGATCTGGCGGACGTCGCTTTTCTTGCCGGCTGCGACGCGTTCGTCACGGGCGAAGCCAAGCACAACGAGATGATCAGGGCGAACGAACTCGGCATCACCCTCGTCGTCGCCGGACATTACGAGACCGAAAATCCGTCCATGTACGTCTTCCTCGATTTGCTGCGAAAGCGCTTCCCGGATGAGAAGTTCCTGTTTTTTGAAGAAAACCCGGGGAAATGTGCAATTAGCAATTAGCAATGTGCAATGTGTAATTGCGCTTCAGAAATCGCAATCATATTAAATACGCCGCCCCGTTAACGGATCACCCACAGAAGAGAGCATTCGCGGAGAAAACTATTTTGCTGAATTAATCTTCAGCGCGCCAATATAACATTTTTGCTTCAGCAAAAATGAACCATAATTACACATTACACATTACCAATTGCACATTATTCACAGCACATCAGAAAATGCAATCTCACTTTTCGTTTTCAGGATACAGATGAATATTGACGGTACGTTTCTTCACCTTATAGCCCGCGAGCTTGAAAGCGAGCTGAAGGGCTTCAGGATCGACAAGATCCATATGACGTCGAAGACGGAATTCGTTTTCGCGTTCAGGACTTTCGACGGCGTGAAGAGGCTTTTCATCTCCGCTTCGGGGCAGACGCCGGGCATCTATATAACCGGGATGAAAGCGGACAATCCCGACAAACCGCCTATGCTGTGCATGCTTTTCCGCAAGCAGCTTATCGGCGCGACGCTGACCGGTATAGAGCAGGCGGGGCTGGACAGGATCCTGTTTTTAAGATTTTCCGCGGCGAACGAGATCGGCGACAGAGTGCAGAGGACCCTTGCCGTCGAGATCATGGCACAGTACAGCAACATCATTCTGCTGAATGAGAACGATATTATCATCGACAGTATAAAGAGGGTGGATTTTTCGAAGTCCACCGCCCGGCAGGTGCTGCCGGGAATGCCGTACCGTCTGCCCCCGGGACAGGACAAGGTGAATTTAATGTGCAATGTGCAATGTGCAATGTGCAATGAACGATTGAGTTCAGAATCCGGAGTACAGAGTACAGAGTTCGATGGCAGAGAACCAGGTGAAATGTTGACAGAGCGTACGATGTGCGGAAGCAATCCTGCTGTCGAACAATTGCACATTGCACATTGCACATTGCACATTCTTATACAAGCTGTCACCGCACAGGAAACCCGTCTCTCAAAGGCCATCCTCAACGTCACCCAGGGGGCGTCGCCGCTGCTCGCCCGGGAGCTGGCTTACCGCGTCGACCCTGACGACGGACCGGCGTGTGATCTGACAGCGGGGGAGAGGGAGCGGCTGACTGCGGAATTCGAGAACCTGAAAAAACTGCTTGAAACAGGCGAGGGCTTATATCCGAACGCGGTCATCGACTCCGGCGGCGTGCCGAAGGACGGTTATTATATGCCGCTGACGCAGTACGATGGCATGAAGACCGTCGATTATCCGACCTTAAGCGCGCTGGTCTATGAGTTCAACCGGGAAAAGGAGACTGCCGCCAGGATGAAAGCCCGCGCGGAGGATCTGTTCCGGGTGGTCAATACCCATATCGAGAGACTCTCGCGCAAGCTGAGCAACCAATTGGCGGAACTGGAAGCGACAAAAGACAGGGAACAGAAGCGGATTTACGGCGAGCTTATCTACGCAAATCTGCACGTCCTTGAAAGGGGAGCGCTGTTCTACGACTTACCCGATTATTATTCCGGCGGCGGAACGGTCAGGATCCCCGCCAGACCGGAGCTCGGTCCGGCGGAGAACGCCGAACGTTATTTCAAGGAATACCGCAAGCTCAAAAACGCCGAGACTATCCTGACAAAACTTATAAACGAAGGCGAAAGCGAGCTTGAGTATCTGATGACCGTTTCGGACGAGCTGTCCCGGGCCGAGCTTGAACGCGAGACGGGTGAGATCCGCGAGGAGCTTATCCGCGGCGGGTACATAAAAGGCAGTTCCGGGCCCCGGGTTCCGGGTTCCAAGGTTAAAGGTTCCGGTTATACAAAAAGATCAAAGCAAAATAATCGCAGCGCGCAAAGCGCTAAACGCAGCACGGACTTCGCGGAATTCACGTCCCCCGGAGGTTTCCGCGTAGCGGTCGGCAGGAACAATCTGCAGAACGACGAGCTGACTCACAGAGTCGCCGGCCGGCGCGATATCTGGTTCCACGTCCAGAAGGCGCCCGGTTCCCACGTCGTGCTTTTCACGGACGGCGCAGCGCCTGGACCGGAAGACATGGAGTTCGCCGCATCCATCGCGGTAAGATTCTCCTCAAAACGCGGCGGGTCCGCCGAGGTGGATTACACTGAGATCGCGAACATAAAAAAGCCCGGCGGGGCAAGACCGGGATTCGTCATTTACCACGTTTACAATTCGTTGAGAAGCAACGGATAAAAAATAATAATTTGAAAGGACAGTTTACTATGATCATCGGTATCCCAAAGGAAATCATGCACGACGAAGGTCGTGTGGCGGCAATTCCGGAAACAGTAACGAAACTCAAAAACGACGGTTTTTCTGTCCTTGTTGAGAAATCGGCGGGGAAGCTTGCCCATTTCAGCGACGAGGAATACGCGGCGGCAGGCGCCGAGATGGTGGCGGACGTCGCGGAACTCTATGACCGCGCGGATATCATCCTGAAGGTCAAGGAGCCGCTGTTCAACGAGAAATACGGCAAACACGAAGTGGATATGATGCATAAAGGCCAGTATCTGATCACCTTTATCCATCCCGCCTCCCCCGTGAACCATGAAATGGTCAAAAGGATGGCGGCGAACGGCATCATCAGTCTTACTCTGGACGGCGTGCCGCGCATCTCCAGGGCGCAGAATATGGACGCGCTCACCTCCATGAGCACCTGCGCGGGTTATAAGGGCATCCTTATGGCGGCGAACGATCTGACAAAGTTTATCCCTCAGATCTTCTGCGCGGTCGGAATGATCAAACCCTGCAACGTACTCGTCATCGGCACGGGCGTCGCGGGTCTTCAGGCTCTTGCGACGGCCAAAAGGCTCGGCGCGGTGACTTACGCGGCCGACATACGTCCCGCTGCCGCGGAACAGGCGAAGAGCCTCGGCGCAAAGATAGTCGAGACCGGCGTTCCAGCCGAAGCGGCGATGGGAGCCGGCGGATACGCGTTGGCTCTGAGCGAAGACCTGATCCTTGCCGAGAGAGAGAAACTGAAGGACGTCGTCAAGGACATGGACATCATTTTCTGCTCCGCCCTCGTCCCCTCGAAGCTTGCTCCGGTCCTTATCACAGAGGAAATGGTCAGATCCATGAAACCCGGCTCGGTCATAGTGGATATCTCCATCGACCAGGGCGGCAACTGCGAGATCACGGTTCCCGGCGAGACCGCCGTCAAACACAACGTGACCATAGAGGGTATCAAGAACATCCCCGGCATGCTGCCCACCAGCTCCACCTGGATGTTCTCTCACAACATCTACAATCTTGTGAAGTATCTGTCGAAAGACGCCGTTATCGGGCTTGACATGGACGACGAGATCGTCCGCGGCATCCTGACAACGATCGACGGGAAACTGGTCCATAAGGGCGCGCTTGAAGCTATGAGCAAAGCGTGAGAAACGCCGACAGCTGATTTTAAGAAAGGAATGACCGTATGCATTATATCCTGATAGGTGTTTTTATCATTTCGGCGGTAGTCGGTTATTTTATCATCAATAACGTCCCAACCCTTCTGCATACGCCGCTTATGTCCAACATGAACGCGCTGTCGGGCATCACGATAATCGGCGCTCTCGCGGTCACGGCAGTCGTGATACATAAGGAGGGCGGTCCGGACTGGCTCGGTATAATCATCGGAGCGGCAGCTATTGTCCTCGCCATGATCAACGTCGCCGCGGGCTTCGGAATCACGGCGCGCATGCTGAAGATGTTCAAGAAGAAAGGGGACGACAAGTAAATGCTTACCGATCTCCAATTCTACGTTGTCAGCGGCGTGCTCGTGGCGGGGATTCTTGCCGGGCTTATCCTGATGAGCAAACCCGATAAAGCGCGGTACGGCAACGCCATCAGCGCTCTGTGCACGCTTATCGCTATCGGTGTAACCCTTTATCATTATGACGTGCTGTCTTCCTCTGTGATCTGGGTGAGCGTAGCGATAGGCCTTCTTGTCAGCGCTGTGGCGGTCATCAGGGTCAAAATGATCCAGATGCCGCAGGTCGTGGCTCTGCTCAACGGCTTCGGCGGACTCGCGAGCGCTCTCGTCGCCATCCTTTCGGCAAAACAGTCAGAAGACGGATTCTCATTCTATACCGCGTATATCGCTCTGGTAATAGGTTTCGTCACCTTTACCGGCAGCCTTGTGGCTGCGGGCAAACTGCAGAAGATCCTGCCCCAGAAGCCTGTCGTTCTGAAAGGTCACACGGTCTTTATCGTGCTGCTGATCGCGGCGACTGTCGTCTGCGTCGTATTGAAGGCGCCTCTCTGGGCGGTTGCGATACTCTCGGCGCT
>JAILQN010000030.1 GCA_024699005.1 Clostridia bacterium
GACTGCTACGGCAGAGTCATTCCGAAATCCGCGCACGGTTCCGCCAGATTTGAGGAGTATACTTCATCCGAGAGCAGGATCGTCGCCGCAGCGGTCAGAATCTTTGATGAAATAACTGACAGAGCGCTGTATATACGCAGACTGAACGTTGCGCTTATACGGCTTGAACCCTGCGAAAACGTGCTGCGGCAGATAAATATGTTTGAGGATACCGCCGCAGAGGAACGGGAGCTGAATCTGCAGCGCACGGTCGTCGAATTACGGAAAAAGTTCAATAAGAACATCGTTCTCAAAGGACATGATCTCACCGAAAAAGCCCGCACTATAGAGCGGAACTCGCAGATAGGCGGACACAGGGCTTAACACATGGGCAGATACGACGATATAATCAATCTGAGCCGTCCGGAATCCCGGCGTCAGAAGATGAGCCTTTCCGACAGGGCAAAAATATTCGCGCCTTTCGCGGCCTTAAGAGGCTACGACGACGCCGTCGGCGCGAAACGCGCGATTTATACCGAACGGAAGCTCCTGTCGGATGACGCATCGGAGGAGCTTGACTGCCGTATTGCAGCGCTTGAGCCCGGAGATACGGCGGAGGTGGTTTTTTTCAGAAAAATCAGGGAGTCATCGGGAGTCAGTCTCGGCGTCTACGACTCGGCCCGCGGTGAATTCGAAGGTATTGACACGGTATCTGGATATATAACGATCGGCGGAAAAGCAATACGGACAGCAGATATAACAGAGATAATCATCGGAGATTGAAAAATGAACATAACGGGAAACGGCAGGAAGCAATATGTGGAAGTCAATCTCACCTGCAGGATAGACGGCACATGGGTGCCGAGGTTCATCACCCTTGCCACAGGTGAAATGTACGCGATAACCCGCTCAAGCGGTCCAACGCTCTGTAAAGCAGGTTACACCGGCGAGCTTACAAACAAATACACGGTAAGGATAAACAATAAAGACACAAATCTGTTCGAGGATAACGGCCGATGGTTCGTAGAAATGAAAAATTAACTGTTGCAATTTCTTTATTTATGATATAAAATAAACAAAAAAGATGAAATGAGGTAATCACTATGGCATGTTTTTTAGTTCCGGGAACCGAGGCGATAGTCGTAACGGCGGCGTATCTTATCCTCAAAAAACATGAACAGAAAATCGCGGCCCCGAAGCTTGCCGGCAAAGAACAGCCGGAACAGGAGAACAAAAGGCCGTTTTCCGCCAGATTAAAGCTCCTGGCAGGTCTTTTATGGGGCGGTGTTCTGCTGCTTGCGTTTGAACATGTATGGCACGGCGAAGTCGTTCCGTGGCCGCCGTTTCTGACAGCGATGTCCGATCCGGCTGAAACAAGCGAAATGCTGCATGAAATGGCGACCGTAGGCGTAACGATGGCGATAACCGTAACTGCCGTCTGGGGGATAATCTGTATAATAAGCGAAATAAAATACAGACGCGCGCCCAAAGCGGAAGGGAGCGCAGCCTGATGTGTCTTCTGATAACCATAATCGCGGCAGTAACATCGACGGGGATATGGTACGCCCATTCCGATAACGATCTTTATAAAGTCAAAACACTTGCAATCATTTATTGGGGCGCAGCTTTGATGTGGATGATCGATTTTGTGTTTGAGTTCGCCGAATTGAAAGCCGAGTATTTCAATCAGCCGTTGCCCGACGTATTCAATGACGCTGTTCTGGGCATCGCCGCGGTAACTCTCGGCGCAGTCGCCTGGCTGGTGATACTGCTTATACGCGACCCGAAGCATATGTTCCGCAAAAAACAGTAAATACAAAAACAGTAAATATAAAAAACCGGAAGAGGATCAACGATCCTCTTCCGATATTATTCAGAAAGAATTATTCATCCTCTGCGTTCTTCGCGGCGTCTGCAATTACCTTCTCGGCAACGTTAGCCGGAGCCTGCTGATAGCGTGCGAATGAAAGTGAGAAGGAACCTCTGCCCTGAGTTATCTGACGGAGGGCGGTAGAGAAGTCGCCCATCTCGCCCATCGGGACCTCGGCTTCGAGCTTCTGCATCTTCGGCTCGTCCGCAGCGCCCTGACCGACGACCATGCCGCGGCGCTGTGTAACGTCGCTCATGATATCGCCGACGTTATCGTCGGGAACAAGCACGGAAAGATTTCCGATAGGCTCAAGGATAGCAGGCTTCGCATCCGGGTTAAGCTTTTTGAATGCAAGCGAAGCTGCCGTCTTGAAAGCCATTTCCGAAGAGTCGACCGGATGGTAGGAACCGTCGTAAAGTGTAGCCTTTAAACCGACGACTGGATAACCGGCGACAAGTCCCTTAGCCACGCATTCACGAAGGCCTTTTTCTACAGCGGGGAAATAGTTCTTAGGAACGGCGCCGCCGAAAACCTCCTCGGCAAATACAAGATCATCGGACTCACAGGGCTCGAAACGAATCCACACGTCGCCGAACTGACCGTGACCGCCGGACTGCTTCTTATGTCTGCCCTGAACCTCGACCTTCTTGGTGATGGTCTCACGGTAGGCGACACGCGGAATGGAAAGTGTGACCTCGACGCCGAACTTGGTTTTGAGCTTGGAGACGATATTCTTGATATGCTGATCTCCCATACCGGCAAGCACCTGCTCGCGGGTTTCCTCGTCAATGGAGAAAGCGATGGTCGGATCCTCTTCCATAAGCTTGCGCAAACCGTTGGCGACCTTTTCTTCTTCGCCTTTCTTGACCACGTTGACAGCCATCCTCAGGCAGGGAGCCGGGAAGCTGACGCCGTCAAGCTCAACGACGTTCTTCGGATCGCAGAGAGTATCGCCGGTCTTGAAACCGCCGAGTTTGGTAACAACGCCGATATCACCCGCAGGGATGCATGCGCAGTCCTCCTGCTTGGAGCCGCGGACGGTGATGATTTTGCCCATACGCTCGCTCTCGCCCGTGTTTGCGTTATAAGCCGGAGCATCGGGAGTGATCTTGCCGGATATTACCTTGAAGAAGGACATCTTGCCCACGAACGGGTCGGCGACCGTCTTGAAGCATATGGCTGCAAGCGGCGCGTTCTCTTCGCACTTAAGACCCTTTTCGCCGGATTTGGCGTCTGCAGCGGGAGCAAAGCCTACAAGAGCGTCAAGAAGAATGTCAACAGCATCGCAGGTCTGGCCGGAAACGGCGAAAACGGGATAAACCTCGCCGGAGGTGATACCAACGGAAAGGCCGTTAAAAATCTCTTCCTGAGTGAATTCCTCACCGTCAAAGAACTTCATCATGAGCTCCTCGTCGGTCTCGGCAACTGCTTCGGCGAGAGCTGATTTCATTTCCTCGATGTGATCGTCGTCGGGCATCGCGACCTCTGTCGCCTTACCGCCGGCATATTTGAACGCCTTACCGGAAGAAAAGTCAACGTAAGACTCGACAGCGTCGTTTGCCATGAAGGGAACAACAACGGGGCAGATCTTTGCGCCGTACTCTTCCTTAAGAGCCTCGAACGTTTTATAGAAATCAGTGTTCTCGGCGTCGCAGCGGGTCACGGCAAAAATGACCGAGTTGCCGTTTTTGACAGCGGCTTTAACGCCCTTCTCTGCGCCGACGTCAACGCCGCCGCCTGCCTGCAGAACGATAAGAGCCGTTCCCGCAGCGCGCATAGCCTCGGACACGCCACCTTCAAAATCGAAAAGACCGGGAGTATCAAGGACGTTGATCTTTGTATTGTTCCACTCAAGCGGATTAACGGTCGTTTCCATAGTTCCCGCTTCGGTCTTTACAAGCCTTTCGGCTGCGCCGGACTTGTAAAGAAGAGCCTGAGTGAGAGTGGATTTACCTCTGCCGCTGTGGCCGGCAATAGCGATATTGCGAATGTTCTTTGCGCTGTACTGTTTCAATTCTGTTTCCTCCTGATAATTTGTAAAAGCGCGGTTTTACCCATAACGGATGAATGATATCATATAATGAAAAGAATTTCAATCTTATTTTGAAAATTTTATTATGGAAAAAAATTATGTTTGGATGTATAATTTTTTCGAAAGGAGCTGACCGTTATGAAAAAACCACTCCACGGTTCAGGCAGATATCCTGATCACATAATGATAAGCATTTATTCCGATCCCGCTTCCACGATGGCTGTCACCTGGCGAACTGACGCCGACACAAGAGACGGCTTTGTCCTTCTGCGGAAAAAAACAGAGACGGAATTCACCCGGAGGATCGACGCGGTAAATTCCCCCTTCGTTTCCGATATAGACGAAAGCACGATGCACTGGGCGCATATTGACTGCCTTGAGAGTGACTGCGAATACGCCTATACCTGCGGTGATGAACAGTACAGAAGTGATGAATATTCATTCCGAACCGCTCCCGAAGTTATAGAAAAATTCACGTTCCTTTGCGTATCTGATCAGCAGAAAGGCGAGCCTTTCGAGGATTCCGACTACTCCGCATTCAATAAACTTATAAAGGATTTCCTTGCAAAATTCCCCGAAACAGCCTTTATATTGACTGCGGGAGACAACACCGACTGCGGTCAGCACGAACAGCAGTGGAATGCATATTTCCATTCAGGGTGCAAAGGTTTTGCAGAAAGCGTACCGCTTATGATGGCTCTTGGCAATCACGACAACCGAGGCTTTGCCGATTACAAAACATGCACCGGCAGATATTACTCCGAACCTGCTGAGTTTTTCGGAAACCAGTTCCGCGGATCATATCCGGATAACGGTCCTGAAGGTTGGAAAACGGAGAATTATTCCTTCGATTACGGCGACGCTCATTTCGCTGTCATCGGAATAAACGAGCCGGAAACAGTCAATGAATGGCTTATCAACAATACCGGAAAATCCGCAAAAACATTTAAAATCGGCGCATATCACTTCCCTATCTGTTATTCCGGAGCCAATCTGCAGAACTATGACGCATATCCCGTCATGACGGAAGGTTTTGAAAAATTCAATCTGATATTCTCCGGGCACGAACACAACTTCGCACGCAGCTTCCCCTTAAGGCAGGAAAGCGTTTACGAACGTCCGTCGGAGGGAACCGTACATTATACCCTGGGAAATTCCGACCTGAATCCTCCCGGAACAAGCTCCATACCAAAGGTCTGGCACTCGGCATTCTTCCCGCATGAGGAAAAGCGTTCCATGATCGCCGTAGGCATGGTCGAAGGCAAAAGACTTACACTGACATCATATCTTGACAACGGGGAGATCGTTGACAGGTGCGTGCTGGATATGGAAAATGACGAGATCCTTCCCTATGCACACGCTCCTGTATTCGCAAACGGCAGGACAAGAATGTTTTATAAAGGAGCATATATGGGTTTATGCGCAATGGCTTATCCCTGCCGGAAAACAGACGGAATCTGGTACGCTGCGCTGGGAGTGCTTGTCAACTACGCCGGAGGCGACGTGACAAAATCCGATGATACGATAACGCTCTCAATATATGGCAAGACAGTCACATTCACACGCGGAAGCGACATTGCCATCACCGATTCCGGGACAGTCCAACTTCCTGTGCCTGTCATTAAACCGGAGTACTCTCGCGAAATGTATATGCCTGTCTGCGCCTGCGAGCTTTTCGAAATGCGCTGGCGATATGCGAAGAGGAACAACTTTATTAATTTCGAGCACGAAAGCGAATCTCTGCCTAACAGATAACAAATTATTTGACATTGCGGCTGTTGTCATATATAATGCATTCTTGTTCGGATCAATAAGATTTTTTTTTGGAATAAAATGAAAAAACAAAACAACACTCTTGCGCTGCCGCTTATTACACTTTACGACGGGATACTGTTTCCGGGTACGATACTTCACGTACCGGTATACGATCCCCGGAACGCCTATACTGCGGCGAAAGCGATAAATGACGAAAGCAACGTATTCTGCGTTCTCGCTGTAGACCCGACTCCGGGTACCGTGATCTCAAAAGAAACTCTTGCTCCCGTAGGCGTAGTTGCAAAGGTCAGGCAATTCCTGCGCGGCGACAGAACGACTCCCCCCGAGGTTATACTCGAGGGCATGTTTCGTATGGTGCTTGACGGCGTCGAACGCACCGACGACGGACTTCTGTGCCGTCTTGATGAGTTCATACCCGAACCGTACAAGGCAGACTCAAGATATGACAGGGCATTGAGACGCAAGGTCACCACCCTTCTCAAGGAATATATTTCAAAGGCGGAAAGCAGCGAGATAACCGAACCTGAGGGTATGGAAAACGCAGCCAAGCTCTCTGTCGGAGATTTTGCCGATACCGTAGCTTCTTGCATGTTAAGTCTCAGCGCCGCGAGGCAGCAGACCGTCCTGGAGATCGCCAATGAGCGGGAAAGGCTTGAATCTGTCCTCAGCGCGCTGAAAGGCGAGCTCGACTATTTCGAGCTTGAGGGCGATATAGACAATAAAGTCCACTCCGCAATGGATGATAACCAACGAGAGTTTTACCTTCGCGAACAGCTCAGAATAATTAATGAAGAACTGGGAGAGGTATCGGGCGACGACGTTTCCGTTTATTCGGAAAAGCTTTCAAAATTAAATCTCCCCGAGAAAATCAAATCCAAATTAGCCGAAGAGATACAGCGGCTCGGCCGTATGCAGGAAGTCTCTCCCGATGCTTCGATCATACGCACGTATCTCGACAAGTGTCTTTCGCTGCCATGGAATATGTTCACAGAGGACGATTTCAACCTTGACAGAGCCCTCGCCGTGCTTGACCGCGATCATTACGGCATGAAAGAGGTCAAAGACAGAATAATCGAGTATCTTGCCGCCATTTCACGCGCCCCGAAACTTAAAGGTCAGATCATATGCCTTGCCGGCCCTCCCGGAGTCGGCAAAACGTCTATAGGCAAATCCATAGCCGAAGCAACGGGCAGGAAATATGAGCGTCTTTCCCTGGGTGGTGTAGATGATGAGGCTGAGCTCCGCGGTCACAGACGAACTTATATCGGAGCAATGCCCGGCCGGATAATAAATGCGATGATAAACGCCGGCAGCATGAATCCGCTCATTCTTCTGGATGAAGTAGACAAGCTCGGCTCCGGAGGATTCCGGGGCGATCCTGCAGCGGCCCTTCTGGAGATCCTGGACGGTGAACAGAACTTCGAGTTTACCGATCATTATATCGATTTCCCGTTTGATCTTTCAAACGTACTGTTCGTTACAACGGCTAACGATAAATACACAATTCCCGATGCTCTTCGCGACAGAATGGAGATAATCGAACTTCCGTCTTATACACACACAGAAAAATTCAATATAGCAAAAAAACACCTTATTCCCAAACAACGGAAAGCCCACAATATAAAATCGTCCGAGCTCAGAATCACGGATGCGGCTGTAAATGCGATAATTGAGCACTACACACGTGAAGCCGGAGTGAGGGTCCTTGAAAGGAATATAGCGAAAATATGCCGGAAGGCCGATATCAGATTCCTTAAAGGTGAATCCAAAGTAAGCGTCACTCCTAAAAATCTATCCGACTTTTTAGGCGCGGCAAAAATAAGAGAAGACGACGATGACAATTCCGACGCTGTTGGCGCGGTAAACGGACTTGCATGGACAAGTGTAGGCGGCGTCATCATGAACTGTGAAGTGATCGCTTTTCCCGGAACAGGCAAAGTAAAAGTCACAGGCTCTTTGGGCGGCGTTATGAAAGAAAGCGTCGGCATAGCACTCAGTCTTGTACGATCACGGGCTGCGGAGTACGGTATCCGCTCCGATTATTATAAGAAACACGATATCCACGTTCATTTTCCGGAGGGTGCAGTACCCAAAGACGGTCCGTCCGCAGGCATAACTATAACGACCGCTCTCTTTTCCGCATTTTCGGATACTCCCGTGCGCGGTGACGTCGCCATGACAGGAGAGATCACTCTCAGGGGCAATGTTCTGCCTATCGGCGGTCTTCGCGAAAAAGCCATGGCCGCATACAGGCGCAGGATCAAAACAGTCATCATTCCGGAAAAGAATCTGCCTGATCTCGAGGAAATAGACGAAGAAGTCAAAAACAGCATCCGTTTTGTTCCGGTCAGATCAATAGACGAAGTACTTAAAACAGCGTTTGTAAGAATGCCGGATCCCATCGCAGAATCAGAGGATCCCGCCGGAGATACGACAGACGACGATTCCTCATATTCGGATCAGAATGAACCTCTTTCACTCTCCTGCAACATCCAGAATGATTGATTTCAACGGTTTCATCTACGAAAAATCCTTCGGCGCAGCTTCTCAGCTGCCGCCTGCGACTTTACCCGAGATCGCCTTCTCGGGCCGTTCCAACGTGGGTAAATCTTCTCTTATCAACAAGCTCTGCAACAAGAAGGGACTTGCGAAGACAAGCTCCGTACCCGGAAAAACGGCAACCGTCAACTTTTTCAAAAGCGGAAACATAAGGCTCGTCGATCTGCCGGGGTACGGCTACGCGAAACGTCCCGACGCCGAACGCAGACGCTGGGCGGAACTCATGGAGGCGTATTTCAATACCGGAAGAGAGATAAGACTTGTCGTTCAGCTTATAGATATGCGTCACGCGCCGTCCGCTGATGATAAAACAATGCTTGATTTTTTGAATAAATCCGGTTATAAGTATATCATCGCTCTTACAAAAGCGGACAAACTCAAACCAACTGAACTCAAGAAACGACGGGAGGAGATCGTCGGCGAGCTGAATGAAGCGCAAGCCGTCGCAATAATCGAGACTTCCGCTGAAAAGAACACCGGTATCAAAGAGCTTAAAGCAGTAATAGATAAAAACTAAACTTACGGAGGACAATCTCATGTTCGTATCCGACTGTCTTGGCATCAACGAAAAGGGACATCTGACCATCGGCGGGAAAGACACCGTTTCCCTCGCATCAAAGTACGGCACTCCCCTTATGGTATTTGACGAGGATTCCATACGTGCGAATATGCGCCACTTCAGGGATTCCATTGACAAATACTATGACGGGAACGGAATGGCGCTTTATGCGAGCAAAGCATTTTGCTGTAAGGAAATGTGCCGCATCGCCGACAGTGAAGGCCTCGGGCTTGACGTAGTTTCCGGCGGCGAGATCTATACTGCTCTCGCGGCTGGCTTCCCGGCTGAGCGCATGTTTTTCCACGGCAACAACAAAACCGATGAAGAGATCCGTTATGCTCTTAAAAACGGTGTCGGCAGATTTATTGTCGATAACCCGGAAGAGCTTCGCAGGCTTGATACCGCAGCCGGCGAGCTCGGGATCTGTCAGAAAATATCTCTGCGTATCAAACCCGGTATAGACGCTCACACACATGAGTTTATCAAAACCGGGCAGATAGATTCGAAATTCGGTTTCGCGATAGAAACAGGCGAAGCGATGGAATGTGTCAAGCTGGCAATCGGTTTTGAAAATGTCGAGCTGGTAGGTCTGCACTGCCATATCGGCTCTCAGGTATTCGAGGTCGATCCGTTTGTTCTCGCAGCGAAGGTCATGATGCGCTTTATCGCCGATATATGGGTTCAATTCGGCAGAAAGATCAAAGAACTCAATCTGGGCGGCGGTTTCGGCATCAAATACTCCGTTGACGATAATCCGCTGCCTCTCGGCGGCTATATGGAGCCCGTATCTGCTGCCATAAAAGATGCCGCGAAAGAATACGGTGTTGATATTCCATATATATTGCTCGAACCGGGCAGATCCGTTGTCGGAGCCGAAGGAATCACGCTCTACAAAGTCGGCTCTGTAAAAACCATTCCGGGCGTCCGCACCTACGTATCCGTTGACGGCGGAATGTCCGACAATCCGCGTTATATCCTTTATCAATCCGAATACACTGTACTTGTTGCGGACAGAGCCGGAGAAGAGAGGAACATGACCGTCACTCTTGCAGGCAAATGCTGCGAGAGCGGGGATCTCATCCAGGAGCACACGAAGACGCAGGAAGTCAAAGCCGGTGATATCATAGCCGTTCTGACTACCGGTGCTTACTGCTATTCTATGGCGTCAAATTATAACCGCATTCCTCGGCCCGAAGTCCTGCTTGTAAAGGACGGTAAAGCCCGTACCATCATCAAGCGCGAAACTTACGAACAGGTCTGCATCAACGACATCTGATGAATAACATAAACTGGTTCCCGGGGCACATGGCAAAGACCAGGCGTATAATCGGAGAGCAGATGAAGCTCGTCGACGCCGTAGTCATCGTGCTGGACGCGAGGATTCCCGTTTCCAGCTGCAATCCGGAGATCGACGGCATCACAGCCGGGAAGCCGCGTATCATCATCTTCAATAAAGCCGATCTCGCGGATAAAACAAAAACCGACGAGTGGGTCTCTTACTACAGGAGCAAGGGCGTGTATTGTATCCCCGCCAACTGTAAGACCGGCGAGGGACTGAAAGGATTCCGATCTGTCGTCAGATACGCTCTTTCCGACGTTATAAAACGCAACACTGAGCGCGGCATGCCCGGCAAACCTCTGCGTCTGATGGTGCTGGGGATTCCTAACACGGGAAAATCCACATTCATCAACCGTATGTACGGCGGCGCGAAAGCAAAAACGGAAGACAGAGCCGGAGTCACAAGACAGAATCAATGGTATATAATCGGCGGGGGTATCGAACTTCTGGACACCCCCGGTGTATTATGGCCGAAATTTGACGATCCCGCTGTCGGTGAACGGCTCGCTTTTACGGGGGGCATCAAAGATAATATAGTCGATCCGGAAACGCTCGCCGTCAGATTTCTTGAGATCATGCGAAATGAATATCCGGACCGTCTCGCCGCAAGATACAAGATCACGGCTTTTGAAGACGCCGAGCCTTTTGATATTCTTGAAATGATAGGCAGACGCCGCGGTCTGCTCGTTCGCGGCGGAGAAGTGGATACACAGCGCGCTTCAGGCATACTTCTCGATGAATACCGCGCCGGACTGCTGGGACGGATAACTTTTGAATCCGTACCGTTTTCCTGATTACGCTGCAATTCAAGGTATGATATAACACTGAAAAAAGATTATGGTCACTTACGAAATCGAAACAGAATTAAAAGCGCAGGGCTACACTTTGATATGCGGAGTGGACGAAGCCGGCAGAGGTCCGCTTGCCGGGCCCGTGTATGCAGGAGCTGTAATACTCCCGGCCGGAATGGAAGATATCGGCATAAACGATTCCAAAAAACTGTCCGAAAAAAAACGCGAAATCCTATATGATAAGATCATAGATTCAGCGTCCGCTTGGGGGATAGGTTCCGCAAGCGAACAAGAAATAGACGAGATCAATATTCTTAATGCAGCTATGCTCGCGATGCGCAGAGCTATCGAATCTATGGCAATACGACCGGATTTCGTTCTTGCTGACGGTAACCGTAAGCCGGGTTCTCCCTATCCGGAAATGACGGTTGTCAAGGGCGACGCAAAATCAATTTCCATAGCGGCAGCCTCGATCCTCGCAAAGGTTTCGAGAGACAGATATATGATATCTCTTTCAGAACAATATCCCGAATTTCAGTTTGATAAACACAAGGGCTACCCTACCGCTCTTCATTATGAGATGATCAAACAGTACGGGATATTACCCGTGCACAGAAGATCTTTTCTGAAAACGCTCGATAAACACTGATCATGATCGCACCGCATATCAAAACCGGCCTTTTCGGCGAGATATTCGCATCCCGTTATCTCAGAGACAACGGATATGATATTCTTTCGGCCAATTTCCGTACTAATGTCGGCGAAATCGACATCATAGCGGAAAAGGACAATACGATTTGCTTTGTTGAAGTCAAGACCCGACAGGAAGGTGGGCTTTTCCCGCCGGCTGATGCTGTCGACACCGACAAACAATCAAGAATCGAATCCTGTGCAAAGGCTTTTCTGAAGACCGTTCATCTTAACGATGATCCGTATCAGAAGATCAGATTCGACATTATAGAAGTAATTGTCAAACAGATCGGATACCGCTGCAATCATATTATTAACGCATTTTGAGAATATTATTCCGTCATTCTGCGATAAATTGTATAAATATACAAAATTCTGATATTTACAAAATCGTTACTTTACTATAGTTTAAATACAGAATATAATCCGATACGGTAATTGATGCCAAATCAAATTCAAAACACAGGAGAAAACAAAATGAAAAAGTTTATAGCTGTTATGATCGCAGCCATTATGGCACTCTGCGTATTCGCTGCCTGCGACGGCAATACCACCGAAGAGGAATCCACAGGTGCAGAAGTTGACGCTTCCGGCGTTGCCACCGTCGCTGCTTCCGGCTCCGATACCGAGAACATCATTGCCAAGGGCACACTTGTTGTCGGAATCACTGATTACGCTCCCATGGATTATAAAGACGATAACGGCGAATGGATCGGCTTTGACGCCGAATTCGCGAGAGCTGTCGCCGACAAAATGGGGGTTGCAGTCAAATTTCAGGAGATCGACTGGGACAACAAGTTCATTGAACTGAAAGCCGGTTCCATCGACTGCATTTGGAACGGTATGACCATTACCGATGAAGTCAAGCTCAACAGTGACGTAACCACCGCTTACGCGCAGAACAAGCAGATCGTCGTAATGCCCGCCGACAAACTTGCCGACTACACGACCGTTGAGTCTCTTGCCGACCTTTCCTTCGCTGTTGAGGCAGGCTCCGCCGGTCAGCTGGCTGCTGAGGACAACGGCCTTACCTTCACTGCCGTTACCGCTCAGTCCGATGCTCTTCTTGAGGTCAAATCCGGCGCTTCCGACGCCGCTATCATCGACAGCACAATGGCTTATGCAATGACCGGTGCAGGCACCGATTACGCCGACCTCGGCGCTGGCGTGTTCCTTACAGAAGAAGAGTACGGCATCGGCTGCCGCCAGGGCAGTGACCTTGACGATGTTATCAACGGTTACATGAATGAACTCTTCATTGACGGAACGCTTTCAGAGCTCGCGGAAAAATATAAAATCGATCTTGCTGACTCTCTTAAACTTGCCGCGGGCGGTCAGGTTATTTCCGACAGTGCTGAGGCTGTTTCCGATGCAATTAACTCCGGTCTTGAAGGCCTTTCTACCGTTGCGGACGCCGCTCTTGAAGGAGCGTCAAATTTCGCCGACGCAGCTGCTGATGTTGCAGACGCCGCTATCGAGAATGTTTCCAATATCTTCGGATAACAGATCCGATATAAAATGCAGGTAACTTTCGGTTATGTCACCCTTGAACTTCTCAAGGGATTCGGAAAGACAGCGGAGCTCTTCGGAGCTACGCTGCTTTTTGCTATTCCGCTTGGGCTTATTTTCAGTTTTTTCTCCATGAGTAAATTTGCTCCGCTCAAGTGGGTAATGAAAACTTTCATCTGGATCATAAGAGGCACACCCCTTATGCTCCAGCTTATCATCGTATATTACGGGCCGGGGCTTCTTTTCGGTATGGATCTGATGGAACGTTTCCATGCCGCCCTTATCGCTTTCGTTATAAACTACGCCTGCTACTTTTCGGAGATATTCCGCGGCGGTATAGAAAGCATTCCCAAAGGTCAATACGAAGCAGGTCAGGTACTGGGCATGACAAAATCCCAGATTTTCTTCCGCGTTATTCTGCTTCAGGTCATAAAACGGATCACGGCGCCTATGAGCAACGAGATCATCACCCTCGTAAAAGATACCTCCCTTGTACGTATCATCGCTGTATATGAGATCATCTGGTCCGGTCAGCAGTTCATCAAGTCCGCAGGTCTTATCTGGCCTCTTTTCTATACAGGCGCTTTTTATTTAGTTTTTATCGGCTTAGTGACAATTCTTTTCGGCATTGCGGAAAAGCGACTGAGCTACTTTGAGGGGTGAGCAAATGCCTGTACTTGAAGTCAATAATATTCACAAGAGATTCGGAAGGCACGAAGTTCTTAAAGGCATCTCTTTTTCACTTGAAAAAGGTGAAGTTCTTTCGATCATAGGTTCATCCGGCAGCGGCAAGACCACTCTTCTGCGTTGTCTGAACTTCCTTGAAACGGCAGACACAGGTTCTATCTCCGTAAACGGCAATATTATCTTTGACGCTTCTCTCGACAAACGCACCAAGGAGAGCGAAATAAGAACAAACCGTCTTCATTTCGGACTGGTTTTTCAGGACTTCAATCTTTTCCCGCAGTATAATGTTCTTAAAAACGTCTGTCTTGCTCCGGAATTATTAAAAGCTGCGTCACCCGAAGATATAAAAAAACGCGGTATGGCTCTTATAGAACGGGTGGGACTTTCCGATAAGATCAACGCTTATCCGTGTCAGCTCTCAGGCGGGCAGAAACAGAGAGTGGCTATAGCGAGGGCACTTGCGCTGAATCCCGACATTCTCTGTTTCGATGAACCCACCAGCGCGCTTGATCCCGAACTGACAGGTGAAGTGCTTAAAGTCATAAGAGATCTGAAGAACGGCGACAGCACAATGATTGTGGTCACACATGAGATGGGTTTTGCGCGCGAGGTCTCCGACAAGATCATATTTATGGCGGACGGCATTATAGAAGAAGAAGGCTCCCCTATGTCTATTTTCCGTAATCCGAAATCCGAAAAAACCAAAGCTTTTTTATCCAAGTCATTTGAGAATATCTGAGGAATGTTTTTATGAAAAAATCAATTTCAATTCTTGTCTCACTGATTCTCTTCTTCTCGCTTATGCTTCCGGCATTCGCAGAAGCTCCTCTTAATTATCTGCTTCTTGGCGATTCGATCACAGAAGGCTTCGGAATAAAAAACCCTGATGAAGCGTGCTACGGCAGAATCGTTGCTGACACAAACGGCTACAACTACATGAATATCGCGAGTGTTGCAACGGACAGTTCCGATCTTCTTATGAGGCTTGAAAACTATTACACGTATCAGAACGCAATAGCATGGGCCGATGTTATCAGTCTGTCGATCGGCGCCAACGATTATCTCGCAAATCCTGATGCAGTATCCCTTACAGTCGGCGCGCTGTTCAAGCTTAACTATAAAAAGCTCGACAAAATCGCTGATGGTTTTTATGATAATCTCTGCGTGATCATTGACAGAATTACAGAGATTAATCCCGACGCCGTTATCCTGCTTCAGAAGGTTTACAGCGTATGGTACGGTTTCGCGGCAAACGCCTTTGACGCCGCAGCCTCAAGATGCAACGGCGTTATAGAAAAATACGCCGCTGAGCATCCGGGCAAAGTGGTCATCTGCGACATAACGCCTGCGATGAACGGGATCCACGAAAACCTGGCAGACGACTGCGTACATCCCAACGCTGCCGGCAACATGGCAATTGCAAGGATCGTTCTGGCACAGCTCAAAGACCTTGGTCTCGGTACTGCGACTGAACCCGTTGTGAATGCGCAGGGCGTTGACTATAATTTCTATACAGAACAGTTCGGTCCCGTTGCCGGAAAGGTTATTGAGTTTCTTGTAAAAACGCTCACGGGAAATGGCGTGAACCTGAATAGATAAGTATCTGATAATTATAAACGTTTTCCGTCTGATGCCTTTACATCGGACGGTTTTTTGAAATCCTGTTGTAAAGTGACAAAAACGTCACTTTAATGTCACCCGGATTTCACATTTGATATCTACAATAGCATATGTATTATTACGTCATATATAAAAAATCAACAATTTCCTAATTCCCTATTGTATTTTATTTTCTCATTTGATATTATGAAATGGTGAAAATCTATAATATCTACATAAGGATGTGATTTTATTGGCAAAATGTCCTAAATGCGGTAAAACCCTTCACCTGTACAATATGAGTCAGTTCTGTCCGCACTGCAAGATCAACGTCTCCATGTATGGGTTTGAGGAGAATTTCTACCGCGAAGCGAAACTTGCGGAGCTTTCGACCGCTGTCTGGTCCGTCAGGATCCGTCACCTTAAAGCCGCGTTCATTGGTTCCAAGCTGACTATACTCAGGCTTGTCGCGGCGGTGATTTCAGTGGCGACACTTCTCGCTCCGGTTGTGAATTTTACAATCAGCTTACCTTACAACACCGTCGATTCCTCCGTAAGCGGTCTGGGCATATACGGCATATTCACAAACGGCGCCTTCAATTACATTATGACAATGTGCAAAAGCGAACTTTTCGGGACCGAATTCAGCGCTCTGCGGAATCTGCTTTTCGTGTTCGCATCCGCAGCCGTTATCATAGTCGTTGTACTTTTCACATCCGTTCTTTGCTTTATCAGCTATAAGAACATGCAGAAGATAACGCTTGTTACGTCTGTTGTCGGCATTGTTGACTGTCTTGCGGTTCTTGTATTCACGTTCCTTTTCTTAAAAGCGGCCGCCGACAGCACGATAATCTCAGGAAAATTCATCTGCGGACCACTCGCTCTTTTCGCCGGCTTCGCATTTGTATTCGTCATCAATCTTCTGCTTATCAAAAAGGGCATTCCCGTGGATCACGCTGAGGGCAGCCTGGAGCGTGTAGAGATCTTCAAAAAGGTCAAACGCGGTGAGATCAGTCTTGACGATCTGCCCCAGCCCGTAGTCGAGACTGAGGAAACCCGCAAAATCGAAGATGAGATCAAAAAGGCCCAGGAGGGTCTTGCTGAGGCGGAACGTACCGGAAAATATGCCAAATCCGACGATACGGATCAGAATGAGGGAGGTAACGCGTAATGGAAGAAATCGTAATTACAGAGAAACGCAAGAAGGGTACGAAGATCCTTTACGTCGCCGTCATCATTGTTCTTTGCCTTATGTTCGTCGTCGGCTTCATCATAGGCCTCAACAGAGTGCTTGCGATGGAAGGCCAATTCAAACCGCTCACGCTTAAGGAAGGTCTCTCCCCTGCGCCGGAAAACGCCGCTGAAGCCGTGGACTTCTTAAACAAATCCGTCGATAAGGCGCTCAAGGATATGCCTAAGGCAAAACTCTACGATGATTTCTCCGTAGACAATGATTCGATAGAAACATCCTTCGGCGACAAGACTATTGACACTCTCAAATTCATAGTCGACGGTTTTGAAGAAGTCCTTGATGCTAATTTCAATGGGCATGAAACGGATTTCGGAGAGGATTTCTCCTCATTCTTCAAAGCGCCTGGGATCGTCGCGGACGATGTAGACGAATTCTCCTGCGACTATTTCTATTATGAATGCGCAAACTGCGGAGAAAGAAGCGGAGAACCTGTCGATTCCTGCGAGGCGTGCAATTATCCTTATCCCTACGCCCTGCACTATAAAGATGACTACTCCATTGATTTCATCCTTAAAAGTACTGCTGACGTCCTGGAAGGCAACTACGCTCCCAGAAGCGAGGAAGAAGCCAAAGCACTTTTCGGCACCGACCTCGAGGGCGTCTGCTCAGTTGATTCAGTCAAAACCGAATACAGGTCGCTGAGGATGTCTTACGGCGTAAAAAGAGTTACGGATGAGCTTAAACGAATTTCATACGCCAAAGATATGACGGTCACGCTGGACCTGACTTTTGAAGGCGCGTATGCGTCTCTCGGTTCAGGCACAGTCAAATTCGACGTTACTGAGAGTACTCATTACGATTTCACCTGGCCGAGTCTTTCTCTTGATAAACACGAGGTCACCGTCGAGCCGAAGGCAACTGACAACTGCCTTGCCACCCTGACGTGTACCGATCCCCTTATCCCCGAAGTCAAATGGGAATCCTCCGATACGAATATACTTACAGTTGACGAGGACGGATATTTCAAGGGCACGAAGGAGACCGGCGACGCTACTGTGACA
>JAILQN010000082.1 GCA_024699005.1 Clostridia bacterium
GCACAATTAATTACACACTTTACTTGACAAACCCGTATAATGAAATACGAAAGATATTGACCATCAACGCTTCGGCGAAGGATATTTCTGGCATCCGTTCGGGGCTTCGCCCCTCACTCCTGCCGGAAATATCCTTTTTGAAAGTCTACTTTGCACAATTAATTACACACTTTACTTGACAAACCCTTTTCCAAAAGCTCTCAATGGGCTGATTGTCGCTCGGTGTGCCGGGACGAGACATACTTTTTCTGAAACCGAATTCTTCTACTAATTGCTTTGTTTTCTTGGCTGTATACTGACAGCCTCTGTCACTGTGATATACTGCACCTGCCGGACGATCAGGATTCCGTCCTACTGCCATTAGCAGAGCATCCTGCACAAGTTTCTGTGTTTGCGTTTTTGCTATGCTCCATCCGACAATCCGTCTGGTTGCAACATCGATGATCCCGCAAACATATACTTTTGTACGATGACACTTTAATTCAGTGATATCCGAACACCATAAATAATTTGGAATCGTAATTTCAAACTTGTTCTTTACCAGGTTCTCCTCCAGATAATCCGTTTCTGTCGGTCTTGGCTGCCTTTTTCGTCTGCTGCGTCCGCTTTTTGACACTAATCCGTTTCTCTTCAGAATTTTAGCAATTCGGTACTCACTGACTTCGATTCCTGAATTTTGCAGTTCTTTTCGTATACGTATCCGTCCGTAATTTCCTTTATGCTTTTCAAAACAGTGAATTACTGCTTCCTCGATCTCTTTTTCTTCACTTTCAGATACCTTCGGATTTCGGTAATACTCACTCCGACCCACTTTTATCAGTCTGCATACTTCGCTCGTGGGATACCCTTTTAATTCCTCTTTCGCAAAAATCACTCGTCTGCCGGGTTTTTCGCAAAGTATGCCGCTGCTTTTTTTAATATCTCGTTCTCCATCCGTAAACGCTCATTTTCTTTTCGCAGCTTCTTTAACTCTGCATCCTGCGGGCGCAGATTCCCTTTCCCTACAAACGCATCTTCTCCATACGTTTCATAGTCGCTGATCCATTGGTAGAGCATTATCTTGTTTATCCCTAATTTCTCTGCTACTACCGCATGCTTGATCCCATCTTTCAATACCAGTTCGCACGCTTTCTGCTTGAATTCTTTTGTGTACGTCCTTTTCATTTCTAACACCTCTATTTGAGTATATCATTCATTCTTCGAGGTGTCCACTTTTACTATACAACTTTCTATTATTCATTATTCAGTCTTAAGTATTTATTATTCAGTGAAAGATTATCCCGTTTACAAATATCTTTTTTTGTAGTATACTCTTAATAACAAAACCGTTTATTATCCTCATCATACGTCCGGAGGGAATCATCATGAAACGCACCATTGTGTCCTGTCTCGCCGCGCTGTCCGCCGTGGCTGCGAGTCCGATCTTCTTTTACGCTTTCCCGAAATGGGTGCCGCCGCTTTATTTCATTTCAATAATGCTGTACGCATTTGCCGCGGGAGCGATCGCATGGCTGTTTTCGGAGAAGACGCCGCTGCTGACAGGATTGATCGCATTCGCCGCCTACGCCGCGGGCTTCTGCGCGGTCACGTTTCTGATCAACAACGTGATCCTGCACGCCAACCAGTCGGGAAAGGCGACGCTGATCATCGCTTTCGTGAACGCGGTTTTCTTTATCATCTATTACCTTGTGATTTCCCGCGGGAAAAAGCACCGGCGGGCTTTCGCGGTCTGCGCGGTGCTGGTATCCGTACTCCCGGTGATCGCGTATCTCTTCGTCCAGTGCGTGCCGTTCTCCGGCGGGGTGAAATCCGTCGTAGGCTCCACAGACGCGGAACCCATCGCGGCGGCACGGCGCGAATACCGCTTTGACCGCGAACGGCTGCTGCTGGGCGCCTACTGCCTGCCCAAGGGTGAAAACTACGAAACGCTGCGCGAATGGCTGCGCGACGCGGGGCTGGAGTTTTACGTCGGCGCGTGGGGCGACGCTCTCACCGGGGACGATCTTTCATGGCTGGCGGAAAACGGCATGGGCGTATTCCTCCCAAATCCGGACGATTACAAAGACGCGGATTCCCCGGCGATCTGGGGCATAGACCTGAAGGATGAACCCGGCGCCTCCGAATTCAAAGACCTCGCCGGGAGCGTGCAGGCGCTTTACGCAGAAAACGCCGACCGGTTCCCGCTGATCAACCTTTTCCCGATGTACGCCAACGGCGACCAGCTCGGGGAACACGCCAAATCGCCCTTTGTGACCGACGGAGCGCGGGCAGACGCGTTAAACAAGGCTTCCGCGCAGTACCGCATGCATCTGAGCGACTATATCGGCACGATCGACTCGGATATCATCAGCGTGGATATCTATCCCCTCGAACTGGATCAGAATACCGGACGCATGGACACTTACGGTTACTGGCTGCGAAATCTGGACATCCTTGCCGAAGCCTGCCGCGCCTCCGGACGCGATCTCTGGGTGATAACGCAGGCGGCGGGCACCGAAGGGAGCGGCGGCGGCAAACGCTGGTGCGATACCGCGGAGGATCAGCGCTGGCAGAATTACGTTTCCCTCTCGTTCGGCACGAAGGCGATCATTTACGCCTGCTATTATACCGGCTGGTGGGATTCAGAATCGCATATGATCACCGACGAAGGCGAGCGTACCGATACCTACTACGCCGTGCAGCAGGTAAACGGCGAAATGGCCGCCCTCGCCGAAGAATACGGCAGGTACGAGAACCACGGCGCGGTCCTTCTCAACGGATCAAAAGCCGCCGGCGGGAAGCTCGGCCTTGTGAAGGTAGACGACGCTTTCACGCCCGACGTCGGGACTGACGCGCCGCTGCTGTGCGGCTGCTTTACGGAGAAAGACGGCGACGGCAGGGCGTTCGTCTTCACGAATATGTACGAGCCGCAGTCCGGCAAAGAAGCGGCGTTCTCCGCGAGCTTCCCCGGCGCGAAGAATATCACGGTCTACCGCATGGGCGAGGTTTCCGAAATCGCCGGCGACACGCTTGAGCTGACGCTGGAAAACCGCGAAGGCGTATTTGTGACGGTCGCATACTGACCGGCAGCGTCATCTCTTATAATAATAAAATAAATGCAGTTTTGTTTACAGAAAGGTATTGACAAAACAGAGTGATCATATGAAAACGACTCCCGAAATACGCGAACGCGCCGAAGCGCTCGTGCGTCAGATGACGACAGAGGAAAAACTGAATATAATCGTGGAAACTTCCGAGGCGATAGAACGTCTCGGCATACCGAAGTATTACCACGGCAACGAGGCGCTGCACGGCGTCGTGCGTCCGGGGCACTTTACCGTGTTCCCCCAGGCCATAGCCCTCGGCGCCATGTTTGACGACGGTTTTCTTGAAACGGTCGCCGACGCGATCTCAACGGAATCCCGCGCGGCTTACTTCAGCGGCCCGGTAGACGCCGACGACATCGGGGCCAGGGGCGGACGCTATAACGGTCTGCTCGCGTTCTGGTCGCCCGATCTGAACCTCGCCCGGGACCCGCGCTGGGGCAGGACCGCGGAGACTTACGGGGAGGATCCGTATCTCGCCGGCAGGAACGGCGCCGCATTCGTGCGCGGACTGCAGGGGAAGAATCAAAAATACCTGAAGGCCATCGCCACGCCGAAGCATTTTACCGCCAACAACGAGGAACACAACCGGTTTTCGTGCAACGCGGTCATGAGCGAAAAGACGCTGCGCGAATATCATCTTGAGCCCTTCAGGATGGCGGTACAGGAGGGCGGCTGCGAAGCCGTGATGGGCGCATACAACGCGATAAACGGCACGCCCTGCCATGCGAACCGCCGGCTGCTTACGGACATCCTGCGGGGAGAATGGGGCTTTAACGGCTACGTCGTCTCGGACTGTGGCGGAGTCGGGGCGATATATGAGGACCACAAATACACCCCGACGCCCCAGGACGCCGCCGCGGCGGGACTGAACGCGGGCGTAGACCTCGAATGCGGCGGTTACGCGGAATATGAAAACACGTATACGGCTTTTCTGGGCGAATGCCTTGCCGACGGCAGGATCACCGAGGAACGCCTGGACGAAGCGGCATGCAGGGTGCTGTCCGCGAGGATAAAGGCGGGCCAGTTCGACGATCCGGAAAAGATCCCGTGGCATACGCTGACTCAGGACGTTATCGGCTGCGAAGACCATCGCAGACGGGCTTACGAAGCGGCGGTAAAATCGGCGGTGCTGCTGAAAAACGACGGCGTTCTGCCCATTAGGGACGGCACGAAGATTGCCGTGATCGGAAACAACGCCGACTGCGTCCAGTTCGGCGATTACAGCGGACGGCCGCGCAACGCGCCCGTGTCCCCCATCGGGGGCATCCGCGCTGTCGCGGGCGGCGACGCGGAGCTGATCCCCTGGCAGTGGGAAGACGATACGGACGCCTTTGCACCGGTCCCCTCCTCCGCCCTATCCTACGGCGGCAGGCCCGGCGTTCAGGGCAGCTATTACGACAACGACGGTTTCAAAGGGCTGCCGGCGACGCGCACGGATGAAAACATCGACTTTTCCTGGGCGGACCAGGCTCCCGATCCCATTATAAAGACGGCGGAATTCTCCGTGATATGGCGGGGAGAGATCCTTCCGCCCGCCGACGGCGGATATCTTTTCTCGGTACAGTTCTCCGGCAGCGCCAAATGCTGCCCGCCGGAACTCAGCATCGGCGGCATGACCGTCTCTCCCGAAGAACCTGTTATCCTGAAGGCCGGGGAAGCCGTTCCGTTCCTGCTTCGGTACCGAAAGAATCAGGCCGCGCCGTCCGTGCGGTTCACTTGGAAGAAACCGAAACAAACGCCCGACGCCATCTTCTCCCGTGAAATAGAAGCGGCGAAAAAAGCCGACGCCGTGGTCGCGGTCATAGGCCTCGGCATACAGTATGAGCGCGAGGGCAAGGACAAGACCGACCTCTCCCTCCCGCCGGAGCAGACCGCGCTTTTACAGGCCGTTCATAAAGTCAACAAAAACCTGATCGTCGTACTGGAAAACGGAAGCGCGCTCTCCATCCCGTGGGTCGCAGAAAACGCTGCCGCTGCGCTGGATATATGGTACCCCGGCGAACAGGGAGGAACGGCGCTTGCCGACCTGCTGTACGGAAAAGTCTCGCCCTCCGGCAGACTGCCGCTCTCGTTCCCCGCGAACACGGAGGATCTTCCGCCCTTCGACGATTACGAAATGTCCCACGGCAGGACGTACATGTACTCGAAGATCCCGGCGCTGTACCCCTTCGGATTCGGTCTCTCCTATACGCGCTTCGTCTACTCCGGAATACGCAGGACCGAGGAAGGCGCTGCGGTCACGGTAACGAACGCCGGCGAAATGGAAGCGGACGAGGTCGTTCAGCTCTATATCGATTCGGCGGGCATGCCCGATCAGCCCCGCCTGAGGCTGAAAGGATTCCGGCGCATACGACTGCGCCCGGGCGAATCCGGCGAAGTGACTTTCCCGCTGACGGACGAGAGCTTTTCACTGTTTGATACTGACGGAAATCGCCGCCTGTTCCCGGGGACTTATACCGTGTATATAGGCGGAGGACAACCAGACGCCAAGACTCAAAAAATTGAGGTTGAAATCGCATGATTGCATCTATTTAAGATAAAAAACAAGGCGTCCAATGTTGCAACATCAACAAATCTTACGGTTCGAGATATGTATCGGTCCTGCCTTCCAATGGGCAGGACCGATACATATTCGCGTTTCCGTGCGAAACGGCAGTAGGCACAGTGTTACAGCTCTACAGCAAGCATTTTCATCTCAAGTGCTGTATTCTAAACCCTTTTATGAACTCCCAAATGCAAATTCATATACGACAAATAACATCTATATTTTTCACTCATTATCATTTTTCCTACAGTTTCCATTAATGTGTAATCAGGCTCCCCCATATCGGTTATGGGAAGCATTATTTGCATTTTATTCAATCTTGCATCATTAATTTCACGATTAAAATTAAAATTGTTTGCCTGTTCTTTTAAAACACATGCAAGAAACAAATATTGCCATTTGTTCAATCCGAGGTGTTTCAAATGCGTTACATGATCACTTGCCACAAAAGAAAATGGCTCATAAAAAGCAGAACCAACGCTCCCACTGTTTGCAATACTAATGCAATTATTAAAAACACGAGTTCCCTCACTTGCTTCTATAAACCCATCTATACCATTGTTCTCTCCTGTCGAAGATACATATGGGACATTGCCGGGTCTATGATCTGCCTTTTTCAACCGCTTTCCGCGCTCATTTTCAGAAAAAACAGCAACAACATAAAATGAATTCCAGACACAATTATTTAACAGGTATGTTACCCCCCCCCATTTGTTTACATTGCCCAATTCTTCAACCTGTTTTTCTGCATATTGCACATATTTTTTACATTTGCATTCCATCAATTCATGGATATAATGCTCCATAAACTGATAATCGGGTTCTCCATTATCGGCAACAGGAAGCATTATGGACTGACGCTTCATTCTTTGTTCATTGAATTTATAAGCATATTGATATTTACTCTTTTGTTTTCTTACTACAGTACTCATAAACAACAACACATATTTGTTATCAGAATGGTGCTTCAGATGAAGACGCTTAACATCATCAGAAAAAATACATTCATAAGAATGATAAAACGCTTCACAAACACTACCGTTATAATTGATACCTAAAACATTATGATCTACAGACTCATTGGAATTGCCACAAAAACCTGTAACACCATTATTGCTGTCTGATGCACCTATGAACGGTCTATCTCCTGAAATCATATTTCGTTTTTCTAACCGTTTTCCGGAAAATATATTAAATATTTCTTCTATTTTGAAATCTTTCCACTCTCTTTCATCAAGCCTCATTTTCATCACCTTCTTTAAACAAATATTCCCGGTTCTGCATAATCATCGAAAACTCAAATGACAGATAATCACCGACTGCTTTTTCAAAATCTGCTTCTGTCGGTATCTCGTCGTTGAAATAATAAAAGCTATGCAGCCATTCATCATCTGCCTGTGCAGTAGATTCTACACAGAATTTTGACGGTGCTTCTATACGTCCATCCCAAACATCAAGTAAGTGCTGTTTTTTATCCTTTGCACTGTCACCTTCAACAAGCCCGATATGTGCACGGACTTCAAAACCGTCGTCACGGAAATCGATAAACTTACAAAGCTTTTCTTTAGGGTGTGGCTCATGCGCCGTAAACACGGCTATAACGGGATTTGTGCCAACGCCGTAAAAAGTGTCGGTATTACATGTAATGACGCCCTCCAATGTATGGTGTTTCAAGATGTTTACTTTGAAGTTCTGCTCATCTTTTGTTTTTCCTGTCATTGAAGACTGTGGAACAATAACCGCCGCACGCGCGCCTACAGTCAAAGAATCAAGCAGATGTTCTACAAACGATAACTCATATTGAGACGGGTCATCTTTCTTTCCTTGTGAATAAGGGGGATTCATCATGCCGACAGTCGCACCCTTTAACTGAACCTGCGCCGGATTCTGCTTTAAAAAATCCTGACATGCAATATTACTGTTTCCGTCATCGCGGAGGATCATATTAGTACAGGCAATTGCAAACATATTACTTTGCAATTCATAACCGTGAAGCTGCTTCTTTTTTATACTTTTTCGCTTTGACTCATCGTCAATATTTCTAACCATGTGATGCATGGCGGCGACAAGAAATCCCGCAGTGCCACAACACGGATCAAGAACAATATCGTCTGAATTCACATGCAGAAGATCACAGAACAGTTCGCAAATATGCGCAGGTGTTAAGACTATACCAAGCGTTTGGCCGTCACCACCAGAGTAACTCATAAACTCGCCGTAAAACCGACCGACAAAATCTTCGGAAGAAGATTTGTATTTGATGCTGTCAAACACATTCTTCTTCAAAAATTCAGCGTAATATTTCAGGGGCGTCTTTCCAAGCTTATCATCAATTTCATTTAGTCTTGCGCTTGTACGAATAATCGCGAATTCACTCATCAGCTTATCGCGTTTTGCGTCTGGCCCGACGTTGGAACGCTTGAACCGCTTTTGGATCGCTGCAAAAATCTTATCGCCATCTGTATCGACACTGTCCCCAGTCAAGGATTCAATTGAAAAACTGCCGCTCTCGATTTCATCCAGCGCGAGCAGTATTCCTGAAACCACAAGCGGTTTATCCTGATCTTTCAAAGCACCGTATGTGCGCAGATACTCGTGTAATTCCGCAGCATCTTTCAAAATCTGCTCTGTCGTTTTTTCAACATCGGTTTTTTCTTCAAGAACAGTGCGAAGATAATACTCGCCGATATTTTCATTATTGAAAATAGTGAACGACTCCACGTCGGAAAGTTCTTTATATCCTTCCCTGTCATCTACATAAAAGGGTGTGATTCTATGGTGTTTCGGCGTGCCTGAAACAGCAATGGCGAATACTTTTTTGAAATAACTGTTTTGCGCGATATGCTTTGCATAGAAATACGCGCCGTTCGCGGCGTAATCGGTTACCGCTTTCGTAGCGGTATCGATAATTCCGGTATCGGTATATCTGATATGGAACGATATGTCAGCTTTATCTTCTATAACAAGGACAAAATCATTGACCACGGCAACATATTCAGGATAACCTTGTTTCCCTGTACCGCGTTTTGAAGCAGTAGAAAGAGCTTCATTCAATTCCTTAACATCGCTCCCCTGCGGCGTATATTTGATTTCACTTTCTTCAAGTAATTTTGCCACCCAAAGATCGGTTTTAACTTCTTTCTTTGCCATATTCTTTTTCCCTTTGTAAAAAGCATAATGATACCGGAACCATTAAATATATTCGACAATTAATTCATCAAGTATCGTTTATTAACACCTCTGCCGACCATGCGAACAAGCCCCATATCCCGCATCTGCTTCATAAGATCGAACGCGCGGGTCTTTTTGATCCCAAGCAGGGTTTGTATCGCCTCATCCGTGATCTGTCCGTGCTCGAAAATAAAATCCAGCACCTCTTTCATCTGCGGTGTGATCCCGGCTTCAGGCTTGATTATTTCATCTGAAACAGCGTTCATATTCGGCAGCACCATCTTGAAGGCGTTGGGCGTCGCTTCGATCTCCGGCTGTACGGGACAGCTTTCATAGAGCTTATAGATCCTGCGGATGCCGGTGCCGTAGCTCTCTATCAGACGCAGGCGGTGGAATATCTCGGCAAGATTCCTGTTGCGCGGCTGGGAAATGCCGATACGGATATCATCGGTGGAAAGCCCGGGAAGAAGTCCGCCGATGGAAATAAACTCCATTCTATCGTCGTTCACGTTGATGATAATGCTGCCGCTGAAGCTGTAATCACGGTGCACGAGCGCATTCAGGAGCGCTTCACGGAGGGCTTCCTCGGGGTAATCCGGCTTCTCGATACGCTCCAGTCCCTTAAACGTCGCCTGAGTCCTGTTGCAGAGCATCAGATAATTGAAAGTATCTTCAAGCTGCGTAAAAACGGAGCCGCCGAATTCCTTGTTATCCTTGAATACGGTATTGGAATCATCGCCGAAAACAGCGACCTTTGTAGTGTGCGCACACTGGTCGGATATGATGAGCGCAAGATTCGTAAACAGCTCGTCATTCTTCTGTGTGATCCCGAGCGCGCGGTACTTCTCCGCGCCGAATTGCACGCCGTATTTTTTGAAGGCGTTTGCGGCTGCATCGAAGGATAAATCCTGCTCCATGGAGCGCATTTCCTCAAACGTGTCGCCGTCGCTGTCCTTGATCATCCGACGGATCTGTTCAGGCGAAGCGGGAACGCTGGATGCCCCCTGCCGCACGAAAACGCCGCTGGGCTTCAGACCTTTTCCTTTGAGATAGTAAGGCTTGTTTGTGCCCTCGCTTACCGTAATACGCACCACCTTGTTCTCCTGTATGGAAAAGCGCACAAACATCGTGACGTCCGGCATGATGGCGTCGCGGATTCCGTTGGTGATGCGCGTGTATTCCTGATCCACGTCCGTCAGGCCGACAGCATTTCCGTCATTGTCTATGCCGACGTATACCACGCCGCCGTCTGTATTGGCAAATGCGATGACCTCTTTATAGATATCCTCGGCAAACTGTGCCTTGAATTCCATGTTTTCGGTTTCGTAGTTCACAGGGACACCTCCATATAACAAATCTGAGTATATTATACTCAAAAAATTCGCCCTGTCAACCGAATTCACCGAATTTTCGGCGAATATTCGGTGAATATTCGCTCTATAAATGCGAATAACCGGATTATTCACTTTCACAAGATCGCCTCTGATGATCCGGTGTCAAACAAAAAGTCAAGTACGATCCGGCAAATCATACCTGACTTTTTCTTTCGTTTATTGATCGTATTACACAAAAAAAATCAGTTCATCGTTTACAAATGTCATTATTTGTGGTATATTCGGGATGATCAGACATACATTATACGACAAAGAACGATCAGAATACATCTCGGAAAAAACGAAAATGAAAAAATGCGAACTGCTTAAGGAATTCACATTCGGCGATATATCCGTCTTTTATATGACGGACGCGGACGGGCACGTCGGCATGACCTTCGTCCCCGCCTCTCTCGCCGGACGCGCGGATCCGTACGCGCATGAAACCGAACCTCTCGTTCAGCTTTACGCCCGCGGGGACGACTTCGCAGGCGGTTACGCGAACGGACTTACAAGCTCCGGCGCGTCGTCTACATACCTGATGAGATACGCCGGGCAGACCGTTACGGAGGAAAGCGGCGCCGTCGCCGTAAAGACCCGCATGGAAGACGGCAGGGGCTACGCGCTGGAGCACATACTGACTTATAAAGCTGGCGACCGGGCTTTTGCCGTAAAAACAGTCTTTGAGAACGGCTCCGGCTCCCCTGCCGTGCTGGAAGCCCTGTCGAGCTTTTCCTTCGGAGGGCTCACGCCCTTCGGCGATACGCGGGACACGGACAGGATGTTCCTGCACCGGGCGCGGAGCTGGTGGAGCGCGGAAGGGAAAACCGAATCAGGCACGCTTTTAGACTATCACCTTGAGCCCTCCTGGTCGCGCCACGGCGCGCGGTGCGAGAAGTTCGCCCAGATCGGCTCCATGCCGGTGCGAAAATACTTCCCCTTCATCGCAACGGAGGACCGGGAGGCCGGCGTGACATGGGCGGTACAGCTCGCCTGCCCGTCCTCGTGGCAGATGGAAGCGCGGCGGCAGCGGGACGAGCTCTGCATTACCGGCGGGCTTGCCGACTACGAGACCGGCCACTGGACAAAAACGGTGCCGCCGGGCGGCTCCTTTGAGACTCCTGCTGCGTATCTTACTGTCGGCGCCGGTGGCCTTGATCCCGTTTCCCAAAGGCTGCAGGATCTGCAC
>JAILQN010000105.1 GCA_024699005.1 Clostridia bacterium
TGTCGCTGAGGCTGCAAGCGATATCTGGACGAATCCCGTAGGCTCATGGCAGACATCCCTTGCCGCAAAACAGGTATGGAGATTTCTCGGCTGCGAGGAAAAGATGCTCTGGTATTTCCGCAGGGGCTATCACTACCATAAAATAGAAGACGTGAACATGCTGGTATCCGTCATCAAAGCAAAACGCGAAGGCAACCCGGTTGATACGGCGAATTTCTTCAAAGCCCCGTTCAATACGGCTGAATTTGAATTACTGTTTTAAAATGTCATTACAAGTAATCATCGCAGATATAACCAAAATAAAATGCGACGCCATAGTCAACGCCGCAAACAGCTCACTCCTGGGCGGCGGAGGCGTTGACGGCGCGATCCACGCCGCAGCGGGACCGGAACTTTTAAAAGAGTGCATGACCCTCGGTGGCTGCGAGACCGGCAAAGCGAAGATCACCGGCGGATACAATCTGCCCGCGCATTACGTCATCCACACCGTAGGTCCCGTATACTTTGACGGAAAGCATAACGAACCGGAGCTGCTGGCATCCTGCTACCGCGAATCGTTGGAGCTTGCCGCTCTCTGCGGATGCGGCTCCGTGGCGTTTCCGCTCATTTCCGCCGGAGTTTACGGCTACCCGAAAGAGGAAGCGTTCAGGATAGCAGTCAGCGAGATAGAGGAATTTCTGTCCGGACACCGCGACATGGAGGTATATCTTGTCATATACGAAAGATACTCTTTCAGAGTCAGCAGACAGACAATAAACGGGATAATCGAGTATCTGGACGCGAATTCCGCACGCGCCGACGCGAGCCGCGCGGATCTGATAACAGAGTATTTCAGTAAACAAGGCATAACCAATAAAAGTGAGATAAACGCAGCGCTTTATACATTCAATCAACCCGAAGCAGAACAATAAATACACTTTATAAGGAGCGATTCAACAATGAATTCAAAACCACTTAAGATCGCGATTTCACTGTTTCTGAGCATACTGCTGCTTTTGCTGCCGCTGTCCGTATCAGCTGATGAGGCGGCGGACTTTTCAGAAGATCTGACGCGGTATCCCATCGTGCGCGTGCACGGAGCCGGCTGGGCGCTGTACAACCACTACGGCGCCGACGATCAGGAACAGGTCTACCCCGTCAACGAGCCCGACGGCTACATCATGGAGAAAGCGAAGGAACTGCTTCCCCTGCTCGGCAAAGCCATGATAACGAACGACTACGCGGAGTACTCGGAAGGACTCGTCAACGCCATCATACCCATATACGCAAAATTCATCCCGGACGAGAACGGCGATATCCAAAACGGTCCCTCCATCCCTCCCAGACCGGAAGTGACCGACCTGCGCGGTTCGGACGGAAAGTATTCCATAGACGATTACTACTCCTTTGACGTCGACTGGCGGCTCGGGCCCGTGGTGCAGGGCCAACAGCTGGCGGAATTTATCGACCTCGTGCTCGACGCCACCGGCGCCGAAAAGGTCAACCTCATCTCCCGCTGCGAGTCCAGCTCCGCCGTGCTCGTCTATCTGGCGGATCACGGCGCCGATAAGGTCTCCTCCGTGATCTTCGAGTCCTCCATGCTCTTCGGCAGCGTGCAGGCCAGCGACGCATTCTCCGGCGAACTGAAGGTCGACGCCGATATGCTGAACCGTTTCATCGCCCGTGAACTCGGCAACGCGGAGGACGGCGGCATACGCGCGGACTTCCTCTCGGACGCCTATACTCTCGAGCTTCTCAAGACAACTGTATCACTGCTGTGCACCAACGGCACCGTGGACGTCCTCGGAAAGATCCTGATGAAGGTCTACGCCAACGTAAAGGATACCGTTCTCCCGGGTATAATGATGAACTCCTACGGCCGTCTGCTTTCCTATTGGGCGCTGGTGGATAACGCCCACTACGAGAAGGCGCGGGATCTGATGCTCTCCGATCCGAAGTGGGATACCTTCCGTGAAAGGACGGACGATTATCACTACAACTATCAGATCCGTACCCGCGAAATACTGGAAGACTGCCGCGACGACGGCGCGTGCTTCATGGTGATCTCCAAGTACGGGCTTGAGATGATGCCTCTGCTGGAGGAATCGAAGGAGCTGAACGACAACTCAATAGCGACCCGGGATTCCTCCTTCGGCGCGACCTGCGCGAAAGTCGACGGATTCCTGAGCGACGAATATATCGCGGCGGCGAAGGCGAACGGGACGGACCGGTATATCTCCGCCGACCGCAAGGTTGACGCCTCCACCTGCGTCTTCCCCGATACGACGTGGATTATAAAGAACTGCCCGCACGGCGTCATCAACGGTGTCGAGGAGCTTATGACGGCAATGGAGCTCCGTTTCCTGAAATCCGGCGGCGCGCTGACGATTTACAGCGACCCGGATCTTCCGCAGTTTATGATTCTTGATCAGGAAGCAAGAACGCTCTCCCCTCTGACGGAGGAGAACGCGCTCTCCACGGAGACGGTTTATCCGGACAACTTCTTCAAAGCTCTCTGCGCCTTCCTCAAAGCCTTTTTCCGTTTTATGAAGAACGCCATCGCGACCTCGATTGCAAAATCCGAATAGAACCGGAAGAAATACCGCGCGACTCCTTCGGGAACCGCGCGGTTTTTTGTTGTGTCTGATACGCCTATTGCCTGATCAGAATCTCTCCTTCTGTCCCCAGATCGTTTTCTTTTTCCAGTTGTACTTCTTTGCCATTTGTTCCCAGACTCCGGGAATATAGCTCAGGAACGCGATGATCGTGAGAATGACCGCTATGACTACCAGTACCATCATAACGGCGTTGGGAATGGTGAAGAACGAACGGAACGCACCGACTTCCGGACCGAAAGCCATGATCGCGACCATCACGATATAGAAAGCCGCCGTCGCCACCTTGCCGTATATCTCAGCCGCGCCGGGATGGATGCCCCGTGAGATCATGAACGCTCCGAACAGAAGCATAATGACGTCTTTCAGGATAAACAGCAGGAATACCCACGAGAAAGCCCGGATCGTATTGTCCTGCGCCTGATGGAATTTCAGGAACAGAACCACAGCTATCGTGGCGACAGTC
>JAILQN010000147.1 GCA_024699005.1 Clostridia bacterium
GTGTAGAAAATATGCCCCCGTTTTCATTATAATACTCGCTATCGATACCTCCTATTGTAAAATCTCCGTTTACCAGCATGTAATCGATTTCATGCGTCATTACTATTGTTTTGAACGTTGCATTTCCATTAACTGTTATACTACTTTCGTTGAATATTAAATGACCTTCTGACGTCAGATTCCCGTCTATAACAAGCGGTGAACAATCAGTATTTATCGTGCCCCAACCAGTCAATATTAAACTGCAAGGCAGTTTTCCTTTAAATGTGTATATCGCATCAGGTTCTATATCATCCGATGCGGCATATATGTTGCACGGGAGACTAAGCGACCTTTCGGTAATCGGGGAATACAAGACTTCACTGTCCGCCAGCCCCGAAATATGATCTTTAACACCTTCAATATACGTATCGTATGAGAGATCACTATACTGCGCTTTTACGTTAGTTACGATATTTCCGTTTGAGGCTATCAATAAACTTTCAGATTTTGAAAGCCCTGCATTAACAGCGGCAATGTACGCTGTAAACAAATTCTCATACTCCGGAACACCAGAGGAATCACAACTTGCAGATCCGAAGTCCGCAATTTTCCCCAGCATACCGGTGTATATTTCACTGACGTACTGCTGCAATGCGTTCTGAGCAAAAAAGTCCTCAAGGTCCGGAACACCCATGATAACATCAAATACGACCCATGATGCGACTTTTAAGACAGAAGTCACCAAAGCATATGCAGAAACAGAACTCATTGCGGCCTTGACCAGTTCGCCGCCAAGTTCAGAAATAACTTTCTCTATTGCGTAATTGCTCAAAAAGTAGGAAACCCAGCCATCAGATAGCTGTTCTTTTAATCTTTCCATACCGTCATAAAGAAACATACCAGGTTCGGAAATCGCCATAAGATCATCGATAAGGTCCATTCTGACGTCTTCAATAAGCAAAGCAAGCGAGATAGCGCCGGCAGCCTCGAGCACATCAGCCCCCGTGCTGAACGCTGTGCCCAACTGCTCAAGATTGGGAAGTACTTCCTCAAAAACCTGAATCTCTGTCCAAGACAGCGATTCATATATATATTCATCGGTGATTACCGCAAAATACTCCGCAAATATTTCCTGATAGGTCAATTTTTGCAAGTCTAAAGTGTTTCGTACTTCTTTATACAGTTTTGTGATATCTTTGGCTTTTTTATATATTTTTGCCGCCGTTCCATACGTCGCAACGGATGAAAACATTGCAGAATCTGAAAGCAATGCCTTGGCAAACGCCTCATTAGCTTTATCAAGCGCATTATAATAACTGAATCTGGTATCCCCATATGCATCGCTAAGAAGTTCCAGCATCGTTACCAAATCAGTAGATGCATGGATACTTTCCTTTATTTGCATCCATGTAAAGCTATCGCTGTCACAAAAATCAGAATATGCCTGATTCAAAACAGATGAAGTATCTCTGTGATAGTCGGCAAGCTCCTGACTGCGCAGATAGGACGGATCGTAACCGAAAAACAGGTCCGAATAATAGATATGATTATTCGCGGTCGAATTGAGACCGAAGCTTATAGCGATCATTGTGACTATAAGCAAAACCGAAATGACTCTTATCAGCATCTTGGATACTTTCATGATAATACCTCTCTTATTTGATCTGTTGAAAAAAACCACTATACTAAAACTTTCCCAATAATATCAACTATACAAAAAACAAATAATAGTCAAATCAGCAAACAGGGAAGAACAGCATTTTGAATTAACACTATCATATTACATTGTACAATACAATATTTCTCCAAAAAAATGTTGACGAACGGTCGAAATTTTTCCCTGAACGGTATCCGCATAAAAAACAACAGCATTCGCTTCAGATAAATCCGTATCCGAAACAGGTTATTGTATAATGCGCCAGAGTTTATATTTATGTATCCCCGGATACGGTATCTGCGTGAGGACGAGGATATAAGTCAGACGGAACTCGCACGGAAACACGGGATGTCGAAGACCGGATATTCCAAATATGAAACCGGAGAAAACGACATACCCACCGCGATACTCATCCGCCTTTCGACTCTTTACAACGTGAGCATCGACTACATGCCCGGTCAATCAGACAGAAAAGATAGACTATGATCTCCCGACGGTTGCAATGTCGGGAGATGTTTTATAATTCTGTCGGGTCATACAACGTATTTTTATCGAGTGATATGATATCATCATAAACAAACCGGAGGGGCGCGTTATGGCGATACCTGTAAATATAGACGAACTTATAAACCGGACTATTGTTGAATCCGCCAGAGTGGAATTCAAATCAGACTGGAATCCGGAGCTGATACTTCACACCATCTGCGCTTTTGCCAATGACATTGACAATATGGGCGGGGGATATATCGTCGTAGGCGTTGAAGAAAAAGACGGTTCACCGATGTTCCCGATAAAGGGAATACCGCAGAACAGGATAGACGGAATGGGGAAAAAACTCCGTGAACTCTGCCATTATATAGAACCGTTTTATCAGCCGGTCGCCGAACCGTTCTTATTTGAAGACAAATTTGTTCTTGTAATCCGGGTTTCCGGCGGATTCGCACGGCCTTATAAGGCTTCGGCGTCCCTTTCGGAAAAACGTTCCGAAAAAAAATACTATATACGCAAAGCAAGCAGCACAGTCGTCGCCGCACCGGAGGAAGAAAAACAGCTTTATTACGTTTCATCCGACATTCCGTTTGACGACAGACCGAATCTCTCCGCAGACGTTGAGGACCTTGATCTCGGGCTGATCCGGGAGCATCTGAAAAAAGTCGGCAGCGATCTTTACGCTTATTCTTTAAAGCAGGATCTCAACCGGCTTGCCGAGGATATGCAGCTTACTTCCGGGCCTTCCGAATACAAAAAACCGAAGAATGTCGGATTATTGATGTTTTCCGAACATCCCGAAAAGTATTTCAGATACGCGCGTATCGAGGTAGTGGATATTCCGGATCCGGACGGGACGAACATGACCGAAAAAATATTCACCGGACCTATCCAGCGTCAGCTTACCGAGGCGCTCTTGTATATCAAAAATTATGCATTAAAAGAAGCCGTAAAGAAAGATAAAAACAAAGCCGAAGCCGACAGGATCATGAACTACCCTTACGCCGCCGTTGAAGAAATCCTGTCTAACGCGGTTTATCACAGATCCTACCGGATCAGTGAACCGATCACAGTACGGATAACTCCGTTCGCGATGGAAATCACAAGTTTCCCCGGCTTTGACAGAAGCATCACGGACGAGAAAATCAAAACATTCGATATCCGCTCGATGGTTTACAGAAACCGCAGAATAGGCGATTTTCTGAAAGAACTGAAACTGACCGAGGGGCGCAATACCGGTTTCCCGACAGCGTTTGCCGCGCTGCGGGCGAACGGATCGGAACTGCCTGTCTTTGAAATGGATCCCGACCGCGCTTATCTGACAGTCAGAATTCCGGTACATCCTTATTTTCTGCCTGAAGTCAGACCAAACGACAGCCACTATGAAAACAGAATCATTTCGATCCTTGCGGAAAAGGATCTGAGTCTGACGGACCTTTCAAGAGAAATGGGATATAAAGGCATTACTCAAAAGCTGAAAAGGACTCTCGAATCGCTTTGCAAAACCGGCGTGATAGAAAAAATACCATCCGAGAAATACGGTGTTTTATTCCGGAAAATGAGATAACGGAAATCATTTATCCGAATCGGATATTTCATCAATCATTTTTCATCAATCATATATTGATTTCTGATCGATGAAATGATACATACCGGACAATCGGCGTCCGGTATCGGTTTTTATCGGCGTGGAAAACGAGCCGGAGAACGCGGACGACCTGTGGCTGACTGTCTGCGGACGGGACTGTTCCGCGCCCGTAAAGGACGAAGTATACGGCAGCAACGAATCCGGCGGCAATCCGGTGGCGCAGGGCTACTGCCGCGAAGATTGTCATATTTACAGATTTGACCTTAACGATACCGCAGATCTGCCGAACCTGCTGACGCTGCAGTTCTCGAACGCCGGTAAAACGGTAAAGATCACTTATTGTGAAGTCGACGTGACGCCGTAAAATAATTCCGCCGAAAAGCGGGACCCGCGACGTCCGGAAACAGCCGGGACCCTCCGTCAGGGGCGGGTCCCGGCTGCGTATGCTTTTCCTACAGATTTTCTGACGCTTTCAGCGCGCGATCCTGTTGAACTCCAGCCCCTCTTCCTCAAGGACCCGGGCTATGCAGTCTTCCGCGGCGGTTCTTTTCACCACGGACGAAATACACCATCTGAGAGTCCCGTTATATGACAGAGTGACGCCGTAAAGCGTGTTGAGCCTGGTGGACGAGATCATCATATCCGCCGCCGTAACGTGGCGGGCGATCTCCGGCGGAAGATCGAAAATGCCTACGTTGGAGAGCGGAGTGGTAAAGAGATTTTCTCCGTAGAAAGCGCTTCCGATACGCAGTATCGCCTTT
>JAILQN010000189.1 GCA_024699005.1 Clostridia bacterium
GCGTTATAGCCGATGAACATCTCGCCGTGCGCGGTCCCGGCAAAATCACTCGCGCTGAAGGCGACCGTCACCTGATCACCGTCTCTTTGAACGTCGGCAGATATTTTTTTGCTGCCGTTCCCGAACCCTGAAAAACCCGGCTTGATTCGCGAAGCGTAAAGCTTGCCGTCCGCGTCTTCCAGCAGCACACACGCTAACAGAGCGAGCCTGGCGTCGTTTGCGAGGACCTCACCGTCATTATTCATATCCCCGCGGTCGCGCTGTTCGTCAGTCATTTCCTCAAGCTTGACGCTGTACCGGAGTATAAGCCGGGCGTCTGCAGGCGTCAGATATCCGTCTCCGTCCACGTCGCCCTTCGTCAGTTTTGCTGCGGCTTCGTCACCCGGGACGGCGCCTTCCGCAATGCCCGAAACGCTCAACGCGGAAAACATGGACAGGACCATAAGAATACTCAGTAACAATGCAAGTATCCGATTTGCTGCTTTCATACACTTTCCTCCGTATGAGATTATTGTTGAATCATTTTAAAATGATTCAGAAGTCAACAGAAATACATCACGGAATCACGCAAGTTTTACTGTAACTTTCACATCGCTTATCCACGTTCTTGTAAGGAAGTTCCTGCCGAGGATCTCGACCCTGTCCGCGTAGACGTTTATGACCGCGCCGCCGCCGGATAGAAAGTGACTTCCCATACCCGACCAGCCGAAATACATCATGGAGGGCAGGTTGATACTGGTGATATTCTCTCCGACCTTCTCGACGGTAGCAAATTCGCCGCCGTTCAGTTTGCCGCCGTTAAGGGCGTCGTGAGTGTGGCCGCTGACGTAAATAATGTTAGGATACTTGTCAAGAGTCGCCTGGAATTTCGCGCTCTGAGCCGCCTCGTCAAAGCCCTCGTCGTCGCCGTCAACGTCGTCCGCGCCGACGCCGTGGGTGTAGGACATGGGCTGGTGAAGGAACACGAACACCGGTTTGCCCTCGCTGTCGGCTTCGGCAGCTTCAAGCTGAGCGTCCATCCAGGCTATCTGATCGTCGCTTATCCGGGCTGCGGTGGACGTACCCTCGGAACCCAGGACAATAAAGTGATAACCGTCCTGGATATAGTGGTAATATACCTCGTCGTGCTGATATTTCATAAGTTCGTTGGTATATTCCAGCCAGAGCTCGCGGGCGGAGCTATATTCGTGGCTCGTGTCGTAATCGCCCCAGGTGTCGTGGTTGCCGAGGGTCATAAGGACGTTCTCCACGCCGCAGTAATTCTGCATACTGTCTTTAAGCGCGTCGTAGTTCTCCGGCTTCGCCTCGTCCACAAGGTCGCCGTTGACAAGCAGCAGATCCGGCGCGATCGTTTTTGTGATATCGTTGAAGCAGGCGTCCGCGACAAGTTTCCTGATTGCGGAATCCTTCATGTGGGTATCGCTGACTGCGGCGACAGTGAACAGAACGTCGTCCGATCTTTTATGACAGTTAAGATTGACGCTGAAAAAAGACATAACGGCGAAGATCGCGGACAGAATTCCGGATATGATTTTTGTGAATGCAACGGACATTATATGGTTCCTCCTGTGATTGAGTTTTTGGTTTTTAGTTTTTTGTGTTTAGCTTTTTACTTTCTCAAATAGATAATAGCGTATTTTTCCGAAAATAACAATAGGTTTTGTATTTTTCTTGCATATATCGCAAAAATATATTATAATCTCCAAAAGCCGGCAGGCCGCCCGGAGAGCCAGTTCCGGGTTCCGGGTTTACTCAAATCGGGGATCTCTCCTGTCCGGATTCTAAAAACCAAAAACCAAAAACCAAACATTGATAATAACACGGAGGACTTAACAATGGAAGACAACGAATTCGGACAGGAAATAGAACTCACCGCCGACGACGGCACCGTTCAGAAATTCGAGCTGCTTGACGTAATCGACTATCAGGAAAATACTTACGCCGTCCTGCTGCCCATCCCCGAGGACGAGGAAGAAGAAGTCTGCTTCATCGTTCTGCAGCTGGAGGAGATCGACGACGAATATGACAACTATCTTAACGTCGACGACGACGATATCGTTCAGGCGGTGTTCAGGATCTTTACCGACAAGAATCCGGATTTCTTCGATGAAGAAGAATAACCTGAATTACCACCGGCTCCCCGACGCCCACCACGTCGGTACGCTGCCGCCGCGCACGTATTTCATACCGTTCGGCTCCCCCGAAGACGCAGGCAAGTCGAGGGAGCTTTCAACGCGTTTTATTTCGCTTGACGGCGAATGGCGTTTTACGTATCTGAATGATATTGACAACCTATCTGAGAGCGGAGATCGGAGAGCGGAGAGCGGAGATATATCTCAACACTTATCTGCGCGTATGGGTACGCGCTCTGCCGCTCAACAATCAACACCCAAAACCATCACCGTTCCCTGCTGCTGGCAGATGCGTCCGGAGCTGAACACCGACCCGCCGCAGTATATCAACCAGGACTACCCGTTCCCGGTCGATCCCCCGTATCTGCCGGACGAGATACCCTGCGGACTGTATGAGCGCGGATTCGATATCGCCCTTCACCGCGGAAAACGGTATATCCTGACCTTCGAGGGAGTCGCGCCGGCCGCTTACGTATGGATAAACGGGCGGTTTGCCGCGTTTTTCAGCGTATCCCACAGCACCAACGAGATCGACGCGACGGCATTTTTACAGCACGGAGAAAATACCATCACGGCTGCAGTCCCCAAATACTGCGTCGGCTCCTATATGGAGGACCAGGATTTCTTCCGTCTTTCCGGCATTTTCCGCAGCGTTTATATCACCGAGCGCGATGAGGACGGCGTTTACGATATCGAAATAAAGCAGAGCTTTTCGCAGGATTTTTCAGAAGCGGGGCTGACTGTCGGTCTGACAGGGTTCCCTGAGCAGGCTCCGGCGGACGCTCAATGCCCTCCCCTGCAGCTGAAAACTCAATTGTTCGCCCCGGACGGCACGGAGATACCCGGCGAGGGCCTGCGTTTCAGAATAAACGCCCCTTTGCTCTGGTCTGCCGAAACACCGTATTTATACCGTCTGCTGATACATTGCGGCGCCGAATACGTTTCCCTTAACGTCGGACTGAAACGCGCCGAAATAAAAGACGGCGTTTTTCTTCTCAACGGCAAAAAAATAAAGCTGCGCGGAGTCAACCGCCACGACACCGACCCGGACACCGGCTTTTACGTTGCCCCGGAGCAGATGGAGCGCGACGTCATCCTTCTGAAGCAGGGCAACGTCAACACCGTGCGGACCTCGCACTATCCCAACGATCCGCGCTTTTTGGAGCTCTGTGACAGATACGGCATAATGCTTGTGGACGAGTGCGATCTGGAGACACACGGCATGGGTTATAACTTCGGCGACTGGAAGTGGGATTACTGGGCGCATCTGTGCGACGACGAAACGTATTTCGACATGTGCCTGGACCGCGTCAGGAGGCTCTATGAACGGGACAAATGCGCCGCCTCTGTAATCATGTTCTCCCTGGGCAACGAATCCGGCTGCGGGGAAAGCCACCGCGCCATGGCAGATTATATCCGTTCCCGCGATAAAAACGCGATCATCCACTACGAAAACGCCCATCTGGAATACGCCGCGCGGGTCGGCAGGGACTTTTCGGATATCTCGGACGTGGAAAGCCGGATGTACGCCTCCGTAGAATACGCCGAAAATTATCTTAATAACCCGGAACAAAAAAAGACCTTCTTCTATTGCGAATATCTGGACGGATCATCGATAGGCGATATCCACAGGCACTGGAACGCCCTGGGCAAGTACGACGGCTTCGCCGGCGGCTGCATATGGCAATGGCGCAATCACGCGGTCAACGCGGGAACAAAAGAAAGACCAAAATACCTTTACGGCCGCGACTTCGGAGTATATCCCGCCGACGAGCTGGGCTGTCTGAACGGAATAACGACTCCCGCCGGCGACCCCATGCCCCATTTTTACGAGATGAAAGCGTGCTACTGCCCGTACCGCGCGGAGCTTGACGGAGATAAACTTACCGTAAGCAACAATAATTTCTTCACCGGCATGAGCAACGTGAAGGCGGTCCTCGAATATATTTGCGACGGAGAGACGGTTTCTTCAGAGGAACTTGACGTTTCAGATATCGGTCCCGGCGGCAAAAAAGTCTTTTCCAATGTGCAATGTGCAATGTGCAATGTGCAATCGGAAAAAGGTTTTGACAATATAAGTAATCAACAACCTTTTGAGAGCAGCACGCAAAACGCAGACCGCGATACCCGACACCCGGCAGAATACATTATAATCCGCTTTGAAAGCCGCAGCCCTGCTCCATGGTACAGCGCCGGTTTCGAATTCGGAGCGTTCGCCTTCCGCATTCCGGGTTCCGGCATAAAATCAGAACCGAAACTCCACTCTCCACTCTCCGCTCTTCACACTGCTTTCTCTTTCTCCGAAAAACGCGGTCTGACAGAGATCGCGCTGGGGCAGGGCAAAACCGCGCGCGTGTCCTTTAATATAATGCGCCCCGCCACCCACGGCACTAACGGACTTTACGAAGAATGGGAACGGGCGAGATTCCCCTACGTTTCCCCGCGGTGTTTAAAACCCTTCACGTCAGACAAAGACGGCAGTATTTCCGGCGCGCTGCGCCTCGCGGCTCCCGGCATAAATCCCCTTGCCGATCTGCAGACAGATTATATCCCGATCGACGGCGGCTGCAGAATGATCTGCCGCGCGGAGATCGACCCGACCGCGCCGCCGCTGCCGCGCTTCGGTCTGCTGTTTGAGCTGCCGGAGGAATACGCGGATGCGGAATATACCGGCAGAGGGCCCTTCGGGTGCTACCCCGACAGACAGGCCCTCGCCATGCCGGGACGTTACCGTACCGCCGCAAAGGACAATTACTTTCACTTTGTCCGACCGCAGGAGACCGGCGCTCACACGGAAACCTTCCGCGCCTCCGTTACAGCTCCCGACGGCAGCGGTCTCTGGCTTTCCGCTCCGGACGGCTTTATCTTCAATATCCTTCCGTATCGCCCGGAGGATATCATAAACTCCCGCCACGACTTCGACCTGCCCGAAACGGGTGAAACGTACGTTTACGCCGACTTCTCTCCGGCTCCCGTGAATAATCTGAGCGTAGGTGAAAAAGCGTTTACATTTACTCTTGATATACGATTATTAGACAAAAATACATTTTAGACAAATTTATTAAAATGTATTGAAAATCCCGTATAAATAATGTACAATAGAATCGATGTTTTGTATCGAGCGCTGCGTACCGCGTGCTGCGCCCGTATCGCCGTTGATTTATACCCGATGATCAACGTCATCTGATCCCAAAACACAAAACGCAAAGCTCAAAACCAACAATAATGAAAGGATTGTGTTCCCGCATGAAACGCATAACAAAGCTTCTTACCGTCGTTCTGATCATTTCGGCGATATGTTTCTCGTGTTTCCAGGCATACGCTGCGTCCTTCGCCTCCTGGATGGAGATCCGCCAGTATGTGTACGACAGCAACAAGGCGCTCTGGGAGTACGGCATAGAAGATATGGATCCCTCCTACGTCGCGACTCCGTTCACCAATTCCGAATACGCCGAGATCGATGCGAAAGCCCATGAGCTCGCGGACGGTCTGTCGACAGACATGGAAAAGGCTGCCGCCATACACAAGTTCGTCGCAGAAAGATGCTACTACGACTATGACTACTACTATCACGGCACCCGCCCCTATCCCCCCATGGATCCCGTGACCGTATACGAGGACGGCATAACCGTCTGCTCCGGTTACGCAAGACTTATGCGCGTCATGCTGCGCGCCGTGGGCATCCCCGCGCGTATGGTCGTGGGCACGGCATATTCCGGCTATTCGCTCGACAGGGCTTCGTCTGACGTTCTGCTCCGCGATTCCAACCACGACTGGATCGAGGCTTATATCGACGGCGAGTGGAGATTCTGCGATCCCACCTGGGATTCCAACAACTATTTCGAATACGGCGAAAAGCATTTCAACACGGCGAGCGACTTGTATTTCTGCGACGATCTTGCGGACTTCTCCAGATCGCACTTCGCTATAAGCTACTACGATGAACTTAAGATAGGCGACTTCATCGTCAGCGTCGACGTTGACGAAAAGACGGTCTGCGGCGCCGCCGACGGCGTGACCCTGACAAGCGCAGTCATCCCCGAAGGCGCGACCCGCATAAAGTACAACGCGTTCAAGGACTGCAAAACACTTGAGTCCGTCTCTCTGCCCGGGACCCTTACATCTATCGGATCTTCCGCGTTCTCCGGCTGCTCCGCCCTCACGTCCATAGAGATCCCCGACAGCGTTACCGATATCGAATCCTCGGCTTTCGCAGGCTGCTCCGCGCTTACAAGCGCAAAGCTCAGCGCAGGGCTGACGGATCTCAGCAATTTCGCCTTTAAGGGCTGCTCCTCTCTTACGTCCGTCGAGATCCCCGACGGAGTAAAGAACATAAAAGGCGAAGCCTTCTCCGGCTGCTCGGCTCTTACCTCTGTCGACCTGCCCGGATCGGTCACAAAGATCGGCTCCAAGGCTTTTGCCGGCTGCTCGTCCCTGACGGCGGTCACCGGCGGTGAAAACGTAACGTCCGTCGCCGATTACGCCTTCAAGGGCTGCGGCGCGCTGACGGCGATCACTCTTCCCGCCGACGCGGAATACGTCGGAACGGCGGCATTTATGGACTGTGCCTCGCTGACGGCGGCATTCCTGCCCGACGGTTATACCGATATCGCCGCTTATACGTTCTCCGGCTGCTCCTCCGTCACCTCGATGTATATCCCTGCCGGCATAACGGCGATCCCGGAATACTTTGCAAGCGGCTGCGACGCCCTTACCGATATCTACTGGCCCGGCACCGAGGCGCAGTGGAACGCGCTTTCCATAGCGGAAGGCAACGAGCCGCTGCTCGGCGCCACGCTCCACGCAGGACATGAGCACAGTATCACGGAGACGGTCGTCACCGCGGCGACCTGCACCGAAAAGGGCAGCGTCATCCGGGTCTGCGCGGAGTGCGGGCTTACACTCAACGCGAAGACCGACGCTCTCGGCCACAGCTATGAGATCGGCGAAGGAGCCACCGCCACCTGCACCGAAGCCGGCGACGCGATCCTTACCTGCTCCGTCTGCGGCGACGTCAAGGAGATCACCGGTCAGGCGCTCGGGCATGACCTTGTGCTTACCGCAAAGACCGACGCCACCTGCGACGCCGACGGCTCCGAGACATACGGCTGCACGCGCTGCGACTATACCGAAACAAAGGACATTCCCGGCGGCCATAAATACACTTCGATAACCGTCGCGCCCACCTGCACTGACGAAGGATATACCCTGTTCACCTGCTCCGTCTGCAAAGATGAGTATACGGAAGACATACAGGACGCCCTTGATCACATCTATGAAGTAACGGATCAGAAGGCGGCGACCTGCACGGCTGACGGATATACCGTTCAGACCTGCACGCGCTGCGGTGACACCATAACCGATACGGTCGCTTCCTCCGGTCACGATTACGTTGAGTCGGTATCTCCTTCCGCATGCGAAAACGGCGGCTACATCATTTACACCTGCTCGATATGCGGCGACACTTACACCGGCGCGGCGATCGAGGCGACCGGTCATAAAGACGAAAACAACGACGGCTGGTGCGACGTCTGCAAAAAGGAGCTTTCGCCCCACTACACCGAAGCCGACCTCTGCGAATACTGCGGCGAATATCACGGCAATACCTTCTTCGAGGTAATGATCGCCCTGTTCCACAGGATCATGTATTTCTTCAGCAAACTGTAATAAATCCGAAATTCCCGTTTATGCGGCAAACATATCGGGAAAAATACTGTTGCATTTAAAAACTCAAAATATCACGGATTCCTGATTTTTAACGTCAGGAATCCGTGTTTTTGATTAATCCCAATCTCTCAACGAATTAAGTAATATCAATATCAAGTAAATTCAACAACGTCTGTGACGCCTTGGTGATATCGCCGGTATACCAGACGTTGTTAATTTTTGCTCTGCGGATATATTTCAAATAATCAATGAAATCGGAGACAGAGTATTTCTTCGTTAAACCTTTTTCATGCAGCTTGTTGTATATTTTGTAGACCAGCATGAGCGATAATTGATTCAGAAACGCCCAGGTTTCAACGGAATACTGAGATTGGAGATACGTTTTATCTTGTTCAAGAAGATTCTTAAGAAAGTCGAAACTCTGCTCAATTTCTCCTCTTGTTTTGTAGAGAGAGTATATTTTCTCCGGCTCCTCATCAATGTTCGTGCAAAAAGCAATTGTGCCGAAGTCGTACTGTTTTTCAATAAGTCCTTCATCTGTGAATCCCTCCAATTCTTTTTGGATCCGCATCGCGTAGTCTTTTTCTTCCTCATTGCGAAGATCACTATCTAAACAAATAAGAATCGTTCTGTCATTTCGTTTGTAACTGTAATACCATATCACACGTCCTCGGAACAGAAAATGACCGTCAAAGCTGTTTCTGTCTCCGGTTTTCAGCTTTGATCTGTCTATCATTCCGTTGTTTCTGCGAAGAGGAACAATGTATTTCAAATCATTTTCTTCCAGCATCAGAAAATTGCGTTCGGAACCGAATCCCTTATCGGCAATTACGGTCATATTTCTGATGCCGGATTCTATGACTGTCTGACTAAAAGCAACCACATCCCTGATATTACCCGGAATTACTCTGTAATATCCGGGCATATGTTGTATTACCGAAAACGCTAACATCAGATTGATTTGAGGATCAAACTGTCGATGACTGTTGTATCCGATACGGTTTATGTCCATATTAGAGGAATTGCTGATGATATTCGTCCCGTCAAAAAGAATATATTCATCCGTTCCAATAAACTCTTTCAGAAATTCAACAATTGCGGGTCTGTCCTTCCCGAACTCTTTCAGGAAGTTGGATATACTGGCGCTTGACAGGGCAAGTTTCCCGTGTCGCTCTGAAAGATAACTGTTGGCATATGCTTCACCGATTCGTTTGAATGGACATTTTTCAATCAATCTCAATGCGCTGAGTGCAAACAGTTTATCCGCATCTTCCGGAAAATGCTTCTTGAGCGAGGAATAGATATCTGCGCCAAGTTCACTGACGACCTTGCTGGCCCCATACTCCTTGATCGATACTTCCTGATCACTGATCTCAATTTGTTTCCTTTTAGGCGGAATCAGTCCTTCTTCAGTAATCCTACCCAAATACTCACCTGTAATCTTCTTTGCCCGTTTTTTCTCCGGATCATATTTTGATTTGCAAGCATAGAGATAATACTTCCCTCGTATGCAAGATATATTTGTTCCTGCTTGACGATATTTTTCTACCCACTCGGGATATGACATAACGATCACCATTTCCTTTGTATTACGTACCACGTAATATGATTATGCCATATAAAAACGCAGAAGTCAAGTCTTTTCCTGTCTTTCTGCGTTTATATTACTTGTTTTGTTGAGAGATTGGG
>JAILQN010000252.1 GCA_024699005.1 Clostridia bacterium
AGAAGGCCCCCGCGAAGAAGGCTCCGGCAAAGAAAGCCGCCCCCGCGAAAAAAGCCGCTCCCGCCGCGAAGAAAGAAGCTCCGAAGGCAGCCCCCGCCGAAAAGAAGGCTGAAGTAAAGGCCGCCCCCGCCCCCAAGAAGGCTGAGGAAAAGAAAGCCGCCGATCCCGCTCCCAAGAAGGCCGAGGAGAAGAAGGCCGCCGCTCCCGCTGAGAAGGCAGAGGAGAAGAAGGCAGCCGCTCCTGCAAAGAAAGCAGAGGAGAAGAAAGCAGCTGCTCCCGCCAAGAAGGCTGAAGAGAAAAAAGCTCCCGCGGCCAAGAAAACCGCGAAAAAGTAATCAAAATCTATATAACGATACCGGGAGAGGATTTCCTCTCCCGCGCGTTTTTTAACCTTTTCAGCTATCGGCTATCCGCTGATCAATCCTCTTCGCCCTCATACAGCTGCGCCCATTCCGCGACGGCTTTCTTATCGTATTTCTCCGGCAGGGTGGATACCATTTCCTTGATCCCGCGTGATGATGTAAGCGCCCCCAGGGTCTTTGGCAGGAAGCCCAGCTTGCCGAACAGCTTGACCGCTTTGCTCAGAACGTTGCCCATGCTCATGGCGTCCGAGGACATGCCCAGCTCGTTGGCGGTAAGGATCTCCTTCTGCAGCAGGAAGTCGACGTCGTCCGCGTCCAGTTCGGTGGCGAGTTTGCGGAGGATATCCACGGTCAGGAATTTAAAGCCGATCTCTGTGTGATAGCGATAAACGTACTCCCAGAGCACGTCCGCGGTAAGCTTCTCATCCCCGGCAGAGTTCACCACGTCGGCGAGTATCCTGCCGGCGTTTATCGAGTTCTCTATACCCGACCCCGGCATGGGTATCGTCATGGCAGCGCTGTCGCCCACCGCGGCGTATCCGTCCGCGACAAAAACGGGCAGCGTGCGGCGGATGGGTATCTGATAGTAGCTGCCGCCGCGCACGATCTTATCGCCCAGCGTGGGATATATTTTTTTGAAGTCGGCGATAGCGTCGTCCACCTGCTCCTGCGTCAGGGTGTGTCCGAATCTGCCAACCAGCACGTCCATATAGTGCCTGTTGGTGATCATCCAGTCCAGGCCCGGCTCACGGTTATGGTAGAAATGGACTATATGCTTCTGCTCCGGATCCGGTCCGTCTTTTTTCTCATAAAATGCGCGATAGGAAGACAGCACCTCATTGGGCTTAAGCTCTGAGATTATTCCGAAGCGGGCCGGCAGGTTTCGTCTTATGGGAGAATTGAGCCCCGCGGCATCGATAACGAGGTCCGCCTCGCGCATATGCCGCATACGCGACTTGGTGATAACTCCGCGCACTTTGGTTCCGTCTATGATCGGACAAATGACTTTTTCGCCGAATTTGAACTTGACGCCCATCTGTGACGCATAACGGACAAGGCAGTTTATAAGGTACTTCCTGTCCATTATAACATGGTCCGGATCCTCATTTTTTTTGCCCACGACATACACGTCACCTGCCGGGTTTGTGTAGGTTATATTGTATTCGGAGTGGATGTGATCCTTGGGGGGCCTGGACATGCCGATATTGTCAAAGCACGTTATCTCGAATATATCCGTCCAGTCGTGACCCAGATTCTTTCTCTCTCTCGCTTCGCAGACGGTCACGTCGTGACCCGCTCCGGCAAGCAGCGCAGCCGCGGCAAGACCGCCGTGTCCCGCTCCGGCGACTATTATTTTCTTACCCATTTATTTTCCTCCCAAAGGACGATGTTTTTAATGTGTAATCGGTAATGTGTAATGTGTAATTGCGCTTAAGAAATCATAACGGTAAGATTTTCTCCGCCCCGTAAGGTTTTGTGTTCCGGAATTCTTACGGGGCGGTGAACAGCTTTTCTCCGCCGTCCTGACCGGCGCGATTACACATTGCACATTGCACATTGCTCATTGATAAGATAACATATCGCGCCCAGAATTGCAAGATGCGCGGGATAATAGATATAGAAAAACCACTTTCCGAATTTGTTCTTTCTTTTCTGCATACCGCCCTTATAGAAGGCGCAGATCACGATCGCCGCAAATACCGGTCCGGATACGGTACAGAAAAAATACAGCAGCGCGCGCCCGACAGACACGTGAGAAACTATCACTTTCTCCGCCATAAACACGGCGTGGGTGAGCAGCACGAATATCCAGCCGAGTTTTATCTTTCCCATATACTGCCTGGCGAGATAAAACTCCGCGGCGTAGATCGGCGCTTTCTGCGCCCAGTCGCAGAAGGTCGTCAGCAGTACCGCCGCGCCGAGGACAACGACCTTTAAAAGCCATTTGACGACAAACGGCAACTTCCCGTTTTCGTCAAGAGCCTTGAACGCCCACAGCATAAGCAGGCAGACAAGCAGCGTGGTCATGAAACTGAAATTTCCGAACTCAAAGCCGTCCGGAGCGGAACTCGCGAAGGAATAAGGCAGCTGGGAAATGACCGCGAAGATCCCCAGGCGCAGCGCGTATCGGGGAATGCTCCCGGTATAATATATGCCGTCAGCCATAAAATACAGCATCGCCGGCGCGGTGAAATAGCCCAGCCCGATGAAAACCAGCCCGAGAAGATCATGCCCTGAGCCCGTACCGTAAAGGAATATACTCCCGATATGGTTGAGCGTCATCATGAATATGGCAATGTATTTTATCGTGCCCCGCGACAGCCCCCGGGCGGCGGGCATTGTCCGTATGTCTGGTTCGTTCATATCATATCCTCCGGGGTTAAGCATAAGAGGTTTTAATTAAAACAGCCTTTAACGCGCAAGTGCGCGTTAATGTGTAATTAGCAATGTGTAATGTGTAATTGCGCTTAAGAATGTATACAGTGAAACTTATCTCCGCCCCGAACGGTTATCTGCCGGGGCGGAGAAATCTGTCTGTCGCCGTCCTGTCCGGCGCGATTGCACATTGCTAATTGCTAATTGCACATTGTACATTGCACATTATAAAAACTCGCTCCAATCATACGTCTGCCGCACCGTTTCCGCAACAGTAAAATGAAATTCAAGGATTATGGTATCGGTATTGCGGTCATACCGTACCTTGTCCGACGTTACGGCGCCGATATTCAGCCCGGTTCCGAAAAGCAGGGCGTCAAGAAGCCGCGCGGCGATGTCTGCGCACCTCTCGCCGCCCAGATAAGACGGTGTGTGTACGCTCACGACAAAAGAGGTCAGCGCGCTTCTTGACGACACGCCCTGCTCGATATCCTCTACGCTCATGTTTTCGCCGCCGATAGTCACGGTCGGCTCCTCGACCGGTCTCGTCGCCGGGTTTCTCTGATAGGCGACGGAGAAAATGCAGTCGCCGAGAGCTTCCTGCCCGGAAAGCCATGATATGAGTCTCGCCGGAAGTGTGTTGATATACATTTTTACGCTTCCTTTCCTGTTTCACTTGCCGTCAACCCTGTTCAACCACGATTTTCACGACATTCGTATACGTGGTCCCCTCAGCGTTTGTGACGGCGCATCTGTAAAACGCTCTTGAGGTTGCGGACGTCACGTTGATATTCAGATTCGGAGTTGTCGCACCTCCGGCGCCCGACGGTCGGAAAGGTCCGCTTTCCGAACTGCTTGACTGCCACTGATAAGACTCCGCGCCGTTCGCGATAACCACGAAGTCGGCTTTTGTGCTCATGGCGCCGTGGTAGTCGACAGGCTGGACCATAATGACGGGAGCGGCGTCGGCAAGCGTGAGCATGGCGCTGTCTGAACAGCTCGTGCCGGCAGGGTTTGAAACGGCGCAGCGGTACAGGACGGCGGCGGACGCGGCGCTCGCTCCGACCGTCAGCGTGTCACCTGTCGCCCCGGTGTCCGTCCACGTCACGCCGTAATCGTCGGAGGTCTGCCATCTGTAGGACTCCGCCATTTCCGCGGCGACCGTGAAAACGGCGTTTTCCCCGGTGTCCGCGCTCACGTTTTCAGGCTGTACGGTGATCTCCGGCGGCTCGGTGACGTAAATTATTTTCACGCAGTTCGAGAAGACCGTCCCGGCGGAGTTTGTGACCATACAGCGGAAAAGCTGATCCGGCGCGTCCTCCGTCACCGAAACGGTGATCTCGGCGGTGTCCTCCCCTGCCCCTCCGGCGTCGGTCCAGGTGATCCCGCCGTCAGTTGATTTTTGCCATTTGTAGGTTATCATAGTATCTTATTCCTCCGCTCTCACTCTGAACACGACCGTTCCGCCCGCGGCGCCCATAGCGGAAACCGGCTGAACGGTGATATACGGTCCGCCGGTGCGTTCCAGCAGCACGACCCAATCGTAAACGGGCTCGTCGCCGAGGAAGATCGTATCGCGCCGGACAAACGACCAGGACGTATAATGCCCGTCCCGGAGTTTATGCCCCGTAAGATCTCCCGGAGGCAGAAAACCGGACGGAGCGAACATCAGAAAATAGCTGTCTTTCTCCCTGCCCAGGTCAGTCCCCACGCCTTCCATATACATCTTGTTTTTGTACCGCAGCGGCTGTATCACGCAGATATCGTTCGTTTCTGTCCCGTCCGGGAAAGTCAGGGTGACGCGTCTGCCTGTGCGGCGAATAAAGTCTTTTGTCATAACAATTTAATAAGATAGGAGTTGTTTTCAGTGAGGAGATAGGAGTCAGGAGTGAGGAGTTTTACTTAAAAATCAGAGCACTTCCGTTCACTGTCAGGATTCGTCGGCAATTCGCCCCGGTTCCGACCGGGAAAAACTCCTGACTCCTCTCTCCTGACTCCTATCTAAAACAAAACTCTGCACCTTTCATTCCGCGGCAACGCCGCGCTCCATAAACCGGCTTCCGCCCAGATACGTCCTCACGGTCCTGTTTATCTCTTCACGGCAGGCCTCGCCGTCAACGGCGTCATTATGATAAGTGACGGCGTAATCGCCTATCTTTTCCGACGCGGTCCGCTGTCCGGCTGCCGAATCGTACCGGTAAAGCACCTCTGCGACGGCGCAGACAGCGTCCCTCGCTGCGTCCGGGATACCGGCGCCGTCCAAAGTATCTGTTCTGCGGAACGTGGCGTGACTGACCTCCGCTGCCGCGCGCTTTTCGTATTCCGGAAAATCCCCGGCAGGGATCAGCCTGCCGGGATAGGTTCCGGTGTAGTATTCGTAGGTTACGGTCATGGGTGTATCTCCTTTCAGAGTGGAGAGTGAAGAGTTAAGAGTGGAGTTATGGTTTTTGTCTTGTATAGACGCGTTTCAGGCTGCGAAACAGCAAGCTTGCTGCCACGAATAACTCCACTCTTCACTCTCCACTCTCCGATCTCTGCTTACTCTTCCACGTTGAACGCCAGCGCGTCCTTCTTATTGGGCAGGATGAAAGCGTCCTCAAAGGACTCCTCGAAATACTCCCACTTGCCCTGGGAGCCCGCGGAGGGCGGATCGAGCCGGGCGAACTCGTAGCTTATGGGCGTGATGACCGCCTGGGGATGCACCAGGAACATATTGATCTGCTTCGCGTTTTCGTCCACAGCCCAGCCCTCGTCGAAATCGTAGGCCGTCATCATCATATCCGAGGGGACGGACGAGGGTATCTCCACTTCGTCTATCGAGGTTATGCCCCTGCGTATCCCGGAGGAAGCGGCGGTGACGTCCATATGACGGTAGATCTGTTTGGCGTTGTTGATAAGCGTCCTGACCTCGGGAGTCACGTACAGCACGCGTCCGGAGTGGGGCACGCGCTTCTCGTCCATCTCCTGCATCATGCTGTCGAATA
>JAILQN010000288.1 GCA_024699005.1 Clostridia bacterium
TTCATGTTCATTCTCCCGTTATTATTTTAGAACATTATACAAAAGCGATAATATTAAGTCAATACGACGCTTGAAACAAAAACGTCCCGGACGCGGCTATCACGTCCGGAATCTATAATTTCGTTTTTATTCGGCAAACAGCGCAGTCGAATAATAGCGGTCTCCGCTGTCCGGCAGAAGCGCCACGATTACCTTGCCCTTGTTCTCCGGGCGTTTGGCCAGTTCTATGGCTCCGTAAAGCGCCGCGCCGGAAGATATACCGACGGAGATCCCTTCTTTTTTCGCCAGCAGCTTCGACGTCTCAAAGGCTTTCTGATTGGGCGCTTTGAAGACCTCGTCATAGACGCCGGTATTCAGCACGTCCGGCACGAAGCCCGCGCCTATTCCCTGTATCTTATGCGCTCCCGCTCTGCCCTCGGACAGGACCGGCGAATCCTCCGGTTCCAGCGCCACGACCTTTATATCCGGATTTTGTTCCTTCAGATACTCGCCCACGCCCGTTACCGTGCCGCCCGTGCCGACGCCGGCGATAAAGATATCCACTCTGCCGTCCGTATCCTTCCATATCTCCGGGCCGGTGGTCGCCTTATGGATCGCGGGATTCGCCGGATTCACGAACTGGCCGGGGATAAAGCTGTCCGGGATCTCCTCCGCCAGCTCCGCGGCCTTCGCGATGGCGCCCTTCATACCCTTCGCGCCTTCGGTCAGCACCAGCTCAGCGCCGTAAGCCTTAAGTATGTTGCGGCGCTCCACGCTCATGGTCTCGGGCATGGTCAGGATGATCCTGTAACCCTTCGCCGCGGCGATCGCCGCCAGACCAATACCGGTATTGCCCGACGTGGGCTCGATTATCACGGAGCCTTCTTTCAGAGCGCCTTTTTCCTCCGCGTCCTCGATCATCGCCTTTGCGATACGGTCCTTTACGCTTCCCGCGGGATTGAAGTATTCCAGCTTGACAAGTACGGTCGCTTCCAGTCCCAGTTCCTTTTCGATATTTACGACCTCCACCAGCGGAGTATTGCCGATAAGGCCGAGCGTTCCTTTGTAAATATTTGACATGATTTCTGCCTCCTTTGTTTTATGTCCGCATTCTATCACAGAAATAAAGGTTTGTAAAATCGTTTTTTGCTATTGCGGGGTATAGGCTTTGCCTATCGGCCGCCGGAGACCGGCGGTCCGGCGGCAATATCTTCTCTTCAGATCAGAATATTGTCACACTCATGAACGGTTCCGCAATATCCGGAGCTGACCGCAAGCGGCGCATCGGAATAATTACCGGTTATTTCCGCCTCCCCGACAGATTCCAGACTAATCAGATGCTGTCCGCCGAAGGCTTCACGGAAGGTATTGCCGGTGACCGTCAGTCTGCCGTGAACGTACTCTCCGTCCGTATGCCTGAGGATCTTCGGGGCGAAACATATCGCAGCCCCGTCGTAAGAACCGCCGCAGTTACACCCGGTGACTTCGTTGTTCCGGAAGGTGATATCGCGCGTATACCCCGACTCGAACCAGAAGTTGCAGTCGTCCTCCACCACCAGGACGGGAGCGGACAGATGACAGAAGCGGTTGTTCTCTATTACGACTCTGCCGCGCGTAGTGCAGAGCACGCCGCGGCCCCAGGTCGCGCCGAAATCGCATCCGCGCACTGTAAGATCGGGGGTCCACGTGGCGTTTTCCACCACGTCCTCACCGGGGATCACGGATTCAGGGAGCGGTCTGTCCAGACGGAGAAGAATATCCGTATCGTTCAGTTTTTCATACGCGGCGACGACCGTTTCCACGTAAGGCAGGAGCGTTTCCCGGCGGATGAATTCCAGCCTGTCGCCCGGCGCGAACGCCTGAATGCCCCAGGTCTCCTTATGCATAAAGCGGACCGTCATGCTGCGCGTATCCGGATCGATTCCGATTATACGCAGATGCGTGCCGTGCACGTTCACGTAATCGTCCTGCGCGCCGCGCGCTCTGCAGTTTTCTATAAGTATCCTGCCGCGGCAGCCCGAGAACTGGAAAAAATCCGCGGTGCTTGCGATTCGTCTGCCCTCTCCGGGGGTAAAATCGCAGTTCAGATAGCTCACGTTCTCGCAGAACTGCGCGGTCATGCCAAGTCCGTGCATGAATTTTATCCGCAGATCCTCAAAACGCAGGTCCCGGCATCTCTGGAAAAGCGCGCCGGTCTGATCGCGTATTATATTGCGCGTCTGTACGGACTGCCCCGCCCGCGGCGCCGCGCCCGCTTCGGCAAAAACGACGCGCAGGATACGTTCGCCCGTCTGTTCAATTGAGGAAAATGACAGAAGATTTTTGTTATAATCCCCGTACGTGTCCGACCCCGGGTCGTATATCTTCGCGAAGCGGTGATCGCCGCAGCTCTCGTCTTCCCAGTACGGCAAGCCGTCCGGACCGGTCTCGCCGCGGAAAAACAGCCTGTTCCCGTCGACCCGGAAAAGACATTCCGGCAGGAACCGGAGTTCGCAGACTCCGTTTTCACTGCTCATAACGGTGAATTCCGTCATCGTCGGACAGGCGTAATCCACAGTCAGATCCCGCACGGTGATATTCACGCAGTTATCGAACAGGAAAGGCGTCATTTTGCCGTGGATAAGGATAACCGCGCCGTTTCCGTCGATCGTCACGTCCCGGATATCCTTCAGAAAGACCGCGACGTTCCTCCCGCCGTCCGGATTTTCGTCCTTTGCGGCGGTATTGGTGCAGTAATACCCGGTCAGGGCGAAGGAATCCTCCGGCCGCACATGATAGACGGCGT
>JAILQN010000295.1 GCA_024699005.1 Clostridia bacterium
CGTCGCCATGATAAAATTCGAGAACGGATGCGTTCTGAACCTTGAGGCGAGCTTCAATCTCAACTCCAAGGTCCGTGAAAACAGAGTTGAACTGTTCGGCGATAAAGCCGGACTGTCCGTCGACCCGTTCGAGCTTTACACCGTAGTCAACGGGCATATAGCCGATATCGCGGTCCTGGACAGACCGAATTTTGATTTCAGACGCGATTTCCGCCGCGAAGTAAAGAGCTTTGTCGATTCAGTCGAAGGGACGGTAAAATGTATCGCCCCCGCCGAAGCAGGGGTCGAGCTTATGCGTATCCTTGACGGAGTGTACAAGAGCGCGCGCATAGGGAAGAGTGTTGATTTGAGTTAGTTCTAAGTTCTAAGTTCATAGTTCATAGTTCCAAGTTCCAAGTTCCAAATTCTATATCGGGGGTATCTTCCGGTCAACCGGGAGACCGTCGGATGTCAGAATCAAAATCAGAAGTTCCGGGGGCGATGTCTGCCCCGGAACTTTGAACTCTGAACTATGAACTTGGAACTTGGAACTCGTAACTAATTGATCTGAAGACTTTTAAGTTCGACAAACTCCCTGTACTTCTTTATAACTATCCGTACCCCTTCGGACTTGCCGGTCCTGAGGGGGACTATTCTTTTATGTCCGACGTTGGTGCCCTCGTAGACTTTTTTCCATTTGCCCTTCTGCTTCAGGCTGACCTCGAATTCTTCGATATGCTCGCCGTTCGCTATGTTTTCGCACAGGACTACCTTGTCGAACAATTCTTCTTCCTTGAACAGAACGGTAATCTCCGGACGTTTGTCGCCATCCGCGGCGCGCCATGAGCCTACGGGACTTGTGAGCTCCTTAACGGAGTACATGCCGCCTGCTTCGGTGGAAGCTTTGATGCTCTCCACTACGGACGTATCCGTAAGTATATTCGAAGCGTAGGTGATATGCAGGTCTTTGCCCGTGGCGGCGAGGATCTTGGCGTCGGTCTCGTGGAATTTGCCGTTCCTGTCCGGGGCAAGAGCAATACAGAGATTGGCGTTGGCTCCGACCGTCCTCAGATAGACGTCAAGTATTTTATCCTTTGTTTTAACGGTATACTCGTCGTCGTTCCTGTAAAACAGGTGCGAGCGCATTGGCCAGAATACCTCGCAGGGAGCCCAGGCGAAGGCGGTCTCTTTTTTTATCGCTTTCGCGGAGCCTATGTCGAGTTCCATCTCGCCCTCTTTCCTGCGGCGGACGGAGGCCGGGACGCTGCCGTCCTCGGTGTAGGAGTAATTAGCCGGCACCACGCTCCACTCGGCTTTTCGCGTGACGCCTCTCGCGTTGCCCAGATACCGCGCGTCCGGCCCGCGGAAGGTGATGGCGCAGTCCGGCTGCAGTTTCCTTACAAGCGCGTAGATCCTTGCGTAATCGATGCTGAAATTGATAAGGTGGTTGCAGCGGTCGTCCAGATACAGCTCAAATATATGCCCGTATTCCGTCAGAAGCTCCGTGAGCTGCGCGATGATGAAGTCGTTGAAGCTGCCGTCCGTTTTTTTGAAGGACGGCTCGTGCATATCCCATATGGGATAATACAGCCCGAATTTCAGCCCGTGCCTGCGCGCGGACTCGGCGCAGAGCCGTACAAGGTCGCCTTTGCCATCTTCCCAGTCGGACCCTGCAACGGAGTAATCGGTGGTCTTCGTCTGCCAGTTGCAGAAGCCGTCGTAGTGCTTCGCGGTCAGGATCATGCCCTTCATATCGGCGTCGGCAATGACCTGAGCCCAGTCGTCCGTGTCCAGTTCCAGGGGGAAGAAGGTCTTCGCTCCCTCCGCTCCGGTGCCTATCTCCCTTGCGGTGAAGGTGTTTATCCCGTAGAATATCATACCGTAGTATTCGGTATCCTGCCAGGTCATCTGTCTTTTTGTGGGGCGGACGTTCGCCGCGGTCTGAATTGAGTTTGTTGACATAGTATTTATCCCGTTATGTTATTTCACCGTTTGGGGAGCAGGTGAGCGTTATTTCTTTTTCTATCAGTTTAAGCGGCGCGCCGAGCTTGTACTGTCTGACAGAGAACGCGCCGACGGCGCGGTTCTCCTCTTTAATGCAGGAGGAAGAATCTATCTTCCAGTCCGTATCATTCGGGTCAAAAGCAAGCCACGCTCCCGTGCATACGGCGCTGCTTCCGTTATACTCGAAACTTGCGGTCAGAGTGACGGTCCAGAGCAATACGTTTTTGGAATCATAGTATCTGACTTCTTTTGCATGTGAAATCTCTTTTACTCCGGACAGTTTCTTTAAAAGCGCAAAAATCCTTTTGAACAGTCTCATCAAAGAGATGATAAAACCGGGATCGTTTACTTCGTCTTCTTCGGCTGTCCAGGTGTCATCCGGTTTTATAAACTGCACGTAGTATATATTCGTAACGCAGTATGAGCCGTCGTCAAAATACTGTGTTCCCGGGGCGTCGTCTTCACCCGCGAAGCAGGGCGTGATACACGCAAGCGTCAGAACACAGACCAGCAGGAGAGATATTATCCTTTTCACGGAAAACGACCTCCCGCTATGTTTATCATCAGCACCGTCTCCTCGATACGTCCGTGAGCTTCGGTGTGAACGTCAATATAACTCGCGGCGATAAATATCCCGTATATTACAAGCGCGATAACGACCGCGATCAGAACGATCTTTATGATACGGCGTCTGAGCGCGTTTCTGTTGGCTTCGGCAAAACCCGCCGCTATCTCATCGGGAGCGCCGAACGCGGCGTATATCCGCTCCGTCGTCGCGTCGGGTTCCGAGATAATAAAATCGTTGACGTTAGCCTGCAGCTCGTTCATGAAAGCCTGTTTTTGTTTTCTGTCGCATCTGAGCGCTTTGGAAACGGCTTTGTAGTAGTCATTTAATTCGCGTTCACTTATCATTATCATCACCGCCGATTATCTGATTCAGACCCTTTGAAATATTCCGGTATTCGCTGAGCAGGGAATCGTAGTATTCTTTTCCCTTGTTTTCCAGATGATAATACTTTCTCAGCCTCTTGTTGATGATCACGTCCTCGTCTGACAGAAAGCCGTTTTCTATAAACCTGTATAATATGGGGTACAGGGTGCCGAGGGGTATATTGAACAGACCGCCGCTTTTTTCCGAAACGGCTTTTGTTATTTCATATCCGTACATGTCTTTTCCGGATAAAACGCTCAGTACCGCCAGTTCGACGGTGCCGCGCTTGAAACTGTCTGTTTTCTGCAATGTT
>JAILQN010000305.1 GCA_024699005.1 Clostridia bacterium
TACGACATAGATATAGTCGATGAGAACGGCAAGTCCTGCGAGGACGGCATGGTAGGCAATATCGTCATAAAGAACACGGATATCAATCCCCCGACAGGACTGTTCCGCGAGTACTACAAAAATCCGGAGGCCATGGCGGAATCCTGGGACGGCGGCACCTATTCCACCGGCGACACCGCCTGGCGCGACTCCGACGGCTATTACTGGTTCGTAGGCAGGAACGACGACGTCATCAAATGCTCCGGCTACCGCATCGGCCCCTTCGAGGTCGAAAGCGCCCTTATGAGCCATCCGTCCGTTCTTGAATGCGCGGTCACAGCCGTGCCCGACGCCATGCGCGGACAGATAGTCAAGGCGACGATCGTACTGACCCGCAATTACGAGCCCTCCCCCGAGCTTATAAAAGAACTGCAGAACCACGTAAAGCACGAGACCGCCCCCTATAAATACCCCAGGGTCATCGAATTCGTAAGCGAACTGCCCAAGACCACCAGCGGCAAGATCATGCGCGCGGCGATCCGCAAGGCAGATCTGGATAAATATGGTCATTAAAACTACTGATATAGAGGGAAAAAACTGTCGTGGCTAACGTTTCAACAGGAATCAACATGGATTCTAATTTTGCAAATTTAAAGGCTATTAATCCTAAGGATGTCAGGAAAGAAGTATTCGATTTACTTGCAAATGGAGAATCAATTGCTCAAGCATTCCAAACAGTTAGGGATCAGGTTTTATTTACTAACAAAAGAATTTTTGTTATCAATGTCCAAGGTTTAACAGGCAAGAAAATATCATATTTTTCGTATCCGTATTCCAAAGTACAGTATTTCGGTATTGAAACGGCGGGAGTTTTAGATATTGACAGTGAACTGGTTTTAGCATTTAGTAACGGAACTCATTTGCAATTTGATTTCAAATCAAATGTTAACATAAGGCAAATCAGCCAAATAATATCGCATTATATCTTATAATAACCCATCAGTTCACCACAAAAAATCTGTTGACAACTCCCCCGCGTTCTGTTAAAATGATATCACAATTGAATAACGTTATGAGGGAGTAGTTGGCGCTTCGGATACCGCGGCGCGTCTGCTGTCAACATCCTGGTCGACGTCCGGCGTCGGCTTGGCACAGATAAGTACTTGCGGAGTTTTTCGCAATCTACCGTTAACGAGACTCATGTACGGCTTTTCGCTGTGCATGAGTTTTTTTAGTTTATAACACTATATAGTGAAAGGAAACTGACACCATGGACTTTTACAAACAGGAAGTCTCCGCCGTACTGAGCGAAGTCAATGCGACGGAAAACGGCTTGAGCTCGGCTGAAGCCGCAAGACGTCTGGAGACTAACGGCAAAAACAAACTGAAAGAAGCCGAGAAGGACTCGCTTCTGAAACGGTTCTTCTCACAGCTTACGGACCCGATGATCATCATCCTGCTTGTCGCCGCTGCGATAAGCGCGGTGCTGTCCGTCGTTGAAAAGGAGTTCCCCTCAGACGTCATCATCATTCTGTTCGTCGTTATAGTCAACGCGGTCCTGGGCGTCTATCAGGAGAGCAAGGCCGAAAAGGCGATAGAAGCTCTGCAGGAGATGTCCGCCGCCACAACGAAGACCCTGCGCGACGGAGAAGTGATCTCCGTAAAGAGCGAGGACCTTGTCGTGGGCGACGTAATCGTGCTTGAAGCGGGCGACGCCGTTCCCGCGGACTGCCGCATCATCGAAAGCGCGAGCATGAAGATCGAGGAGGCGGCTCTCACCGGAGAATCCGTCCCCGTAGACAAGATAATCAATACCATCTTCGGCAAAGACGACGAAGCCGTGCCCCTGGGCGACCGCAAGAACATGGCTTACATGGGCTCCACCGTGGTATACGGCAGAGGCAAAGCGGTCGTAGTCGCCGCCGGTATGGACACCGAAATGGGCAAGATCGCCGACGCCATCGCAAAAGCCGAGGAGGGCGAGACTCCCCTGCAGATCAAGCTCGATCAGCTGAGCAAGATCATGACCGTCGCGGTCGTCGCGATATGCGTATTCATATTCGGCTTCCAGCTTGTGGAAAGCCTGGTCGTCAACAAAGAACCGTTCAGTTTTGAGATCGCGCTCAACTTCTTCATGGTCGCTGTCGCGCTGGCGGTCGCCGCCATACCCGAGGGCCTTGCCGCGGTCGTCACCATAGTTCTTTCCATGGGCGTCACCACTATGTCCAAAAAGAACGCCATTATCCGCAAGCTGACCGCAGTCGAAACTCTCGGCTGCACGCAGATAATCTGTTCGGATAAGACCGGCACCCTGACTCAGAACGTCATGACCGTCGTGGACGAGTACTGCTCCGCCGACGGTGAAAACGCCACCGACGCAGACAAAAAGAACATTGCCACCATGATGGCGCTTTGCACCGACGTGCGCGTTTCCGCAGAGGGAAAGGTCACCGGCGAGCCCACGGAAGCGGCGCTTGTGAATTACGCGCTCTCCATGGGACTCAACAAAAACGACCTTGAGGAAAAAATGCCCCGTATAGGCGAGGCCCCCTTCGACTCCGGCAGAAAGCTGATGAGCACGGTCCACGCCCAGGGCGACGCAGCCGTCCAGTTCACAAAAGGCGCTCCGGACGTGCTTGTGGAAAAGTGCAAATACGCCCAGTACCAGGGCAAGGTAGTGCCGATGAACGCCGAGATCAAGGCGGAGATAGCAGCTCAGAACAAGCGCATGGCGGACAAGGCTCTGCGTGTTCTGGCCTGCGCGATGAGGAAATACAAAGAGGCTCCCGGATCCTATGACGCCGACGCTCTGGAGCGCGACCTTGTGTTCGTCGGGCTCGTCGGCATGATCGACCCCGTCAGACCGGAAGTCAAGGCAGCTATCGAGGAGTGCCGCGGCGCGGGCATCACTCCTATCATGATAACCGGCGACCATAAAGATACCGCCGTCGCCATAGCAAGAGAGCTCGGCATACTGACCGACGAGGCCCAGGCCATGACCGGCTCCGATCTGGAGAAGCTTACGGACGAGGAATTCGCCGACAAGGTAGAGACCAACTACGTTTACGCCAGGGTCCAGCCCGAGCACAAAACGAGGATAGTCAAAGCGTGGCAGGACAAGGCCTATATCACCGCCATGACCGGAGACGGCGTCAACGACGCGCCGTCCATCAAGACCGCCGACATAGGCGTCGGCATGGGCATCACAGGAACGGACGTTACCAAGAACGTTGCGGATATGGTGCTCGCGGACGACAACTTCGCCACCATAGTCGGCGCCGTGGGCGAAGGCAGAAGGATCTACGACAATATACGCAAGGCGATCCAGTTCCTGCTCGGTTCCAACCTGTCCGAGGTCATGTCGATATTCATC
>JAILQN010000322.1 GCA_024699005.1 Clostridia bacterium
TATCGTCTGACGTCGCAATTCAACAAGAGCACGGATGCTTCCGTGCTCTTTAATTTATTGACTGCTTTTGTCGATCACTCGGTGAAGCCCACGCTTTTCAAAGAAGAACCTCTACGGTCCGTATGTTGGGTGTGACGGAAAACAGAAAGCACAAGCCCGACTCCCAGATACAGGCAGACGTTTGAAGAACCGCCGGCGCTGAAAAACGGAAGCGTTATACCGACGACAGGCAGCAGCATAAGACACATACCGATATTTATCACCATCTGACCGAAGATCATCGCGGCGAAACCGCAGCACATCAGGGAAGCGGCGTTGTCGTCCGAATCCCTGCCTACAGCTACAGAACGCACGGATATCAGCACTATTAGCGCGATAGCGGCGATACAGCCGATAAATCCCAGTTCCTCCCCGATTACCGTAAAGATCATATCGTTCCTGCTTTCGGGAACGAGACCGGCGGAGGTATAAACGCCGTTGAACAGTCCCATTCCGGAAAACTTGCCGGCGCCGATCGCGGTCAATCCCATTTGCTGCTGATAGATAACGTCGGGATACTCCTCGGGAGTGAACAGCGCCATAAATCTTTCTTTCTGTATGCTGCTGAACAGATAGTTCCAGACTACGGGGAACGCCGCTGCCACCGCGGCCGCTCCGGCTGCGAACCATCTGAGCTTAAGTCCGCCCATGAACATCATGGCTATGAATATCACAAGGAAGACCAGCGCGCTTCCCCAGTCGCCCGTTATAACGACGAGGCCGGCAGGGACCATGGCATGAACGACCAGCAGAGCGAGAGTTTTTATGTTGTTTATACGATCCTTGACTATGTCGAGGTGCATGCCGAACGTTATGATAAATCCGATCTTCACAAGCTCCGACGCCTGAAAATACAATCCGCTGGAGCCGAGTTTGAGCCAGGTTTTTGCGTCGGACCGGGCACTGGGACCTACTCCGAAAAAGTAAGTCATTACCATCAGAAGCAGGCAGACGCCCGCGATCGCGGGCCATAGCTTGATGATGAGCGCGTAATCGATAAATGATATTACTATCGCCGCGACAAGACCTATAGCCGCGGCAAGCGCCATAGTACGGAAGTCCCTTGAAATTCCGTTATAGCTTCCCGTCGCGCTGTAAACAACGATCAGTCCGAACACCGTCGCAGCGAGACACAGGAACAGCAGCACAAAATCCGTCTGCCTGAACGATTTCCTCAGTCTATTCATAGATATGACCTTTCGGTTCTTTTCATCAATTATACGCCTATTATAGAAGATATTTCATTTTAATTCAAGTTTTATTTGATCATGGCAGTTTTTCATTCTCACAGTGAAGAAGAAACAAAACAAATCGCGGCCGAACTTGCCGGAAGGGTCGGTCCCGGTACCGTTATTGCCTTTACCGGCGGTATGGGCATGGGAAAGACCACCTTCACTTCCGGATTTTTGAGGGGCCTGGGCAGAAACGCTTCCGTTTCAAGCCCGACTTTTTCCCTGATAAACGATTACGGCGGAGATCCACCGGTATATCATTTTGATATGTACAGGATCGATTCCTACCGTGACCTTGAATCGACCGGTTTTTTTGATTATCTCGACGGATACTCCATTATACTGATAGAATGGAGCGAAAACATCAAAGAATACCTTCCCGACGGATATATTCCGATAAACATTTCTCCGGGGGATTCACCCGATGAACGTTTAATAACGACAGGAGGTATCCGGGAATGAAAATACTCGGCATAGACAGTTCTGCCGTCAGCGCATCAGCGGCGCTGACCGAGAACGGCAAGATCATATCCGAAGCCTTTGTCAACATCGGCCTTACTCATTCTCAGACGCTGCTGACGTTAATCGACAACGTACTGCAGAACTCCGGCACCGCAATATCTGATATAGATCTGATAGCTTGCGTGTCCGGTCCTGGGTCTTTTACCGGTGTAAGAATAGGTATTTCTCTCGCTAAAGGTCTTGCGCTCCCCTACAGTATACCCTGCATACCGATATCCACGCTCGAAGCCATAGCTTTCGCGTTCAAAGACATCAAAGGTATTATTTGCCCCGTTATGGACGCGCGCTGCGCGCAGGTGTATACCGCTTTATTTGAAAGCGAAAAAGACGCGCTGCGCCGTCTTACCGAGGACAGCGCAATAAAGATCGCGCAGCTTAACGACGAGCTTAAGAATCACTCTGACGTGCCGGTCTATTTAGCCGGAGACGGAACGGAGGTCGCGTTGAGCGGTCTTGAAGGAATAAGCAACGTCGTTTGCGCTAATCAGCTTGTCAGATACCAAAGAGCGTCCTGCGCCGCTTTGCTGGCGGAAGAAAAGATCCTCAATACCGACATGACGCCGATAGCTCCCGAATATTTATGTCCGTTTTATCTCAGAGAACCTCAGGCAGTAAGAAATAAAAAAGACAATAACCGATAAAGGAGACATTATGATAGCATTAGGCAGCGACCACGCGGGTTTTCCACTCAAGGAAGAGATCAAAAAGCATCTAGACGAACAGAACATACCCTATATCGACTGCGGAGTATATACCGCCGAATCTGCGGATTACCCGATACAGGCCGAGGCGACCTGCGCAAAGTTGACGAGCGGAGAGTGCGACAAGGCGATACTCTGCTGCGGAACCGGCGTGGGTATTTCCATCGCGGCAAATAAGGTCAACGGGATCAGAGCATGCTGCTGCAGCGATTACTTCAGCGCGAAATATACGCGCATGCATAACGACGCGAACGCGCTCTGCCTCGGAGCCAGAGTCATAGGCGCAGGTCTTGCGATCGAACTCGTCGACGTCTTCCTCAACACGGAATTTGAGGGCGGAAGACATCAGCGCAGAGTCGATCTGATCACAGAAATCGAAAAAAGAAACTGAAATGGCTTCCGGGCTGAGATTTCGCAAGGACGGAACGTTTACCGTCCTGCAATTTGCCGACGTTCAGGAAAACCCTTTTCTCAATCCCGACACTTTTGCTTTCATGAATGCCGTTCTCGACAAGGTCAAGCCCGATTTTGTCGTTTATACGGGCGATCAGCTGAAAAGCTACGCTTTGTCTTTTCTGGGGCCGAACAGAAGAAGTGCCGAAGAAAACGTTCTTCGCAAAGTACTTGAGCCGGTGACCGAAAGAGGCATCCCATTTACCGCAGTATTCGGAAATCACGATGAGGCGTCCGATTTTTCAAAGGAAGAACAGTACGCTTTCTATAAGAAACTCGGAATGGTCGGCGATGAATGGGAAGGCGTTTCGGACAGATGTAATTTCAATATCGAAGTCCTCTCAAATGACTCGACTCCCCTGCTGCGTTTTATCCTTTTTGATTCCGGATCAAAACTGCCGGATGGCTCCACAGCATACGTCACTCCGGAACAAATTGACCGGTACCGAATGATAAGAGATTCCTCTCCGCTGATACCGACCTTAGTATTTCAGCATATCCCGATTCCTGAAACATATCTGCTGGCGAAGGAACTCACAAAGAAACAGAAGGGTTCTTACCGCGGAGCGGGATCAAGGAAAAGAAAGTTTTACTGTCTTCCGAAAGAGCTTATCAAAGCAGGCGGATTCATGAAAGAAAACTTTGCCGCACCCGATCACAACTCCGGCGAATTTGCCGCCTTCAAGGAAAAAGGCGAAGTAAAGGGAGTATTTTTCGGTCACGACCATTCAAACAGTTTTGTCGGCGAGCTTGACGGAATAAAAATAGGCTATACCCAGGGATGCGGTTTTGACTGCTACGGCCCCGGAGGTCTGCGCGGCGTCAGGGTCTTTGAATTCAGCGAAGACGATCCGGCGAATTTCAAAACTTATACCGTCACAAAGAAAGAAATATCGGGAAAAAGATACGCCCGCCCCATAACAGCATACGTTTACAGCCGTTCACCCACTTCCGTTCAGACGGCTATACCGTTCGTACTGAAAAGACTCGCGATAATGGCAGGAATCACCGCTGCGGGAATCGCAGTACTTAAATACCGTAAGCATTGATTACGCAAATAGCAGAAAGTCCGCCCCGAGGCGGACTTTCTTGTTAGTGTCAGAATCTAAGGTCGCGAAAGGTTCTTTCGGAGAGACGTATCTTCGCCATTGCAATACTGTAAGTCGAATCTTTACCGGGAGGATTGTTGACGTAATAAATCTCCGTTCCGTCGGAAGAGACAAACAGTGAAGGGCTGTAGCCGCACCGATCGTGTCCGTCAAAAGAATAAGGTAGCGGATTATCTACGGGAGCGAAAGTCTTGCCGTAATCAAAGCTCAGGAAAAGATCGCTTCCCGTAGCGCTCGCGCCTTTGACCATATGTTTTGCCGTTACGATCAGGGTGCCGCAAGGCCCGCCTATAGGCGACCAGGCGACGTAAGGTGAAGAACCGAAGGTTTTGCCCGCAGCGGATACGACCTTCCCGTAATCCGCCGCGTCGCCCAAGTCGTCAAGAGCAGACGAACACTTGCAGTAGATGTCATTACCGCCGATACCGACCATCTCATAGACCATATAATACTCTCCGTTGCCCATTTCGCGACGGAAACCATGCCGGGGCGCAGGTCGGGATCGCTGCACGCTACACATTCAAACTTTTCACTCCAATTGACCAGGTCATAAGAGTATTTATAAACGAGTTTCTGCGAGTGAGCAGGATCCGAATCATCGGAATAAAAACAGAACAATCTGCCGCTTTCTTCCTCGTAAATAAGAAACGGTTCCCATACGCCCCAATCCGTACCGCCCGCCTTGTCGACGTTGCAGAAAGCGTTGAAACTCCGTCCGAGATCGGTACTCTCGTATAAAGTGATCGTACTGACTGTCACTCCGGCGCCGGTAACGGAAGTCGCCGCGAGAATCACCGTTCCCTCTTCTCTGTCTCCGATATCCGCGGGGAGTTCATACAGAAAAGGCATCCATTCATTGTAATAACCGTTATAGTCATCCTTCACTCGTCCGAGAAAACTCCATGTCAGGCCGTCGTCCTGACTCTCATATATCGGATAGGTGAATCCCCATTGTTCAAAAGTCGTCAAAAGCCTACCGTTATCTTCTTCATTCTTCTGATGCGTAAGCCTAATCACAGTCGGATATTCACAAACACCGCTTATCTCCTCACCTGCAGGCGTGAATATATCGCTGCGACGCTCAATAAAAAAACGAACAGGCAATCTGTCATATGATATATTCTGCTTATTCAAAGACGGGAACACCATTCGCAGTACCGTCAAAAGAATGACAGTCAACTTAAACAAACAAAATCTCACGTTTTACCTCCGCCAAACCAAATATAGAATAATATCATTTAAAAATGATATCCTCATTGCCCGAAGTCGTGAAATATCTGAAGAAATTGCATCTTCCGATCTTGCGTCCGTTGGCGATAACGTTATCAAACGTCACCTCGATCTCATTTCCGTTGAGGGGAGGATCCTACAGTTTCCCCTCAAGCCATCCGAACGGCAGTATCTGTTTAAAGAATCGGAAGAACCGCAGACGCGCCTTATCTACGCCTTTGGATCTTATCACCGAGGCTATCCTCCCCTTGACGTCCGCCCTGTAAGTGACGTTACGGAAAACTACTCCCTTTATTTTACAGCTTCTCAGTTCCCTGTTCGTTACAAGAACAAATATGGCTCTTCCCGTGTCGCGGTATATCTCGATATTCTCAAACACTACGTTGTTGATATCGGCGCCGCCGTATTCAACCGACACGGCAAGCGAGCATACGCGGTCGTTATCCCAAGTAGCGTTGCGATAAAGCACCGCGCAATCGGCAAACACGACGTCTTCAATGGGGCTGTAAGCTTCTCCGGTGATGCCGAACGCCCTGCATTTATCGCTCCAGCCTATGCAGTTTTCAAATCGAACATGCTTCGCTAATCGTATATTTTTCTTTGTGGCGATAGATCACCAGATATTTTACGCTTGTCCTCACTTCCTTTCTGTGAGCGAGAGAAAATCCCGCATCAGTTCATTCTCCATTTCCAGTGATTTGATCTTGGCGTCCTTTCGG
>JAILQN010000090.1 GCA_024699005.1 Clostridia bacterium
TGCCGTCGACCTCGACGGTGACAGTGTATTTCACGACTTCATAGGCGGTCGCTGTAGCTTCGGAGACCACCTCCTGCGTCGCGTTCTCTGTCACGATCTTTGTGCCGTCGCACTTTGTGCAGGTGAAGGTCGCGGTCACGGTGCGATGATCGGCGGACCAGCTCCAGGAGGGCTCACCGTAACTGTGTTCTGTGGCGGGGATGCGCACGTTCTGCGTCGCCGTATACGTTTCCCCGCCAAATACGACCGTTGCCGTGTGTACCATCACGCCGTCCTCGTCGCAGGTCGCGTCCGGCGTCGGAACTTCCGTCACGGTGGCGACCACGGGCTGCGTGTCGTCATTTTTTTCGCAGGTAAACGTCGCGGTCGCGCTGCCATAGTCTTCGCCCCCACGCCCAAACGGGTTCGCCGTAGGTGTGATCCCCTTTTTTAAATAGAATCTTTTTTTTTAACGCTTCATAGGATTTCATGTCATTAGGAAGAATCAATAAGAATTGTCGGCGTTTACCGGCAAAATATATAGTGTGCATCTCAAAAAACCGATTCCCCGACCGGCCATTTCCGATATGGAAAAAACAGCTTTTTCTTCACTTGTCAGTTGTTGTCAACCGTATTGCAATTCGGTTTTTCTTATAGTATACTGATTTTCGGTAGGATCAATTAATACTATCGGGGTGACTCTATGAAAGCGCATAAAATACTGGCTTTTTTTACCTCAGCCCTTGTTGCAGCGTCTGTTTTTTCCGCAGCGGCGCAAGCCGAAGGGATCGGCGCCTGCACGCACATGGCGCAGGGCAGAAATCAGGAGCAGTCTTTTACGGCAGCCGTCAACGCCGATCTGCCTGTTTTGCGTGACGAGGTGCTCTGGCGTAATGTTGAGCCCGTAAAGGGACAGCTCTCGTTATCCGTCCGTTCCGGCTGGGTCGAAGCGGCAACCGGTAACGGAATCAAGTGCCTTGTGATACTCGGTTTCGGCAACCCGATCTATGATTTCGGCCGGCCGTCGCAATCCGATATAGACGCAGGAGCCGCATATGACTGCACGATACCCGTTCGCGACGGCGATCCGGAAACGACGGCGGACGACGAATACTTCGACGCGTATATCCGGTATGTGGATTACGTATCAAAATCGTTAGCCGACAAAGTTGAGGCCTATGAGATTTGGAACGAGCCCGATCTCAGATATTTTAACACCAAAAACGCAACGGCCGCGGATTATACCGGTATGTTAAAGGCGGCATATCAAACCATCAAACGCAATGATCCCGCCGTCACCGTCCTGGGCGGCGCGATCGCGCTTCATACGGATTTTATCGACGATATGATGAAGGCGGGCGCAGGCTCATATATGGACGGGCTGTCCGTACACTACTACCTGGGGAAAAACGCTCCCGAAAAGCGGGCAAGAAACAGACTGGACGAGTACAGAAACGTGCTGCTAAAATACGGCTATGATAAAATGCCCGTCTGGGTCACGGAAACAGGCTGGGCAAACAGCAACGTCGACGAACAGACACAGGCGCAGTATATCGTGCGCAACGCGATTTTTTATGACGAGTTTCTGCTTGACTATGGTATAGAGGGACAATACTTTACCTATGAGCTGCAGAACAGCAGTATAACGTCAGACGTCCTGGGCAGCGAGGAGTACGAGAATTCCCTGGGACTTTACAAAAACGACTTTACGCCGAAGGTCTCGGCCTACGCCGTAAAAACCTTTAATTCCCTGACTTCCGGGAAAAAGCTTGCTTCCCTGGAGCAGACAAAATACGGTCTGTTTTATCAGGAGTCCGCGTATGTCGCGACATATGCGCAAAGCGGACAAACCGTATACGTCGTCTGGGCAGAGTCCGGTTTTGATCAGGAGATCATTCTCCCGGATGCGATAAACACCATTTACGACATGCAGGGAAATGTAATAGAGGATAACGTACCTGGCGGCGTAAAACGTATCGGCGCAACACAATCCCCGATTTATATCGTATGCGATTCGGATCCCGCGGATGCCGGGCTGAATTTCCTGCAAAAAGTTATCGCTTTTTTAAAGCATATATTCAGGATGATCGCGAACGGATTTGTCGGCTGGTGATCCCCGGACCGAAGCCTGAATGAAGTCGCCCGTATTAAACGATTAGTGCCAAAGGAGCGTCTTCATTACTTTATCAGCCACGCAAGGAGCGGCTTCACAAAAAAACTCGGTGATTTAGAAACAAATCACCGTGTTTTTTTGTGTTTCTTCGCCTGAAAGCACCGGATGTCAGAACGATAAACCGAAATATGTCTGTTCGTTCATGAATCTTTCGATTCGAAACAGGATAGCACCTCTGCGCCGTCTTTCACGAATGCTACAAATTCGTCGACTTGCGCGTGGATCGTGTGCCAGCCCGCGTCGTATGTTTTCTTGTCCGTTGTCAGCACCCACTTGCCGCTCGGAAGATAGACCTGTTTTTCTGTTTGTCCTTTACAGACGATCGGCGCAAACAGAATGTCATCGCCGTACATGTATTGTTCTCCGAGTGTGTAACAGATCTCGTCCTCCGGATACGCAAAGAACATCGGGCGCATGACCGGCCAGCCTTTTTCCGCCGCGGTCTGCATCTGCGCTTCAATGTAGGGCCGCAGACGTTCGCGCAGCAGCACAAGGTCTTTCAGAATTCGGAAATTCTGTTCTCCGAAACTCCAGATCTCGTTCGGGTCGCCGGTCGGCTCTTTCACGTCGCGCGTCTTTTCTCCGTGGCGATTTCGGTTGCCGTGTACGCGCATTACCGGAGAGAATACGCCGTACTGGAACCAGCGAACGATCAGTTCGCGGAAATCCTCGCTTTCGGTATCTCCGCCCCAAAAGCCACCGATGTCCGTGTTCCACCACGGAATACCGCACATCGCCATATTCAGCCCGGCTTTCACCTGCTGCGACAGGCTTTCGAACGTGGATGGGATATCGCCGCTCCATACCAACGCGCCGAACTTCTGCGCGCCGAGATAGGCGGCGCGGATCAGGGTGACCGGCACTCTGCCCATCTTCGCAAAGCCGTCAAATGCCATCTGCGCGTAGTAATAGGGATACAGCAGCCCGACTTCGTCGCCGCGACCGATATGGAACAAAAGATTGTCGAAATGCTCCGGGTGAATCTCCGGCTCCGCTTCGTCGAACCAAAGGCCGTCGACCCCGTGATCAAGATAGTTTTCTTTCAGCTTCGAGAACACAAAAGCTCTCGTTTCCGGATTCGTCACATCGATTTCCGCCTGCGGACCGTAAAAACTGAACACGTCGTTCATTCCCCCGGACGTGCGGATCAGCAGGTTGCGCTCACGCATCGGCCAATAGTTTTCGGAATTGCCGTTGATCGTCGGCCAGACTGATACGATCAGCTTCGTACCCATATCGTGCAGTTCTTTTGTCATGGCGTCCACGTCCGGCCAGTACTGTGGGTCGAACCTGTAGTCTCCCTGCTCTGTCCAGTGAAAGTAGTCGCATATGATGGCGGAGAGCGGGATGTTTTCTTCCTTGTACCGCCGCGCGACAGCAAGCAGATCCGCCTGCGTTTCATAGCGCAGGCGGGACTGCCAAAAGCCGGTTGCCCAATGCGGCATGACCGGCGCGTGCCCGGTCAGATCCGCCAGCGCTTCACAAACCTCCTGTGGATTGCCTGCAATCACGACAAAGTCGATCTTACGCGTGGCGCCGACGCTCCAGCGCGTGCGGTTTTCTGCAAGCTCAACGCTGCCGATTGCCGGATTGTTCCACAAAAAGCCGTAGCCCAGCGAGGAATAAACAAACGGAATCGCCGTTTTCGCGTTCACGTGGCGCAGGTCAAACGCGCAGCCCTTCAGGTCGAACCTGCCACAGGCGTCGTGGCCGAGACCGTAAAAGCGTTCTCCCTCATTCGCATGGAACGTGAGCATGGCAGACCAGGAACCGTTCTTGCGCCGATACCGCCGATAACCGTCATGGAACGCAAGATCGGGCTGTTCCTCCAGAATGACCACGCCGTCTTTGTAGACGGTAATCTTTCCGTTCTGCTCAAGCTGCAGACTCACCCTGCCGACCGTCAAAAACACACAGTATTCGCGTTCCTCAAACGAGCAGTCCGCCTGCTGCGGCAACAGAGTATAATTCTCGTCAAAGGCTTTGCAGTCCGGAAAAGCCTCAAAGCGGATCGCGTTTTTGTGACACGGAGTCACTCTGACCAGTTCGTTTGTCCTGGTAAAAAGAACCTGTTGTCCCGTGAACCGTATGTTTTTCATGTCATCCTCCGTAAATCCGATGCGGGAAGGCGCGTTTGTGACCGATATTCTTTCCATTACAGTTGCCGAACGCCGACAAACGTAACGTCTTGCCGTAGCTTAACATAGGGTAAGGGGAGTTGAACACAAAACGGTTTTTCAGAGCATCTTTTCCCCAATACTGCCTCATCTGCCTTGATAATACGACAGTATTATCTGCGGCAGCTTCGTTGTCTTGAAAAAAATCTGCCTCTGAAAAACTGCT
>JAILQN010000332.1 GCA_024699005.1 Clostridia bacterium
TCACAAAATCGGCAAATGCAATTTGTTCTTCCAATGGAACATCGATAATAGGCTTATTATGGAACTTGTTTCGATTAAGGGTCGGCACCCCAGTACCTTCGATAAACCTCGACAAATCATACATCATAAGCAAATATGCCAAGAAAATGATGTTGTTTCCATGTGTATCTACGGAAAACAGCGATGTATTCAGCGGCCAATAATCACCCTCTGTATAATAGACTTTTCCGATGGTTCCAGATCTTCCTGTAATAACACCACCGCCATGAACCTTTGCTATATTGTGATGATCCAAAGCACCATTAGAGCCAAACACCGGTACGTCCCCGTCTTGCTGTCTATCCTGAACAGGTAAGTCAAAACCTCTTTGCATCTTAACGACATTGATAAAGTCTGTTGTTGGACGGTTCTGCGTGTTTCTGGCAGGATCCCCAAACATCTCGACAAATCGGGCTTTGATGAGGTCGTCAAGGTTTTCTAATTGCCGTTTTCGTAGTTCTATGAGCACCTGTGTTTCATCTAACAAGGCTATTATTTCTTGTTGTTCATCAATTGACACTAGCGGCATAACCATCTTGCTTAAATGGCTTGGACCATAGTTCAATTGAGCAGAGCCGGTTATATATCGTGAAAGTTGCTCCTTAAACTGAAAAGATTTCAAGTAATACATGAAATAACGGATGTTCAGTTCGCTCGGGTTCAACACTTTGAAACGAATTGTACTTGTATTCATGCATAGAGGGAGCATGGTGTTATCTATAAATCCCATTTTTCTATCCACATATTCCACTTTAATTCCGCTGCTCGCTACGATGAAGTCGCCAGCATCGCAAAGGAAATGTCTGTATTTTCCATACGCTTCTTCTTCGGAAATATAGCGATCCGAAGTTGATAAATCCACCCTACCATCGACAAGGTTTGCAACGTTTAAAAGTTTAACGCCAGTAGAAGTATATTGTGTATTCCTAACACCGGGGCCTTCTTGAAAGAAAAGGGCATCAGGTATCTTAACCCACTTCTTCATGTGATACCTCCGCTCCAATCTCAATATTCGCCACACCAATGTTAGCTTTCGCTGTTACATGTGCCTTAAATGATGTTTTTCCCTTGCTCTCTTTATTCTCACGAGCTATCAGTTGTTCTCCTCTTTTAGTAACAGTGCAATCTTTGAGCTTTTTCTTGATCTCCATCCATGAAAAAGAGGTCATGAATGCAAATGAGATTAAGTAAGAATAACCTTCTTTGATTTGCTTTTCCGGATATCCCCAAGAAGAAATATCTACAGCTGCCCCTTGGTTAACTTGATATATGGTATCTAATAAAAAACATAATCCATGACGCGTCATGGGTGGTTTTTTACAATTATCGGGTAAGCTCCAGGATTTTCGAATACCCACTTGTTCTGCGGTAGGTATGATACCGGAAGCGCAATACCGCTTTACAGTGGATTCACTGCAGCCCCACTCGATAGCTTTTTCCTTAACAGTTTTGCTCATGTGTTTATCCTCACAAATCCGAATTTATCTAAAATTCACTTCTGCCCTTCGATCAGCTTCCTCGTCCGCTCGGACAGGTCGAGCATCTGAATAAGCTCCTTTTCGAACACGTCGAACAAAAGCTCGATCATACTGTTGCCGTCGTCGGTCTGGGTCGCCGCAAGGTTCTGCGCAAAGAGCAGCTTCGTTGATGAATCAAGCGTGCTCACGAAAACACAAAGCTGCTTTTTGGCCTTTTCAAAACCGGCTTTGTCCAGCATCATGAACTCGATATTCTCCTTGAGATACGCGAGCATCAGGTCGCAGGTCTGCACCTTCTTGGCAGCGGAGAGCTGCGAAAGCACCGGCGCGCAGGCGGAAAGGTTCTCATCGTCCGCAAAGATCTCCTCCGGCATAAGCGCTCTCGCCTGCGAAACAAGGCTTGCAAAGAACATCGTTGCGACCGGAGTGCCGAGCTTTGCGGCAACGAGGTTCTTCATATCCTTCTCTACGGTCTTCGGGTCGTTCTCCTTATCCGTGAAGAAGCCGCGCAGCATGGGTTCGGATTTCAAAAGCGTATCGACCATATCCCAGCCGCGGGGCGAAGGAGTCGGTTTTTCCTCATCGGCAAGATCCTTCGCATCCGAGGAAAGGCACTTCGGGTTATCCTTTATAAAGTTCAAAATGGCGGGAGAAATGCCGGTCGCTTTGCCGAATTTCAGCCATTCCGGCGTGCTGTCGCCCACCTTGATCTTAAGAAAACGGTCGAGCTGAGCGGGGTCCATCTCGTTGGTGGCATAGACGCTGTTCTGCGTGCTCGGGTTCATCGCGCCGACGAACAGCACCCACCAGGGGAAGACGTAGCCATTGACGCTGCGGGTGAGGAGGATGTTCATCAGCTCCTTATAGACCGTGTTCTCCGTGCGGTTGATCTCGTCGATGAATATGATGACGGGCTTAACCCTGCCGGAGCGAAGCGCCTCTATGCGCTCTGCGGGCGAAATATCGTTCAGGGCATAGCGGTTCTCGTCGCCCGAAAGCGCGGATTCGTCCGCTTTGCCGCCCGCAAGCTCGAAGATGCGTTTTTCCTCATTCTGTATGCGCTCCACGGCGTAATACGGCAGAAAGCGGAAGCGGGTTCTGCCCTCGTCATCCTTATACTGATACGGAAGGCCGGTGATCTCTCCCTCCTTAAGCGTGCCGCCCTCGATGGTTATGCAGACGCCGCCGAGATCCGCCGCGATGCTCTTGATCATTGCGGATTTGCCGATGCCGTGCTTGCCTGAAACGAGAGGCGTGATGGCGAGATTCGGCTTTTCACATATGATGTTCGCAAGCAGCGCGCGTTTCACAAGGCGCTTGGCTTCATTGATTGAGATCATATCGTTACCCCCTTTATGCGAAGAAACACATCAAGCTGTTTGGATCGATTTTCCTTTTTGCGCCATGGGTTTTTGCCGTACCTGAGCACGATTTCGGTATCGAGCTGCGAGAAATGCTTTATGAAAAAGCTCTCTGAAAACTGCTGATAACGGGCGATCTTGGCGTGATCCAGCACGCCGAAGTATTTTTCGAGGAATTCCTCCGGCATCTGCTTCACAGAGATGATCGCGTCCAGCTCCCAGGGCTTGAAGTACGAAAGGTGCTTATCGACGAAATCCGCGTCGATCTCCGCCTTGCCCGCAACGTATTTTTTGAAATCCGTTTTGTACGAACCGCTCGTGCGAAGCATATCGATATCCTTCATGATTATCTGCGCGGGCGTAAGCTGCGCCGCGGCGGAATTCGCATCCTTCGGGGCGAGATCCAAAAGGCTGACCACCGGCCCGTTCGACGGCTTGGGCTTTTTCTCAGCCGGCTTCGGCGATGCTTCGGGAGTTTCAGCCTGCCCGCCGCCGTTCATCCAGTTGCGCAGCTGCGCGATTTTCCCAAGGCACTCGGCAACATAGGCAGGGCTGTAGCCCTCGCCGGTGGCAAGCTCGGTTTCAAAGAAATCGAGATCCTCGGGGTATATGCTGTCCTTCG